>JADLAB010000093.1 GCA_020848455.1 Polyangiaceae bacterium
CGGCTGTGGCCGCTCCTCTCAGCGGCCACAGCCGAGCTGCTCGACGCCGTTCTACCGTCCTAGCGTTAGCTACCGGGTGCTGCGCCGTCGGCGCGCGGCGTAAGCGAGAAGGGCCGCCGCAGCGCCGGCGGCCCAGGGCGAAGCGCGATCCGCCGCTCGGAGCATGTACACGCTGCAGCCCGCGCTGGCCGTGGCCTCTTCGGCTGGGGCGCTGCCCGGCGGGCTTGGGTCGGGGAGCTGAAAGGCCCCGGCGCAGCGCCCCGCCTCGGTGATGTCCTCGATCTCGAGCTGGTGGATGGCGGCGCGCCCAACCGCTTCATCGTGGACCCAAAGGTGCCTCCCGTCCCAGGCGACTCCGGTTGCCTGGTGCCCGGGGCCGCCCGGGCCGGCGAAGGTGCGGAGCACCTCCCCGTTCACGGGATCGATGTGATAGACGAGTCCGTCGGTCGCAGCGTCGCTCAACCACAGGCACGCGCCGTCCCAGGTCATTCCGCAACTGCCGCTCGCCGGTGCTGGCAGCGACCGGAGGACGGCGCCCGTGCCGGGGTCGAGGCGATAGATGAGCTTGTCCCAGGTATCGACGTTCCAGACCGCCTCACCGTCCCAGGCGACGCCCATCGGGTACTTCGCCTGACCTGGTGCGTCGAAGTAGCTGAGCACGGCCTGGGACGCGGGATCGACGCGGTACAGGCGGGGTGGCGGCGCGTTCATCCCCGGCATTTCCGTCGCCGTGTGATCGCTGACCCACATCGCTTCCCCGTCCCAAGCGAGCTCGTCGGAGCTCACGCCAGCGATGTCGATGTTCCCGACCACCTGCCCCGATACAGGGTCGACCTTGTCGATCCGGGAGTAGGAGCAGTCGGTCGCCCACAGGAACGAGCCGTCCCACATCAAGCAATCGGGGCTCGGAAAGGACGAGGGAAAGCTCGTCACGACGTCGCCGGTGGCGGCGCGCGCAGGGCGGGGGAAGGACGGCAGCACGGTGACGGCGGCGACTGCGAGCAAGGCACGCTTGGACGACATGGTTTCCTCCGACGCTCCGCGGCTACCCGGCCGGGGCGGGCGCACGCACAGCAAGTCCCGTGCCGACGCCGCGGCATGGGCCTCACGGACAGTAGAAACACGTATGAGTGCCACCGGAGGCGTCGACGTGCACTTCGTCGAGGGACCAGCAGCTTGGGCCGGGCGGAGGCGCGTCCGGCCCGCAGACGTACGTGTCGTCGAATCCCTGGAGGTAACAATGGGAGCAATGCGTGTCTGCGCACGGCTCGCAGACGCTCGCGCGGCCTCCACCGCTGGCGCCTTCGTCACCCGCGGCAAGTGCGCCGTCGACCACGACCTCGGCAGCACAGGCCTGGGTCGAGACGGCAAGCAGGGCCGAGCAGAGTAGCATGTCCGTGTGCGCCACGAGTCACCTCCAGTTGTGCGCAAGTCCGTCAGCAAGGCGGGTGCCAGTCACTGGGTGCCGAGGCCCCATTCTGGATCGGCCCGCGCGCGCCAGGCTTGCGCATCGCGTGTTTTACGGCACTTCTGGAGGGTCTGGCACGTCTCGTGCAGTTGAGTGCGGACACGCGGCGGCCGGAGGGCAGGACGACATGCGCAGCAAAACGAGACAGGTAGTATCGCTGCTGCACGAATGGGAGCCGTCGGACGGCGCTGTGTCGCATGCTGCCACGCCCGGCGACGCTCCCCATACATCGGCGCCGTGCCGTCGGGCGCGAGAGCGGCCCAGGCTGGGGTCGCTCGTGCGCGCATACCACGTGTCCTGGTCGCTCCACAGGGCCGAACGGTCGGACGACGCTGGCGTCTATCGCAGCAGCGGCCACGAGGTCGAGCTCAGCGGCAGGGCACTACCGATTCTTTGGATCTGGCACGGCGCGCGCGCTGCAGAAGCGCTGGTGTGCGCGGCGCTCGTGGCCATCGCGGAGCACGCGCTCCGCGGACCGTGTGCCACGGTCGTGCGCAGTCCCGGCGCTTCGGCCATTGGGCCGCAAACCTCGCAGAGCGTGCCGGTGCGTCTGCGCGTGGCCATCTACGGCCACGACCACGCGGTCGAAGGAGTCGACCTCGAGGCTCTGCCGTGTGTGCGGACGATGCGCGACCGCCTCGAGGAGCTCGGAGCGGCCAGGGACGCGTCACGCGATCCCGTGGGCAGCCTCCTTGAGGAGCGTGGAGAGCGCCGGCGATGACCATCGAGGCCAGAAGCCACGTGCTGCTCGTGGAGGACGACCGAGCGGGGCGGGAGGTTGCGGTCTTCAATCTGCGCGGCGCCGGTTACGACGTCGACGCCGAGGAGAACGGAACGCGCGCCGCGGCCGTCTTCAATCCGGTGCGTCACGCGGTCGTCATCACGGACCTGCGCCTTCCTGGCCTCGACGGGATGGGCGTGCTGCGCGCCGTGCAGGCGCGCGCCCCGGAGGTGCCCGTGATCCTGGTGACTGCGTTCGCAGATCTCGAGACCGCCGTCGCCGCCATGCGACTCGGCGCGCAGGACTTCGTCCCGAAGCCCTTCGGACGGGAGGAGTTGCTTCTGCGGGTCGAGCGGGCGCTCGAGCGCGCGGCGCTACGCGCCGATCTGCGGGCCCTGCGGGCCGCCGGAGGCGGTGTCGAGCGCGCCATGGTCGTGGCGTCGCCGGCGATGAGCCGGGTGCTGGAGATCTGCGACCGCGTGGCGCCGACGGCCATCACGGTGCTCGTCACGGGGGAGACCGGTACCGGCAAGGAGCTCATCGCGCGCCGCCTGCACGCGCGCAGCCGCCGCGCGCGCCGACCGTTCGTCGTGGTCAACTGCGCTGCGATCCCGCCGGCGCTCATCGAGTCGGAGCTCTTCGGGCACGCTGTGGGCAGCTTCACCGGGGCGGTGCGGGAACGGCCGGGGCGGTTCCGGCAGGCGCACGGCGGCACCATTTTTCTCGACGAGATTGGCGAGCTCCCGCGGGCGGTGCAGGGCCGGCTCTTGCGCGTGCTCCAGGACGGCGTCGTGGATGTGCTCGGCGCCGACCGCGCCGTCGAGGTCGACGTCCGCGTGGTCGCGGCAACCCACCGCGATCTCGTCGAGCTCGTGGCGCTGGGCCAGTTCCGCGCGGACTTGCTGTACCGGCTCAAGGTCGTGGACATCGCGCTGCCGCCGTTGCGCGAGCGGCTCGAGGAGGTCGAGCCCCTCGTGCGGCACTTCGTGGCGGAGCTATCGGAGGGACGCGAGCTCGCGGTACCGGAGGACGTCATCGCGGCACTGCGTGGGCGCGCGTGGCCGGGCAACGTGCGCCAGTTGCACAACGTGTGCGAACGGCTCGTCACGTTGTGTGAGGGCGACCGTCTCGTGGCCGCGCAGCTGCCCGCGGAGCCGGCGGTGGCATCCGTTCCGACGCATCCCAGCCGTTTGCCCGAAGCGTGCCGGGACTGGCCGCCGCTGCCGGAGGACGGGCTCAGCCTCGTCGACCTCGAACGGCGCGTAATCGAGCGGGTGCTCGCGGGCCAGCACGGGAACCTCAACCTCGCCGCGCGGTATCTCCGCGTTCCGCGCCATGTCCTCGCGAACCGTGTGGCCAAATACGGGATACGCCGCGAGGGGGCGGAGCCGCCGAGTGGCGCCGCCGCGCGGCGCGGCCGCGCGGTCGGCGGGTAGGGTTCGGGTTCGGAGCGCCGTCTTCGATGGTCTTGCATGACGAGTGCGTTCGGCGCGGACGCCCGGCGAGGTCAGGAGACCGGATCCTGCAAAGGTCGCGACGATCCTCGGCGCGGGCGCTGCCGCTCGCGCCGAGACACCGCATGTGAACGCCGAAAACCGAGCACGTCCCACGGCGGCGTAGGACCCGCCCATGCGCACGCGGTCGATCCTGAGGCAGGCACGGCGTTCGACGCCTTCGTCACCTCTCGATCCGCCGCCGCCCGCAGGCAGTCCCGCCTTCACCCGGCGGCCAACCGGCCGGGCTGGCCGGTGTGGCTAGCGTGGCGCCCGCCGCTGGGTCACTGGCAAGGCCGGCTGTCGAAGACGCAGGGTTGGAGGGCGGTCGCCGACAGCCCCCCGACGTTCCCGCAAGCCGACCATGTCGGCTCGAGGAGCCGACCCGGCGTCTCCGAGAGCTCTCGACGACCCGTCAGAAACCGAGGCCGGTGCCTCCGCAAGTGCGGTATCTCAGGCGTCGTAGGCCGGAACAGGCGGAAGTTCCGCAACTTACGCCGTCGGCTCCGGGTCGACTGGGGGCGCGGGCTTCTTCGGCTTCTTCGCAACCGGGCGATCCGGGATGATCGCGTGGATCGCCGCCTCGTTCATCCCGTCGTTCTTGAAGCTGCGCTTGAGGTTGGCGAGCTCGAATTGCGCGATGCGTCCGAGCGCCGTCCGGACACGCTCGAGCAGCGCGACGTTGGCGGCTGGTGTTGCGGCGGCGTCGATGTCCGCCTTCAGCGCCGTCGCGGCTTCGCGGATCCGGGCGGCATACGCCTGGGCCTGCTCCGCGGTCAGCTTCGGATGGAGCTTGCGGTCGTAGAGCTTCGCCAGAAGCTCCATGCGCGTGCCCTGGCCAGGCGTGTCCCCGTCCGTGTAGTAGCCGGCACCTCCCGGATACATGAGCGCCAGGTAGCGATCGTTCGCTGGGCGGCCGACGTCGTTCCAGGTGTCGTCGTAGATACGATTGATGCTCGCGTCGGCCCGATCGTTCTCCGCGGCGACCGCGGCCGCCAGCGGCGCGAGCGTCTCCCGCGCTGCCAGCAGCTCGGCCTCCGTTGCCGCGACCATCGCCACGACGGGTGCCAGGCCCTGCTCGGCGCGGTCCTTCACCGTGCCGCCCTTGGCGATGGCGGCGGTCAGCGCGTCGCGCGCATCCTTGAAGATCAGATCGACTGCAGCACTCGGTCGGATGACGTCTCCCATGGAATTTTCTCCTTCCTTCTCTGGCCGCGCGACTCTGCCATCCGTCCGGGGGTTCCGCAAGACACCCGACCCCGACAGCGGATCGCCGCTCCGGGGGTCTGCCGCGAAGGCCACGGGGCGCCCCGCGGTGACGCGGCGCGCCAGGCGTCAGGCACGCGCGGCGCCAGCGCGTGGAGGTGGGTGCATCGGCAGGGCGGGCGCCGAGGGGCGATGTGGTGTCATCGTGCGGCGCGGCGGCGTCGTCGGTGTAGCGAAGCGACGAGCACGCCGAGCGCGAGGGCGCCCGCCCACGGGTTGCCGCGGCTCGATGAAGGCTCGCGCGGTGACGCCGAGATCGCGCAGCCCGCGGTGGCGTCGCCGGTCTCGGCGGCCGGTTGCTCGGGCGGGGCAGGCACCTCGAGGCACACGCCGAGGTTCGCCTCGTCGCAGAAGTAGCCCTCCGGGCAAGGAGTCGTGGCGTCGCAGAGTCGCGTGCAGGTGGGCGGCTCGCCCGCGACGCAGATGCCGGACGTGCACTCCGGCGAGTCGCACGCCGAGCCGACCGTGCCACCGAACTCGGGCGACGTAGGCCAGCCCGTCGCCCAGGGTGGCGGCGGATAGCCGCCGAGCTCGGCGGCGTAGACCGCGGTGTCCTTGAGCCAATCGGCCCAGCCGAACACGTGCCCGTAGACGGGACTGTCGCAGCCGTAGCTTCCGCGCGAGGTGACGCCGACGACTCTGTTCGCAAGGTCGATCGCCGGACCGCCGGAGTCGCCCTGACAGATCCCCGTGTCGCCGATCCACTCGGAGCTCTTCGTGGAGTATGCGGGGCACGCGTCGGCGACGCAGTCGACGAACAGGCCGTCTCGCCGGCGGCGCATGCCGGAGCCGGAGCCCGCGTCGTTCGTGGCGCCGTACCCGATGGCGGAGTACCCATCGCCCGCCGCGAGCGACGAATCGACCCGCGGGACGAGGGGCGTTGCCTCGCTCGGCTCGATGTTGTCGACGAGGATGATGAGGGCCTGATCCCGGCCGCAGAGGTCTTCCTCGTTGAGCAGCGGGTCGGGCGAGGCGGGATCCATGGGCAGGCCGACCACCTCACGTGCCGCGTGGTAGCCCGATGCATCGGACGGGAACGCGGTCTCCGTGGTGACGTAGAAGCCGCTGGCCGCGTGGATCCCGCCGGGCGTGGCGCTGCCGCAGGCCACGGTTTCCGGGCTCGACGACACGCAATGCCGGGCCGTGAGCACGAGGTTCGGTGCCAGCAGGGACCCGGAGCACATGCCGCCGACCTGCATGTCGTAGATGCCCACGACTGCGGCGTCATCCGGGTCGACGTAGCCCCCCATGATGCGCGACTGCACGATGAGGAGCTCGTCGGCCGTGGGTAGCTCGGAGCTCGTGCAACCGAGCGGGGCGAGGCACACGAACGCGAGCGCGACCGGTCGCTTCGATCGCGGATGAGCATGGTTCACGGCAAGGATCTCCTCCGCCCGCTGCGGATCTACGGGGGTAGTCAGGCTGCGCGGGCCCGGCTCGACCGCCTCGACCCCATGAGGTCGTGGTGTCGACGATGCCCGGCGGCGCGCAAGCACGGGCCATGCCAGCCATCTTCTGCCCGCCGGCGTCACGGGGTCTTGGGGGAGTCGCGAGCCGAGACGCAGCGCCGCGTCGACGGACTTGAGATTAGTCTGCAGCAGCTTCGGAATATTGTGCAGTTGGCACTCGGGCGCGGCTTGCCGCTGAGGGCAGGTTCGCCGCGCCGGGCGTGCTGGGAGGCGGAGAACACTTGGGGCCGCCTCGGACCGGATCCGCGCCGGTTGGGCCCTGGCCCGGGACGCCCACCGGGCGCCTCGCCATGGCTCGGCGCGCCCGGCGCACCAGCTGCGCGCCGAGCAGAAACGGCGCGGCGACCAGCAACACGAGCGCCGCGAGCAGGACGGTCAGGAGACAGCACACGATGATCCGGCTCCGTTCTCGAGCTCGAGGTAGTGGAAGATGCCGAAGAGCCGCACGCGGTCGAGGCGCACGGCGAGCCCGGCCTCGGCGATGGCGCCGAGGGTCCGGCGGGCGATGTGAAAGCCCATGCGCCGGTAGAAGGGGCCGTCGAGGCGGTCGAAGATGGGACCGAGGAGACGGCTCTCGGGGCGCATGTGCTCGATGAGACGGACTTGACCGCCGGGTCGGAGAACCCGCCGGAGCTCGCGGAAGCCGGCTACCGGATCGGGTACCGAGCAGAACACGCAGGTGGCGACGACGCGGTCGAAACTGGCGTCCGGGAAATCGAGGGCGCACACGTCCATCGCCGAGAGCGTCACGTGCGTGCCGAGGTCGGAGGCCCGCTCCTCGGCCACCGCGACCATCGCGGGGGTGAGGTCGACTGCGTGCGCCTCGAGCGCCGGCGGGTAGAAACGGAAATTCCCTCCCGTGCCGACGCCGACCTCGAGCAGTCGGCCCGAGGCGCCGTCGAAGAGCCGCCGCCGCCAGGCGCGCCCGATGAGGGCGTTGATGAGCCAGGTCTCCCGGTCGTAGCTGCGCGCGCGTCTACCATAGCGCTGCACCTGCCGTCCCGGCTCACGCAGGCTCACGGCGCCGGATGTCGTGGCGGTCCGCGCTTCAGGCACATCGTTCGAGCGCATCGAGGCTCCTGGCGCTGCTGGGGTGGCGCATGGCGTCACTGCATCATGCAGCCGCCTTGGTCCATGGTGCCCATCATGGAGTCGAGCTCGTCGTTCATGGCCAGTACGTACGTGTCGCAGGCTGCCTGCCCGGTTCCGAGCACTGTGGCGGCGTCGAGCTCCGCGTCGTGGTGCGTCACGATGCCGTGCATGTCGTCCATCATGCTCTGCATCTCGGCCATGGCGCCGCACATGCCCATGTCCGCCATGGCGTCCATCATGCCCGCCATGATCTCGCCCCACGCGGCCTCGTGCCGTCCGACCTCGAGTCGCAAGTCGGGGAGCGAGCTCGCCGCTTGCGTCGCGTCATGGTGGGCGGCGAGCTCCGCCCGGGCGTCGGCCACTTCCCCGACCATCTGGTCGGCTCCGGTCATGTCGGGCCGACACGCTGCAAGACCGAGCGCGACGAGCGCACAGCTCACGGCTCCTGCGATCACCGAATACTTCATGGAATCCTCCTGTCCTGGTTCTCAGTCCGTGTCCCGTTGCGTGAGTGTCCTACGGCGCGAGGGCCCTGGCGCGCCGCCAGAGCTCGCCGCGCGTGGCTGCGTCCGAAGCCCGGAGCGTGACGGCGAGCTCTCCGGCGGCCGCTCCGGCGGCCACGTCGGCGGTCACGCCCTCGAGCGCGAGCGGGCAGTAGCTCATCTCCGGCGTCGCGTGGCCGAGCGAGGCGTTGCGCGCCAGATGACAGTCGACGACGAGCTGCAGTTCCTCGAGGCTGAGGCCGTCGACGGCCCTGAACACGACCGTGACGGACTGTGGCGGCTCCGCGCCGCCCGCCTCGGACGGCTCCACGCGCACCACGTCTTCGCGTTGGTAGAAGGGGCTGGTGTCTCGGTCCTCCGGGGCGACGCCGCCACACGACCTGCTCTCGGCATCGACGAGCGCCTGCGCGGCCGCGCGGTGGTCCGCTGCCATGCGCGCGTGCGCTTCCGCGTCCTTCTGGTGCTGCGCACTCGGGTTGACGCGCGAAGTCCAGCAGAGCGGGCCACCGTCTGCGCGCAAGGCGCGACAGCGTTCCGCGGCCGTCGCTGCGCCCGGATCGAATTGGCTCGCGTGGGACTCGCTCGCGGAATGTTCGTGCGCGGCCATCGCGTGATGCCCCGCCACGCTCATGTCGTGCGGCTTGGCACCGGGCGTGCCCGCGCCGCACGCCGCGACGGCGAGCCACCACGGGACCATCAGGCCGCGCCACGACGCGTCACGGCTACTATCGCAGGCAGTCATGTGACACCTCCATTCACGCGCTCACGAGGCGAGGTCAGGGCGCGCCCTTCTCGACGAGATGCATGCCGCACGTCGCGCAGCGACCGGGCTCGTGGGCTGTCTGGTCCGGATGCATCGGACAGGCAAAGACCGCACCCTCCGTCGTCGGCGCAGCCGTCGGGCTCGACGCTGCGCTGGCGCTCGGCGGCGCGGGGGGCGGGCCCTTCGAGCACGCGGCTACGGCCACTCCCGCCGCGCAGAGCGCGATGATACCCATGTGCATGCGACTATTCATGTGTGTCATCTCCGATCGGTTCGTCGTGCGCAGCCGCACGTGCGGTGTCAGCGCGGTCGGCAGTCCCGGCTCCGCGCGCGCGCTCGTGCGCATACACAGGCATGCACACGACCACGCCCAGCAATCCCAATCCAAACCAGGCGAGCGGCGCCAAGATCGGCGGCCCGCCACCATCGGTCACGATGTCGCCCGGTGAGCGGAGGACGATGCGGAAGAGGTCTGCGACCGCAGAGGCGGGGTCACCCTTGGCGTGGAAGAAGAAGCCGACCACGCCGAGCGGCACGCCGAAGGCGAACCCCCACGCCATCGCTTGGCGCCCGCCGCGCCGCCAGAGCGGCAAGGCGAGCGCGCCGAGCGCGAGCATGGCCGCCCCGTAGATGAGAGGCACCCACGCCTGCGTCTTGTCGGCGAGCACGACGTGGTGCTCGAACCGAACCTCGACGACGAGGAGCGCGATGCCGCCGAGCAGAAGTGCGACGGCGAGGCGCTGCGCCACGAACGGGCTGCGGAGGCTCGGCTGCATCGGCGCCCTCGGTCGTGCCGGCTGCTCACAGCGCCTTCAGGGAGTGCACATGGATGGCCTTCGCCTTGGGATCGATGTGTCCTTCGACCACGACTGGCTTGCCGGCGAACGCCTCGGGCTTCTTCTGGTCGGAGAGCGCGTAGACGGTGCCGTCGTCGTCCACGAGGACGTACTTGGCCCCGGCGCCGACGCACTTCTTGGTACACGCCGCCGGATCCTTGCCGTCGTCACCCATGCGGGTGTGGTCCTTGCCGCACATGCTGTCGCTGATGACGCCGCGGATGGTTCCTTCATGGACGCCTTCCCCGGCGGTCGCGAAAGGCTGTGGGCTCGTTGCGGGCGCGGTGGCCGGCGCAGGCGGGGTCGCCGAGGCAGGCGGGGTCGCGGCCTTGTCCGGCTGCGCGGAGACGGTGGGCTTCGCTCCCCCGTCGCCGCAGGCGGCGAGGGCGAGCGCGCCCGCAAGCATGAGACCGAGCGTGCAACGACACATCGTGGTGTTCTCCTGGTCGAGGTTTGCGCGGGCCCGCGGCCCGCAGTGGGAATCAATGCAAGTTCAGAGCCAACGACGCACGCCCGCAGATGGAGACCTCGGGCGGCGACGAACCGGCGCGGCCGTGCGGTCGCTCAGTCGCGGAGGCCGATGATCTCGGCGAGCGGCTTGCCCGTGCGCAGGCTTCGCTTCAGCTGCGCATAGCGCCAGTAGGTGTAGATGACCGGGATGATCTCGAGCGTGAGGAACGCGCTCGTGAGTAGGCCCCCGACCATCGGCGCCGCGATGCGCTTCATCACGTCGGCGCCGGTGCCCGACGACCAGAGCAGCGGCACGAGGCCGATGAGCATGGTGGCCACGGTCATCAGCTTCGGCCGGACACGCATGACCGTGCCCTCCATGTGCGCCCAGATGATGTCGTTGAGGTCGCGCACCTTGCCGGCCCGCACGCGCCGGTAGAAGGCCTGATCGATGTACACGATCATCACGATGCCGGTCTGCGCGGCCAGGCCGACGAGCGCGATGATGCCGACGAACACGGCGGTCGAGAGCCGGTAGTCGAGGAGGTAGAGCAGCCAGAAGGTGCCGACGAGCGCGAACGGGATGCTGAGCAGCACGATCAGCACCTCGGTCACGTGGCGGAACTGGAACCAGAGGAGCAGGACGATGAGGAGCAAGGCGATCGGCACGAGGATCGTCATCCGCTCCTGCATCTTCTCGAGTAGCTCGTACTGGCCGGTCCACTTCAGGTACATGCCCTCGCCGAGCGTCAGCTCGCCGGCCTGCCGCGCGCGTTCCACGGCGGCCTTGGCGTCGTGCACGTAGCCCCCGACGTCGCGCGAGGGATCGACGTCGACGAACACGTAGCCGACGATGAGGCCGGCCTCGTCCTTGATCATCGGGGGGCCCTCGGTCAGGCGCACGTCCGCCACGTCGCCGAGTTCGACGTAGCGCCCGGCACCGCTCGGCCCGGTCGCTCCGCCTGCCATGCCGCCGGGGTTCGAGCTCATGCCCGCGCCCGGGGTCGCGGGCGGAGCGCCGGCTGCGGTGCCGCCGGCCGGGGCCGTGCCGGCCGCCCCACCGGTCGGGGCGATCGGCGCGCGGAGCGGGACGAGCACGCGGCGAATGGCGTCGGGCGTCGAGCGGAAGTCCTGCTTGTACCGGAGGTTCACGCTGTAGCGGGCGCGCCCCTCGACGGTGGTCGTCACGGGCTCCCCACCGATGGCGCTCTCGATCACGACCTGGATGTCGTCGACGTCGAGGCCGTAGCGCTGCAGGGCCTCGCGCCGCGGGACGATGTCGACGTACGAGCCGCCGAGCGAGCGCTCGAAGATGGCGCTCCGGGTACCGCGCACCGAGGCGACCGCCGTCTCGACCTCCTTGCCCACCCGTTCGACCGACTCGAGGTCGCGGCCGAACACCTTGATGCCGACCGGCGTGCGCACGCCCGTCGTCAGCATGTCGGTGCGGGCCCGGATGGGCATCGTCCAGGCGTTCTTCCAGCCCGGGAGCTTCAGCTTGGCGTCCATCTTGGCGACGAGCTCGTCCCACGTCTCGCGGCGCTCCTCCGCCCACACGAGCCGGAGCGCCTTCTTCAGGAACTCCGGCGCCCACGATGAGTACCAGCGCTTGGTCGTGACGAGCGGCCACTCCTCGGGCGGCTTCAACTGCACGGTGGTCTCGAACATCGAGAGCGGTGCCGGGTCGGTCGCCGTCTCCGCTCGCCCGGCCTTGCCGAACACCGTCTTGACCTCGGGTAGCTCGCGGAGCAACGCATCCTGCCGCTGCAGCGCGCGCTTCGCCTCCTCGATCGAGACGCCGGGCAGGGTGGTCGGCATGTAGAGCATGTCGCCCTCGTTGAGGGGCGGCATGAACTCGCTGCCGAGGCTGAGGGCGAGCGGCACCGCCGACGCGATGGCGCAGACGCCGATGAGGATCGTGGTCACGGGGCGCCGAAGCGCCACGAAGACGAAGGGCTTGTAGCCCGCGATGATGAAGCGCGAGACGGGGTGCTTCGCCTCGGGGCGGATCTTGCCGCGCACCAGGAGGTCGCGCAGCGCCGGGGCGAGCGTGACCGAGAGGATCGCCGCCGACAGGATGACGAAGGTCTTCGTGTAGGCGAGCGGCTTGAAGAGCCGGCCCGCCTGACCGTTGAGGCCGAACACGGGCACGAAGGAGACCGCGATGATGAGGAGCGAGAAGAAGATGGCGGGCGTGACCTCCTTGGCCGCGCTCGACAAGAGCGCCAGGCGCTCGAGCTTCGTCATGTTCTTCGGCGCGTGCTCGAGCCGCTTGTGGCAGGCCTCGACCATGACGATCTCGGCGTCGACCGTGGCGCCGATGGCGATGGCGATGCCGCCGAGGCTCATGATGGTCGACGGCACGCCGAGCAGCGACATCGGGACGAACGACAAGAGGACGGCGAGCGGAAGGCTGATGATGGGCAGCAGCGCGCTCCTGAAGTGCAGGAGGAAGAGGATGATGACGAGGCTCACCACCACCATCTCCTCGATGAGCGCCGTCTTCAGGGTGTGGATCGAGCGCTCGATGATGCCCGACCGGTCGTAGGTGGGGACGAGCTCGACCCCGTCCGGCAGAGTCTTCTCGAGCTCGGTGATCTTCGCCTTCACGCGCCCGATGACGTCGAGCGCGTTCTCGCCGTAGCGCATGACCACGATGGCCCCGACGCTCTCGCCGAGCCCGTCGAACTCCCCGGCGCCACGGCGCACGTCCGGGCCGAAGCGCACGCTGCCGACGTCCTTCACGCGCACCGCGGCACCGGAGGTGCTCGCCTGGATGGCGATCTCGCCCACGTCCGCGAGGTTCCCGAGGTAGCCGCGGCCGCGCACGAAGTACTCCCGGCCGCTCATCTCGATGACGCGCCCGCCGACCTCGGAGTTCGAGGCGCGGATCGCCGCCGCGACGTCGTTCACGGTCACGCCGAAGGCGCGCAGACGCTCCGGATCGAGCGTCACCTGGTACTGCTTCTGGTAGCCGCCGATCGACGCCACCTGCGACACGCCCGGCACGCTCTCGAGCGCGTAGCGCAGGGTGAAGTCCTGGAGCGCGCGGAGCTCCGCGAGGTCGTGGTTGCCCTCGCGGTCGACGAGCGCGTACTGGAACACCCAGCCGACGCCCGTCGCGTCGGGGCCGAGCGTGGGTGCCACGCCGGCAGGCAGGCGGCTCTGGATCGAGCTCATGTACTCGAGCACGCGTGAGCGCGCCCAGTAGATGTCCGTCCCCTCCTCGAAGACGGCGTACACGAACGACATCCCGAACATCGAGAAGCCGCGCACGTCCGTCACCTTCGGGGCGGCGAGCAGCGAGCTCGCGATGGGGTAGGTGACCTGGTCCTCGATGAGCGTCGGCGAGCGCCCCATCCACTCCGTGAAGACGATGACCTGGGTGTCCGACAGGTCCGGCGTCGCGTCGAGCGGGATGCGCCGCCGCGTCCACTCGGCGCCGAACGCCGCCACCAAGAAGACGAAGATGACGAACCAGCGGTTCTTCGCGCAGAGATCGATGAGCTTGCCGATCATGCCGCGGGCCTACTTCCAGGGTCTCGGGATCTGCTCGAGGCAGTCCTCGTACATGCGGCCCATCGAGCGGTGCGGCTGGCAGTCGACGCAGCGTTGCCACTTGTCGGGGTACTTCGTGCGGTCGAAATCGGCGTCGCAGACCTGGGCGCCGGCCGCCGGCGTGCTCGCCCCGCCGGCGAAGGCGGCCTGGAGGCGGCTCTCGGAGTCGATGAGGAAGGTCGCGCCCGACACGACACGCTCCCCTTCTTGCACGCCGTCGCGGATGACGAGCCGTCCGTCGAGCTCCGCCCAGACCGCCACGCGCCGGGGCTCGAAGCGGCCCTCGCCGAGCACGATGAACACGTAGGCCTCCCGCCCGGTGTCGATGACGGCGTCGAGCGGTACCGTGAGCACGTCGCCGAGGGAGCGCGCGTCGAGCTCGGCCGTGCCGAAGTCCCCTGGCCGGAGAGCGAGGTCCTTGTTGTCCACCTTGAAGCGCACGCGGGTCGTGCGCGTGACGACGTCGACGTCCTGGTAGATGAGGTCGACCTTGGCCTCGAACACCCGATCGGGCAGGCCGTTCTTGACGAAGCGCGCCACGTCGCCGACGTGGATGCTCGTGAGCTTCTCCGCGTAGACGCTCGCCACCACGTACACCTTCGTGAGGTCGGCGATCTCGAACAACACGGTGTCGGGCATGACGCGGGAGCCGAGCACGATCCCCTTCTTGATCACGTGCCCGGCGATCGGGGCCGAGATCCCGATGTCGCGCTGCGCGACGCCGGTCGCAGCCATCCGCTCGGCGGTTCCGCGACCGACCCCGAGCAGCTCGAGGCGCCGGTACGCCGCGTCGGTCGGTGGCGCGTAGTCTCCGCCGGTCGGAAAGGCCTTCATCGCGATGAGCTCCTGCGCGGCCTGGTAGATCTCGGGGCTGTAGTAGGAGGCGAGCAAATCGCCGGCCTTCACCTTCACGCCGAGCTCCTTCACGCGGATGGCCTCGATGAAGCCCTCCGTCCGCACGTGCACCTCGGCGCGCCCCTCGTCGGGCACCTCGACCGTCGCCACGAAGCGCTGGCTCTGTTCGCGCGGACGCTTCTCGACGAGCGCGGTCCGGACGCCGATCGCCTGGATCTGGTCGAGGGTGAGCGTCACGGGCATCGTCCCGTCGGGGAGCGGCGCTCCCATCGGCTTGATGGGCTCGAGGAACATGCCGCACTTGGGGCAGCGGCCGGGGTCGCGGCTCCGCACCTCGGGGTGCATCGGGCAGGAGTAGCGGGCGCCGTCCTGGGGCTCGGCGCTCGCAGGGGCGGCGCTCGAGCCACCCGACGGCGCGGGGCCCGGACCGCCCGTGCCCGCGGGTGGTGGGGTCGGCTGGGCGCTCGGCGCGCTCGTGCCGGGCGCGCCCTTCCGGTCGGCGGGGATCGGCTCGAGGTTCATGTGGCAGATCGGGCACTCGCCCGGCAGGGGCGAGGTGATCTTGGGGTGCATCGGGCAGTAGTACTTGGGCTCGTCGGCGTTCTGGCCCTGGGCGTAGCGGTAGATGGTGAGGACGGCGACCGCCGCCATCGCGAGAAGCAGCAGCCACCGCACCGCCGCCGCCACGCGCACGCCGCGCGGCGGCGCCTCGTCGCCTTCCTCGAAGTGCTCGGCGTGGGGCACCGGCTCCGGTGCGGACGGGCCGTCCGGCGCCTTCGGTGTCGTCTCGTCACTCGACATCACGCATCTCCTCGTGACTTGGCGTGCCCTTCGAGAGCGGCGCACGCGCAACGTGCGCCCCGACCGTCCAGTCGACGTCCGCGAGTGCGCGCTCGAGCTCGGCGCGCACCATGCTGATGTCCACCGTCACGTCGACCTCTGCTCGCACCGCGTCGAGCCACATGAGCACGTCGCTGCCTCCTGTGGCGTAGCCTGCCTCGGCGGCCGCGACCGCGCGCCGCGCCGCGGGAAGCGCCCTGTCGCGCAGGAGCGCGAGCCGACCCGCGTTGGCGCGTACGGCTGCCACGAGCGCGTCGATGTCGCCCTGCAGTCGCAGCCGGACGGTGTCGCGCGCCGCGCGCTCGGCGAGCGCCTTGTTGCGGTAGCTCTCCGCGCGATCGGAGGCGCCGCTCCAGAGCCACGGCAGCGACATGCCGAAGCTCGCGCCCCAGCCGGTCATCATGCCGCTCACCGGCAGGAAGACGGCGCCGCTCACCATGAACTCCGGCACCGTGGCCATGGCGTCGGCGGCGTCGGCCATGCGCTCGGCTGCGCGCGCGCGGAGCTCCGCGGCGACGAGCTCGGGCTGACGCGCCAGGGCCTGGGCCACGAGCTCGTCGGTGCTTGCCGCGACGGTCATGGGCTCGCCCCAGCGCGCCGGACCGAGGGGCGCCGAGACGGGGCGCGCCATCAGGTTGTTGAGGCGCGCCGCTCCGGTGAGCATGTCGCCGTGTGCGTGCGCGATGTGCTGCTCGAGCATGAGCCCCTCGAGCTCGGCGCGCGTCACGTCGGCGAGCGTGCCACCCGCCGAGTACCGCGCGCGCGCGGCCGCGGCCATGCGCTCGAAGAGCGTGACGTGCGCCATGTGGGCGCGGTGCACTTCGCTCGCCTCGGCGTAGTCCGCGAACGCGCGGTCGACCTCGCGCAGGAGCTCGCGCGCGCGTCCGCCGAGCATCGCCGCCTCGGCCTGGGCCTCGATGGCGGCGCCTTCCGACATGGCCTCGAGCGAGCCAGCGGCCGGAATCTGCTGGCGCAGACCGACCATCGCCATCGAGGCCTGGTCCACGCGGTAGGGGCGGTCGAAGGGGACCGCCTGGATCTCGGTCATGAAGACGGGGTCGGGGTACGCAAAGAGCGAGCGCGCCTCGGCCGCCATCGCGCGCACGCGCAGTGCACCCTCGCGCAGGAGCGGGTGCCGCTCGAGGGCGACGGCCTCGACCGTTGCGAGCTCGATGCTCTTGCCAAGGGCTGCGTCGTCGACGGGGGCGGGGAGCGCCGGGGGCGCGGCGCTCGCGAGCAGCTCCGCGCGCTCGACCTCCTCGGCGTCCTCGGGGACGGCGTCCGGATCGGTCTCGTACGCGCTCGCCGCGTAGCCGGCCCGGTCGAGCCGCGGGCCGACTGCACCTTCTGCGGAGTCGAGCGAGCGCCGCGCCCTTGCCGAGAGGCAGCCGGTGACAACGAGCAGGAGGATGGCCGGGATGAGGCGCCTGGTGCGTTGCAGCATGTTCGTCTCGAGGTGCCGTGGCCGGTCGGCGGACCGCAAAGCAGGGATCGTGCCAGACCGTCACGACGAGAGTGCCGAAACAGCGAACGTGCCGTTAGGTCCACATTGGCCTGGCGCGGCGGCAGCCGGACGCTCCAGGATCTCGGCGCGCGCCACAATAGTCTCGAGCCTTCTTGAGACTATTCTGAAGGTCGGTGGCCGCGCCGCTGCGGCGCGCGGCACTCGGCGGCGCGTCACGGCTCTTGCGCGTCCCGGCGCGGGTCATGCTAAGGGGCGCGGCATGACTCGCTCCTCCGTCGCCTGGCTCATCGCCGCGACCGCCGCGCTCGCAGCGTGCGGCGGCAACTCCACCCCTGGCAGCACCTCCGCCTCGGCCTCTCCGGCCGGCACGACGGCTCCGGCCGCCAGCGCCGCGGCCGGCTACTACTGCCCGATGCACCCGGAGGTCACCTCCGACAAGCCCGCCGACTGCCCGAAGTGCGGCATGCATCTCGAGCCGAAGAAGCCCTGACTCTCAGGCCGGCTCGGCCGCACCGCGGCGCGGCAGGTACAGCGTGAAGGTCACGCCGAGGCCGGCGTTCGCCGCCTCGATGAAGCCGTGGTGCAGCTCCGCGATGCGCGCCGAGATGGCGAGGCCGAGGCCCGTGCCCTGCGGGTCGTCGCCCACGAACGGGTCGAAGATGTGCTCGATGCGGTCGACCGGGATCGGCGGCCCGTCGTTCTCGATGCAGAGCGCGCACATCGGCTCGTTCTCGAGCGTGGCCTCGGGCACGACGCGGATGGCGAGCGTGCCCCTGCGGTCGCTGACGGCAGCCATGGCGCGGAGCGCGTTGACGGCGATGTTGAGCCCCACCTGCGCGAGCTGATCGCGGTCGCCGCGTAGCGGGACGGGCGTCGGCGCCACGGTGAGCTCGACCTCGACACCCTGGCGGCGGGCCTGCGCGCCCACGAGGTCCGAAAGCCGCCGGGCCACGTCGTTCAGATCGAGGGCGCCCTCGAGATCCACCTGCGGGCTCGCGAACGAGCGGAAGCGCTCGGCGATGTCGCCGAGCCGACGTAGCTCCGAGACGTGGATCTCCCACATGCGTCGCTCGGGGCAGTCGGCCGGGATGAGCTTGTCGACGATCTCCGCCGTCCCGCGGAGCGCGTGGAGCGGCGTCTTGATCTCGTGCGAGACGCCGGCCACGAGCTCGCCGAGCGCGCCGAGCCGGCCCGCGCGCACGAGCTGGCGCTGCAGGCGGCGCTGCTCCTCGAGCGCCGTGGCGAGCTCGGCCGCGCGGCGCCGCTCGGCGCGCACGAGGTACCCGGTGACGGCTCCGACGATGTTGTAGAGCCCGAGCTCGAGGGCCTTCTCCCAGCTGCCGGCCGGATCGGCGTGCGCCATCGCGCCCATGTGGAAGAACGCGTGCGGCATGTAACAGAACGACACCACGACGGAAGCGGCGAGCGCCCCCCGCAGCTCCGCGAGGAAGGCGCCCGCGATGATCGGCAGGTAGTACAGGCGCCGGAGGACGTCGTGCACCCAGCCGTGGTGATCCGGCGTGGCGTAGTGCAGGACGCTGATCGCCACGATCGGCGCCCAGCAGAAGGCCCACATGCGCCAGGCCGCGAGCGCGCGCCAGCCGGACGTCCGGTCGCTGCCTCGGCCGCCGTGCCGCGAGCTCGGCCGGTCGGTGCCACCGGACCGGACGGAGGCCGCGGCGGGCGCGTGGCGCTCGGCGCGCGCGCCCTCGGCGTCAGGCCCCCTCGCGGCGGATGCCATATTTCTCCATCCGGTAGGCGAGCACGTGGCGCGGGATCCGCAGGTACGCGGCCGCCTGGCTCACGTTGCCGCCCTTGTGCGCGAGGACGCGCTCGATGACCCGGCGCTCGAGATCCACCAGGCTGAGCCCCTCGGTGGGCAGGGGCGGCCAGTGCTCGAAGGGGTCGGCCGTGCCCGCGCTCGGGCGCTCGGGCGGCAGCTCGGCGGCCGCGAGCCGGTCGCCGTCGCACAGCATCACCAGCCGCTCGCACACGTTGTGGAGCTGTCGCACGTTGCCGGGCCAGGCGCGCCGGGCGAGCTCCTCGACGAGCGCGTCCTCGACCGCGAGCTCGCGCTCGGGCGCGAGCTCCGCCACGAACTGCCGCACGAGGGGGCCGATCTCGAGGAGCCGCTCGCGCAGGGGCGGCAGCGCGATCTCGACGACGTTGAGCCGGTACCAGAGATCCTCGCGGAAGCGCCCCTCGGCCACCAGCTTGCCGAGGTCGCGGTTGGTCGCGGCGACGACCCGCACGTCGACCTCGACCGGTGCGTCCGCGCCGAGCACGTCCACGAGCCGCTCCTGCACCACGCGCAGGAGGCGGCCCTGCACGGCGAGCGGGAGCTCGCCGATCTCGTCGAGGAACACCGTGCCGCGGTGGGCGCGCCGGAAGTGGCCCCGGCGTGCGCGGACGGCGCCGGTGAAGGTGCCCTTCTCGTGGCCGAAGAGCTCGCTCTCGAGCAGCTGCTCCGGGATGGCGGCGCAGTTGATCGTGACGAACGGCCCGTCGCTGCGCCGGCTGCGCGCGTGCAGCCGGCGTGCCACGAGCTCCTTGCCGGTGCCGCTCTCGCCGGTCACGAGCACCGTCGCGTCCGTCGCGGCCACCCGGTCGACGAGCGCGAGAAGCCGCCGCATCGGCTCGGAGGTGGCGACGATCGGTCGCTCGACCCCGCCGGCCCGCGCGCGCAGCTCGCGCACCTCGGCGCCGAGCGCGGCCCGCTCGAGCGCCCGCTCGACGCGCACGAGCAGCTGCTCGCGCCCGAAGGGCTTCGGCAGGAAGTCGACCGCGCCGCGCCGCATCGCCTCGACGGCCGTGTCGACGTCGCCGAACGCCGTCACCATGATGATCGGCACGTCCGGCGCCCGGGTGCGCAGCTCGCCGAGCAGGCCCATGCCGTCGAGCCCCGGGAGGCGCAGATCGGTCAGCACGAGCGCGTGGCGGGTCGCGTCGAAGAGCGCGAGGCCCTCGGGGCCGGTGGCGGCGGCGTCGACCCCGTAGCCGGCGGCGCGCAGGTTGTAGACGGCGACCTCGCGGCCCGACGGGTCGTCCTCCACCAGCAGGAGCTGTGGCTTGTCGGGCATCTCGGGTCCAGGGCTCGCTCCCACCGCATGTAACAAAGGCGTCCCCGCCGCGCCAGCCGGGCCGCGCCGACCCACGAACCCGCCCGCCTTGCCCGAGGGTGCAAGGCTCCGCTATGGTTCCGGACGGGCGGCGGGGAATGACCGGTCGCCCTGGCTTGTTCAGGTCCCCAGATGGCGCACGAACGACGTTCCGAGCTCTGGTCCGCGCTGCTCCTCGGCGCCGGGCTCGCCGGCGCCGGCTGCGGCGGCTCCTACATCCCCAACACCGACGTGCCCGAGACCGACGAGAACCGCAACATCGTCGCCTTCTGCGAGCTGTACCGCCAGGCGCTCGAGTCGCAGGACGTCACGACGCTCGTGAGCCTCGCGGCGTCGGACTACTACGAGAACGGCGGCGACGTCGACGCGTCGAACGACATCGACTACGCGGGCCTCAAGGACTACCTGCAGGCGAAGTTCGGCGAGGCGACGGGCATTCGCCACGAGATCCGCTATCGCAACGTCGACGTGCGCGACGACGTCATCTACGTCTACTACACGTACAGCGGCAGCTTCCGCCGGCCGACCTTCGAGGGCGAGAAGTGGGAGCGCGTGGTCGCCGAGAACCGGCTCGAGATCGTGCCGGAGGGCGAGACCTTCAAGATCGTCGCCGGGATGTGAGGCGGCTTCGTGCCGCAGCGGCGCGACGCCGCGCCGCACGGCCACGGGCTCGCGCGCCGCGCGAGGCTCCAGCCTCCAGGCTCCAGGCTCCAGGCTCGAGGCGCCGGATTCGGTCTTGCGGACTCGGCGCGGAACTCCGGCCGACCCAGAAGCCAACCGCCAAGACAGCCCCGCGGTTCCCGCCTGCGCTCGCGGCTCGCTCCGGCGCCGCGGGGACCCCAAGAGCGCCGAGGTCGAGAGGACTGTTGTTGGGCTCGGACGCTTGCACGCCGTCTTGCGCGCCGCGCGCCCCTCATCATCATCTTGGCGAGCTTGGCGCGTTGGCGGTTGGCTCTCTCCTCGCGATGGCCGCGCTCGAGCAAGGCGGAAGATGCGATCGACGATGAGCTCGTAGCCCGTAGTCTGGAGCCTTCGCGGCGGCGCGGACTCCTCCCTGAAGCCCGCAGCCCGTAGTCTGGAGCCTTCGCGCTCGCGCGAAATTTCAGCAGGCGAGCGTGGCGGCCGCCTCGACCTCGCCGAAGTCGTTGTCGGGGGGCAGGTACTTGTCGAACACGCGCTGTTCCTTCGCCGTCGCGAGCGCCCGGAGCGCGGTGCCGTAGCCGCGCATGACGACCGAGCGCGCCGAGAAGCGGTTCAGGTAGCCGTAGGGGCCGAGGTCCGGAGCGACGTCGAGGAAGGTCACGTGGGGGAAGCGCTGCTCGAGCAGCTCCACACCGCGCCGCTCCTTCTCGGTCAAGAGCACGCTGAGCGACTGCCGCAGCACGCTGTGGATGCCCCGGCGCGCGATCGAGCGGCCGCCGTCGGTGCCGCGCTCGGGGCGGTAGATGTTCGAGATGATGACGACGTTGGCGCCGGCCTGCACGGCGACGTCGGCCGACAGCGTGCGCACGACCTCCCCGTCGACGAAGTAGCGCTTGCCGATGCGATACGGCCGGAAGAGCCCCGGCACGCAGCAGCTCGCGGCGACGGCGTCGCTCACGGGGGTGTCCTCGTCGTAGCCCGGGCCGAACACGACGCGCTCGCCCGTGTCGATGTCGGCGGCCGTGACGAACACGGGCCGCGGCATGCGGCGGAAGTCGTTGATCGGCAGGTACTGACGCAGGTAGCGCTCGAGCCGGCCGATCGAGAACGCTCCCGACAAGAGGTGCCCCGGGTCCGCGAGCTCGCGTCGCGACGGCGCGCCGAGGAAGGTCGCCATGTGCAGGCGCGGCCCGTGGTGGCGCCGGCGCCACGGCAGGCGGTACGCGTCGAGCAGCACGTCGAGCGGGATGTCCTGCCCGTACGTGGCGCCCACGATCGCCCCGGCGCTCGCGCCCACGAAGATCTCCGGGTAGAGCCCGAGCTCTTCGCACGCGCGCAGCACCCCGAGGTGCGCGAGTCCGCGGGCAGCCCCCCCGGAGGCTACGAACGCGATCTTGACGCGAGTCATGCACCTCAAAGATGCAGGAATTTTCGCCGCTCGGAAACATTTCCGAAACAAAAACTCGTGTCGGTGCGTGTAGGTGGAGTCGAGTGGTCCCAGACCGGTCCGACGCTCGCGAGGGACCGTGGCCCCGTGAACGGGTACTCGCAGCCTTCTCCGGGTTCCGGGCTGTCGACTGAAGACTGACGACCGACAACTCGAGGCTAGAGGTCGAAATCTTCGGCGACGTGGTGCACGAGGTAGCGCTCCCCGCTGCGGCGCAGCCAGAAGTAGAGCTCGTCGCCGATGAGGCGCTCGATCTTCACCCCCGCGGTCGCGATGGGGACGCGCAGGACGAGGTCCTCTTCCTCGAAGGCCTCGCCCGCAGGGAAGAGCTGCAGGAGCGGCACGGGGAGCGCGTCGAGGGCGCCGTGGCGGTACGTCTCGGTCTCGGCGGCGCGGAACACCGTCGTGTCGGCGAGCCGGTCGTACTCGAGCTTGCGGAAACGCTGCTGCCAGTAGACCTGCAGGGCGCGGCCGGATTTGCCGCTCGCGGCGCCGTGCACCGGGTACACGACCGCGCCCGGCTGCGCGAGGGTGGCGAGTCCGCCGCCGTCCTCGCGCACGACCGCCGCGAAGAACGCGCGGACGACCGCGCCGGCCTCGTGCTCGTCGAGCGGTGCGCGCAGCGTGACGACGCCGTCTGCGTCCGTCGCCCGTGCCTGGGCTCGGGGTGGCCGGCTCGCGAGGTCGATGGCCACCGCGTCCGGCTGTCGCGGGCCGCTCGGCAGTGCCGCGGCGGTCGGGAAGGTCGGGGTCTCGGCGCCGCAGGCGCCGAGCGCGCACACGAGCGCGCTCGCGCCGAGGAGGGCACGCAGCGTCGACAGGGGCGCGCGCGCGGCGCGCGCCTCAGGGCAGAAGGACAGCCGGCTCATCCGTGCGCGTGAGGGTCACGATCGCACGCTCGGGTGCGGCGGTCCAGCCGTCGGGGACGTCGTCGCCGTCGAAGTCGGAGGCCACGATCGCGAGCCGGCACGGTTCGAGATCCGGCATGCGTAGCTTGCCCGGGCCACGGTCCTCGAACATCGGCTCGAAGTCCTCGCGTCCGCGGAACACGCGGTACGCCATCGGCGCGCCGCGGTGCATCGCGACCAGGAACTCGGGCGTGCCGAGCACCAGGTTGAGCGAGCTCGTGCGCAGGCTCTCGTCGCGGCTCATGCGGTCGAGCAGCCCGATCGCCGAGCGGAGGGCGGGCACGCAGTCCGCGGGCGACGGTGTCGGGTGGTCGAGCTTGCCGGCGTCGTGCAGGAACGACAGGAACAGGTGGAAGACGAGCTCGCTGTCGGTCTCGCCGCGCACGTTGCGCTGGAGGAACTGCGGCAGCGACTCGAACA
>JADLAB010000094.1 GCA_020848455.1 Polyangiaceae bacterium
GGCGCCGTCGGGAAGGTCGATGCCGGGAACGTCACGCGCCAGGCAGCGCGCGTCGTCCGCTACCGTCCCGTCTTGTTGCACGCAGAAGCAGCGCCGCGCGGTCATCTCGCCTGCGAGCGTCTTGTGGCCCTCGACGACCGTCGGTCGCTGGCTCGTCTCGATGTCGAGGTCGATGAGGCCCGCCTTCACGTCTATCACGGTCGAGCCCGCAAACGACGACTGCGCGAGGCGCCTCCGCGCGGTCGATCCGCGCCGTCGCGTACGGGTCGCAGCCGTCGGGCAGGTGGATCCTGCCGTTGACTTCCTCGCCGTCGAGGTTCGTGTTGAGGCGATCGTCGCGCCCGGGACACATGTCGCAACCATCGGGGACCGTGTCGTGGTCAAGGTCCTGGAACGCGACGACCTCGCCGCCGTTCCAGATCGGGGTGTCGGGACGGGCGGGGCATGGGTCGCACTCGTCCGGGATCCCGTCCTGGTCCCCGTCGACCACGGTGCCGGCAAGGACGAGCCCGCAGCCAGGGCCTCCGAGGTCCAGCCGCACTCCGTCGTCGTAGACCGCGGTGCCGGCGGGTCCAAGAAACGGCTGCGCGTAGGCCATGACGCGGATCGGGCCGTTGCGGTGGTCGCGGCAGAGGAACGCCTCGCACTCATGCGGTCCGAGCAGTCCGCCGGCGAATGTGAGGGACGAGTACACGGACTCCCACGGGTAGCCCCAGGGATGGTTACCCAAGTAGTTCAGCAAGCGGTTGGGCGTGCGCTCACTCCACGGGTTGAAGCTCTGCACGCACTGCCAGCCCCGCTCCGCTGCCCAACAGCACTGGGTCGTCGGCTCGCACCCGTCCTCTGGGCTTTCCGACGGCTCCCAGGTACCCTCGCAGAATGATCCGACCTGGCTGCCGAACACGATCGGATCGACCCGGCGCCCCGAACCGAGGTCGCAGTCGCAGTCTACGTACGGCTGGTCCGCATCGGGCTCCGGATACTCGTGGTGCTTGCGGAAGCTCACGAACACGACCACATGTCCATCGCTGCCGGGGAACGCATGGTAGGCCGGGTTCGGCGCGAAGACGGTGGTGTTCGTGACCGGGTCGAGCAGGGCGCTCCAGTTGATCCAGTCCATGTCGCCGAGGTGAGAGTCCCAGTCGATGCTGGGACATGGCCCGACCCATTGATTCGGAACGCAGCCCGGGTCCCGGGTGTACAGGTGGATGTAGCGAACGCGCAGACGAACACTTCCGCCCTCGAAGCCCATGGGCGTCAGCTGGTGGATGACCACGGGCTCAGGGTAGACCAGGTCCAGCCCTGATCCGGACCCCTCGCGTGCAGCTGGATCCGGATCGCCATCCACCGTGGACAGGCGGTACTGCGGCACGAATGCGTCCGCGGCGACGTTCTCGTAACTGTCGAGCAGGCCGTCCCGATCACGGTCGAGCGCGTCGATCATGGCGGGCGGCGCCCACGACGGCACGATGGGCAGGTGGCGGCGGTGCCACTCGAGCTCCTGCGCGGGGGCCGTCGACGAGACCGTCAGGCTCGCGCCGAGGAGGCCCGCAGCGGCCAGCCTCGCCCCGGCGCGGCTACGGCGCCACGGCCGAAAACACGGTTGCGCCTCACAGAGCGACGCGCTCCGCTGCTCCGCTGCTCCGCTGCTCCGCTGCTCCGCTGCATCGCAACCCCGCTTTCGTTCGCCCGTCTCGGACCCGAGGCTACGGGCCATGACTGCCCGTGGGAAGGGAGAACCAAAAAGTTCCGTTTCGGATGTAGGTGTCCGTGTGCGTCGGGACTCACAGGTTAGTGAGCGCCCTCTGATCCATGAATCGACGCGCCACGCGAGGCAGTTGCGTGAAAAGCGCACCACGTACTCTCGTGCAGCGCGGACCGTCACGGACGGTTGTCATGCAAATGTATACAAGCTCGCCACCGACGAACCCGTGGTCGCTCGGGCGCGGGGCCTCGCACTCGCACGCACGCCTCGCGGCCCAGGCCCGCGGAAGGGCCCGCGCCGGGCCCGCGGCCGGTGGGCTCAGCCGTCGAACACGACGCGCACGAGCAGGAACTTGTTGTCGAGCTCGGGGGTCGTGAGCGTCTCGAACGACTCGGGCCGGCCGAGCTCGTTGGCGAGAGAATCGGTGCGGCCGTGCTCGGTGACGAAGTAGAACACCCGCTCGCCCTTCGCCCGCTCGGCGGTGATGAAGCTCGTGAACTTCTGGCCGCTCTGTACGAAGGCCGCGACGGTGTTGCCGCGGTAGAAGTTCTCGCCCTTCCAGTTCATCTGGTAGGCGACGAGCTGACCGGGCTCCTTGGCGCGCTCGCGCTCGTACGCCACGAACAGCTCGCGCTGGCCCCAGTGCGGAGCGGCGCGGACGAGGTACACGTCGAGGCCCCAGGCCGCGAACAGGCACCCGACGCCGAACAGGGCGGCGAGCGCGACCCGGCGCAGGCGCGCGAAGCTCGCCAAAAAGAGGCACACGGCCGCGCCCAGCGTGAAGCCCGAGAGGGGCGCCGTGAAGTCGAGCGTGCCCGGCCAGGGCCGCTTGTAGTTGTAGGTGAACAGGTGCATCAGCCGGACGTCGGCCGCGCGCCCCAGGCCGCGCACCACGAGGTCGCGCCCGACGAGCAGCGTGGCGAGCGCCGCGCCCGCCGTCACGGCGCCGAAGAGCGGCGCGTCGTCGCGGCGGGCGACGCGCTCTCCGCCGCCGAGCGCGAAGCTTCCGGCGAAGAGGGCGCCGGCGAGCGCCAGGCACGCGACGCTCGCGACGGCGCTCGGAGGAGCCGCCCCGTCGCCCGTCAGTGAGCCGCCGAGGGCGAAGCCCACGCCGAGCACGAGGCACACGCCCGCGCCGGCCGCGAGGGCGGCCGGTGCCGCGCGCCGGAGCGCGGCCGGGAGCCCCCGCCGCCCGTCCCCGGTCGCGCCCGGGGCCTCGCCCCACAGGTCGTCGAGGAGCACGCCTGCCAGCATCGCGAGCGGCGGCAGAATGGGCAGGCAGTAGTGGTGGAACTTCGTCCCCATCGCCGAGAAGAGCGCGAAGCCGGCGAGCGCGTAGCTGCCGAGCACGAGCACGGCGTCGCCCGAGCGACTCGCGCCGCCCGCCTCGGCGCGCGGGGCCTCGAAGAACCCTGGCGCCCCCGCGCCGCGCCGGCGCCACAGGCGCACGGCGGCGACGGGCACGAGACCGACCCAGGGGAAGGTGCCGTAGCCGAGCTGCCACACGTAGTAGCGGAAGCTCACGTCGTCGCCCGTGTTCGTGTCGTGCACGTGCTCGAAGGCGCGCTTGACGAAGTGGTGGAAGACGAGGTTGTCGGTGAAGGTCGCGCCGTGGCGCACGTACATCGCCACGAACCACGGCAAGGACAGGGTGGCGAAGGCGAGCAGGCCCGCCGGGATCTCCATGCGTGCGAGCTCGCGAAAGCGGCGCGTCGCCACCACGGCGAAGAGCGCGCTCGTGATGGGGAAGACGAGCCCGGCCGGGCCCTTGGCCATGAAGGCGAGCGCGGCGAAGAGCCACGCGGCGAGGTAGGCGATGCGCTTCTTGCGCCGCTCGCCCCAGGTCGGCCAGAGGAAGAGGACGAGCGCCTGGATCCAGACGAGCGCCTGCACGATCGGCTGGAACATGCGCACCGAGGGCTCGAGCCCGGCGCGGCACGCCTCGTTGCCGGGCAAGCCGCAGTTGCCGGGCGAGCCCGAGGAGAAGGTGTCCGTCACGAAGCCGAGCGGCGCGAGCGAGAGGTTGCGCGACGCGAGGTAGAGGATCTGCGGCAGCGCGACGCACAGGATCGCTCCGACCACGAGGTGCCACGCCGACAGGCGCAGCTTGCGCGGGCCGAGGCCGACCTCGTAGCGCGCGACCTCGGCGTCGGGGTCGGCCTCGAGACCGAGCAGGAGGCAGCCGATCGCCCCGGCCGTGAGCGCCACGAAGGGCATGTCGGTCATCGTCTGGTGCGAGACGAGGAAGAACTGCGGCATCGTCAAGAGCACGAGGCCGCCGAGCAGGCCGGCGCGCCGCCCCGCGGTCTTCGCGACGCCCTTGTAGAGCAGGTAGGTGCCGAGCACCGTCACGAGGAAGATCGGCAGGCGCACGGCCCACTCGGGCTGCGGCGTGTCGCCGAGGCCCGCGGCGCTCAGCATCGCGCCGGGCTCGTAGCGCACGCCGCTCGCCGCCATGGCGGCCGACTGCATCCAGAAGAGCAGCACGGGCTTCGAGAAGAACCAGCCCTCCTGCGCCCACCAGAGCGAGATCCAGTCGTTGCGCGCCAGGATCTCGCGCGAGACCTCGCCGTAGTGCGTCTCCCACGGATCGACGAGCCCGTGGTTGCCGAGCATCGGCAGGTAGAGGACGGTGGCCGCGACGACGAGCCAGAAGCCGTGCCGGCGGTGGAGCGGGCGCGCCTCGCCGCGCTCGTCCCGGCGGTACGGTCCGAGCGCCTCGCCGAGCCGGTACACGCCGACGACGGCGGCGAGGAACGCGAGCGGCACGCCGACGGCCGTCACGGCCGGCGGGACCTTGCCGGCGACGGCGCCCGCCACGAGCCCATAGCCGAGGCCGGCGCCGAGCGGCAGCCACACCCCCGGGGCGTGGGCGAGCCGCAGCACCACGCGGCCGAGCGAGGAGGCGCGGCCGTCGGTCGCGCTCGACGCGGCCTCGAGCGCGTGGCCGCCGAGCAAGAGCCCGGCCGTGAGTCGGACCCGGTGCAGCACGGTCGCGTCCGGATCGTCGAACGAGCCGAGGAAGTCGCACAGCCACGCGACGAGCGCGAGCACGAGCAGGGTCGCGAGCGGGACCACCAGGCGCGGCGATGCGCGGCTCGCCATCAGCACCACGGTGCCGAGCGCCGCGCTCGCGACGCCCGCGAGTGCAGCGAAGCGCAGGGCGTTGCCGTGCGGGACGAGCCGCTCGGTCTCCACGCTCGGTGGGGCGCCGTCGCTCGCGCTCGCCTCCGCCGCGGGCCGAGGCTCGGCCTCGTCCGCGTGGGGGGCGGCGGCGCTCTGCTCGTTGTCTCCGGCGTGCTCGCCCATGCCCTCGCGGCCTTCGCCGGGGTCGTAGCAACGCGGCCGGGCGAGGGAAAGTGAGGAGCCCGCCTAGCGCGCGGCGCGGCGTCGACGTCGGCCGGCGAGCGCGACCCCGAGCGCGAGGGCGAGCACGGCGGCTGCGCCGCTCCGGCTCTCGCCGCGGGCCTCGCCCACGGTGCGGCACCCGCACCCGCTGCTCTCGCTCGGCTCGTCGCTGCCCGGCGCTGGGCTCGGGCTCGTGCCGCCACCCCCGGACGCCGGCCCGCCGGTGCCCGAGCCGCCGGTGGCACCCGAGCCGCCGGCCCCCGAGCCGCCGGTGGCCCCCGAGCCGCCGGTGCCCGA
>JADLAB010000095.1 GCA_020848455.1 Polyangiaceae bacterium
GCACCGTGTCGACGAAGCCCGAGACGGGCGCGTCGGGGTCCCACGGCTGCGCGTAGAACGCCGCCGACAGCGCCAGTTGCTCCCACGCGCCGACGCTCGTCTCGAGCAGATGCGTGAGCCGCACGACCCCATGCACGAACCCGCTCGAGCCGCCGCCTCCTGCCGTGCCCGAGCCACCCGTGCCCGAGCCACCCGTGCCCGAGCCACCCGTCCCGTCGACGGTCACGACGCTGCCGCAACCCGTCGCCACGAGCGCCGCCCCCGCCAGGGTCACGACCGAGCGCATCATGGCTCGGGTCACTTGCTCGTGCCGGGACCGACCCGCACGCTGAGGTCGGCCGTGAGGGGCGGGGGGTCGTCCATCAGGAGGAACGAGGCCTCGGCCTCGATCTTGCCGTCCTTCGACGCCCAGTGGCAGACCGGCTGCCCTTTCGGGCCCGTCGGAACGCACTCGCCCGGCCCGACGCGCGCGACGAAGTGCGCGCCGAGCACGTCGAGCGCCTGGCGCACCACGGCGGTGTTGGCCTTCGAGCCGTAGATCGACGCGTCGATGGACTGCACCGTGTCGCCGTCGAGCGTGAACCCCACGAAGAAGCCCTCCTCGCCGGGGCTGCCCAGATCGCGTCGGAGCTGCTTGAAAGTGTCGTCGCGCACGCTGTAGCGCGGGTCGTGCTCTGCCTTGAGCTTGCTCCACGAGTCGCCGAGGGCGAAGCCGCCGAGCACGCCGCTAGTCGGCTTGACGAGCATCTCGACGAGCTCGGCCTCCTTCAACTCGGGCGTGCTGCAGGCCGCAAGGAGCGCGACCGAGGCCAGGAGGACGAAGCGCATGCGCATGCCCGAGGCTAGCCCCGTCCACGGCGGCACGGCAACGACGGCGCGCTCGCGCCCGTCCATCCCTCGGTCGGTGCCCGAAGACCGGCCAATCGCCGCGGCGCCCGCCCATCCCCCCTTTCGCTCCCGGTTTCGGGGAGCAAATAGGGGAGGACCCGCGCCGGCGTCGGCGGGCGTAGAATGCGCCGCCCGCGCCCCGCGCCCCATGCGCCCGCCGTCGAGGAGATCCCCCGTGAAGAAGCTCTACCTCACCAAGTACGCCCAGAGCTCGTTCGGCAAGCTCGGCAACTACCCCATCGAGAACATGCTGCGCGACGCCGGCAGCAAGGAGCTGGAGGACGTCGATCGCAACCACGTCGATCACGTCGCGGTCGCGGGGCTGCTCGCGCCGCTCCTCAGCGACCAGTCCCTGTCCGCGGGCCTCGTCGCACTCGACCCCGCCTACGCGGGCAAGAGCATCAAGGGCGTCGTCAACGCGTGCGACTCGGGCGGGCTCGCGGTCGTCGACTGCGCGACGCAGATCCTCGCCGGCGTGGCGCACGTCGGCCTCGCCCTCGGCTGCGAGAAGATGCACCCGCTCGAGGGCAAGCTCGACTCGCAGAAGATCGGGCTCGCCCTCGGGACGGCGGCGCACCGCGCCGATCTCTTCCCGCCCTTCACGTTCCCGCATGCCTTCGCGATCATCATGGATCGCTACATGAAGACCTACGGCTTCGGCGAGGAGGACTTCGCGGTCGTGCCGCCGCTCTTCTACGCCAACGCCTCGCACAACCCGCTCGCCCACATGTACAAGACGAAGGAGCCGGTCACGCCGAAGCTCGTGCTCGGCTCGAACCGCCTGTTCCCGGACCTGCCGCTCAAGCTCTTCGAGTGCTCGCAGATCTCCGACGGCTGGGCGCGCATCCTCGTGTGCGACGACGAAGGCCTCGCAAGGCTCGGTATCCCGAAGCACGAGGCGACCGAGCTCGCCGGCTTCGGCGCCGCGGTCGACGGCCTGTCGCTCGCTTCCCGCGGCGACAAGCTGCTGCGGCCCGAGGGCGCGCAGAAGGCGTTCCAGCGCGCGATGAGCATGGCCGGCGCGCGCCCGGCCGACATCTCCCTGCAGGAGGTGCACGACTGCTTCTCGGTCATGGGTCCGCTGTCGGTCGAGATCACGGGCTTCGCCGACGCCGGCCGGGGCCTGCCGTTCTTCAAGGACGGCCACGCGAGCGTCGGGGGCAAGTGCCCCATCAACACCTCCGGCGGGCTCATCGCCAAGGGGCACCCCATCAGCGCGACCGGTGTCGCGATGGTCGGCTGGATCCACCAGCAGCTGCTCGGCAGGGCGCCTGCGCCCGTGCAGGTGAAGAGCGCCCGGCTCGGCACGACGCTCAACATCGGCGGTCCGATCTGCTCCACCGTCGTCACGGCGCAGCGGCCCGCGGCCTAGCCCCGCCACCTGTGCCGGGCGCGGCCCCGAGGCCGCGCGCCCGGCCCGTGCGGCCACGCGCGGCAGATCCTTCGGCCCGCTCGCCCGTACCGACGGCCGATGAAACACGCCCTCACGTGGAGGCTCCTCGGCCTGGCCGTCGCGTGCGGCTCGGCGGCGTGCGGCTCGCCGGTCGCGCCCGGCGGCGGTCCGAGCGCCGCGAGCCAGCCGAGCGCTCCGCTCGCGCCGCCGAGCGCGGCGTCGAGCGCTTCCGCGGGGCTGCCGAGCGCGGCGTCGAGCGCACCTCCGGGCGCCGGTCCGGAGGTGGATCCCTTCGGACCGCCGTCGACGGGCCTCCGCCCGTGCGCCGTGAAGGGCTACGTCGCACCCGCAGGGGCCAGGCTCGAGCTCGTGACCCGCGTGCGCGGCACGCGGCTCGCCGTCGGACTCCACAACGTGGGCACCGCCCCGGTGTGCGTCTACAGCCACGTCGCCACCCACGAGCTGCAGCACGACTGGCTCTCCGTCGGGTACGTCGACGGCACGAAGCCCGTGAACGTGCAGTTCACGGACTCGCGCGACAAGTCGGCCGCCGTGAGCGTCGAGATCGCGCCCGGCGCGACGAGCTGGGTGAGCTTCGACCTCGCCGCCTGGAAGGCTCGCCCCATCCACGGCGGCGGCGCGCTGCCGAAGGGCCGGCTCGAGCTCTCGGTCGCCTACGACACGACGCGCGAGACGTGGGTGTGGGCCGGGCGCCTGGCAGCGCAGACCGCGATGGACGTGCCCTAGAGCACCGAACAGGTTGAAACCTGCTGCAATCCGCGATCTTGCGCGATCTTCGCGCCGTACTCCCTCCGGGCTCCTCGACGTAGCAGCAGTACGCCTGCGTCGCCCTCCAGTCCGTGCGAGGCAAACCTCACGCCACCTCGCGGATTTCGCGACGTTTTCAACCTGTTCGGTGCTCTAGCGGGAAACTCGGCTCCAGCGTGACGTGGCTTCGGGCCACGGGCATCGGGCTTCGCGCGTGGCCCGCTCTGCTGGTACCTTGTCTCGTATGAAACTGATGCGCCGACTCACGGGGACCACGGCGCTGCAGCAGGATCTCGCGCTCCTCGCCATCCGCCTCTGGTTCGGGCTGATGCTGGCCTTCGGCCACGGCCTGCCGAAGACGATGGATCTCGCCGGCTTCCTCGAGACGGTGCGCGAGCATCCGATCGCGATGCCGGAGCTCGCCGCGCCCGCTGCGGCGCTCACCGAGCTCGTCGGCGGCGTGCTCCTCGCGCTCGGGCTCGTGGCGCGCGTCGCCGCCGTTCCGGTGCTGGCCACGATGCTGACGGCCGCCTTCGTCGTCCACCGCGCCGACCCCTTCGTCGGCGTGAAGGAGCTCGCCCTCACGTACGCCCTCGCGGCGCTCGTCATCCTCGTCGCCGGCGCGGGCCGCTTCAGCCTCGACCGGCTGATCTTCGGGCGCGGCGCGGCCGCCGAGCGCGACAAGCCGCTGCCCTGATGGCGCCCCGTCGCCGGACCGGCCTGGGCATCTTCGGCGGCACGGTCGCGCGCCCGCCGCCCGGGGCCGCTTTCGGCTAGCGGGGCTTCGGGCCGGCGGTCCGCGCGCGGCGCGTGGGGCCCGGGACATGGGCCGGCCCGTCGCCCTGGCGGGTCGACCGCGGCGCCGGCGCCACCTGCCTCGGGACGGCGCGCGGTCTCGCTCCCCGCGCCACCGGCGAGGGCTCGGGCTTGGTCGAGTAGTCGACGCACTGGGCCTGCCCGCGCGGGCAGGCGATGCGCACGTGGAAGTGGTTGTCGTGCGGTGTCGCGTGCCGCGGCTGGAGCAGGGCGCTCGCGGCGCGCGCCTGCAGGCTCGCCGAGACGCCGGAGCGGGCCGCGTAGGCGAGCAGGCGGGTGCGCAGGTGGTCGACGACGAAGATCTGCAGCACGCGCGCCTCGGCGTCGCTCAGCCACGCCTCGACGAGGGCCCAGTTGCGCGCGGCGTCGAACTCGACCCCGGGCATGCGGAGCGCGCGCCCGTCGGGGTCGATCGTGGCGAAGCGCGGCGCCACGAACGCCTTGCCGCGGCGCTCGAGGTAGAAGGCGACGTCCGCGTCCCGGCCGCTCTCGTGCGAGTTGTGGCCGCCGACCTCGCCGCCGCCGCGGCGCGACAGGTCCCCGACCGTCAGAACCGACTTGGGGTAGCGCCGGGCGACGCGTGCGGCGCCGCGGTCGAGCATGCCCACCAGCTCGGGCAGGCCCCACCGGGCCGCACCGACCACGCGCAGGTGGGCCGTGTGCTCGAGGCGCCGGCCCCCGACGAGGATCCCGTGGTTGGGCGAGCCGACGCTGACGCTCGGGGGCTCCGCCGGTGGGCGCTTGGCGGCCTTCGGGTGGGCGCCCTCGGCCTCCGCCGCCGCGAGCGACAGGGCGGCGGCGCACAGCCAGCGAAGAGCGGTCGGGACACGCAGCATCGGAGCCACCCTAGGCGGCAGCGGCCCGACTGGCCAACCTCTCGGCCGCCGGATTGCTGCCGGCGTCGAGGGGTGGGAGAGTCGGCGCGGAGGTTCGCATGCCGGTCTTCCGTGACGCCGCCGAGCTCTACCGGGTCCTCGATCGCCTGCTCACCCGGGTCGCCGCCGAGCCCGCGATCGCGGGGCCGCTCCTCGCCGGGCGCTTCGTGCTGCGCTTCCGCTACCGCGACCCCGAGGGGGCGGTGACCATCGATCTCCGCGAGGCGCCCATGCGCTGGGAGCTCGGCGAGAGCGCGCTCACGCCCGACCTCGAGCTCATCCAGTCGGGGGACGTGGCGCACGAGTTCTGGCTCGGGCGCCTGAACGTCGCGCGCGCCGTCGCGCTCCGCCAGGTCGTGGCGCGCGGCCCGATCCAGAAGGCGCTCGTCCTCTTGCCGGCGGTCAAGCCCGCCTTCCCGCTCTACCGCGAGGTGCTGCGCGAGCTCGGGCGCGGGGAGCTCGCGACCGGGCCGGTCGAGCCCGCGTGGCGGCAGCTCCTGTCCCGGGCCCGCGCGCGCCTGCGCGGGCTGCCGACCTTGCGGGCCCTCGGACGCCGCGGGCGCCGGGGCGTCGACGAGCGCGCGCTCAACGCGCACTACATTCCCCTCGTCGACGCGCCGCTCGAGTCGCGCCGGACCTTCCGGGCGCGCGCGCTCCCCACCGAGCCCGACGCGCTCGACCTCGCGATGCTGGAGCGCATGCTCCTCATCCGCGCCTTCGAGGAGCGGGTCGGCGCCGCGTGGGCCGCCGGCGACGTGCCGACCGAGGCCATCCACCTGTCCGTCGGCCAGGAGGGCACCGCCGTCGGCGTGTGCTTCGCCCTGCGTGCGGACGACTACATCGCGACCACGCACCGCGGGCACGGCCACATGCTCGCGAAGGACGCCGACCTCGACGGCATGATGGCCGAGATGCTCGCCAAGGCGAGCGGCCTCTGCGGCGGCAAGGGCGGCTCGATGCACGTGACCGAGGCGGCCGTCGGGGCGATCGGCGCGAACGGCATCGTGGGCGCGAGCCCGCTCATGGCGGCGGGCGCCGCGCACGCCGCCGTGAACGGCAAGAGCACACAGGTCGCCGTGGCGTTCCTCGGCGACGGCGCCACGAACCAGGGCATGTTCCACGAGGCGCTCAATTTCGCCGCCGTGCTGCGGCTCCCGGCCGTCTTCGTCGTCGAGAACAACCTCTACGGCGAGTTCACCCCGCAGGCGCGCCACATGCGCGTCACGCGCATCGCCGACCGGGCCGCGGCCTACGGCATCGTCGGCGAGACGGTCGACGGCAACGACGTGCGCGCCGTCCACGCCGCGACCGAGCGCGCGGCGGCGCGGGCGCGAGCCGGCGAGGGGCCGACCCTGCTCGAGTGCCTCACCTACCGCTGGCATGGGCACATGGAGGGCGAGGCCGTGCCGTACCGCTCCGAGGACGAGAAGGCCGCCTGGCGCGCGCGCTGTCCCATCCTGCGCCTCGCGGCCGAGCTCGAGGCGCGCGGCGTGTGCGATCGCGCCCGCTACGAGGCGCTCGCCGCGGCGGCGACCGCGCGCGTGGACGCGGCCTACGCACGCGCGGCGGCGGCGCCCGAGCCCGAGCCGGCCGCGCTCACGCGCGACGTGTTCGCGCCCGACGCCCGCGCGCTGTACACCCCGGCGCCGCTGCCCCCCGCCACGCGCGAGATCACCTACTCGCGCGCGCTCTACGAGGCCCTGTCCGAGGAGCTCGCGCGCGACGAGCGCGTCTATCTACTCGGAGAGGACGTGACGACCGGAGGCTACTTCGCGGTCACGGTCGGGCTCGTGGACCATCACGGTCCGGCGCGCATCGTCGACACGCCCATCAGCGAGTACGCCATCGTGGGCTCGGCCGTCGGCGCCGCGCTGGCCGGTGCGCGCCCCGTCGCCGAGATCCTGTTCTCCGACTTTCTGACGACGTGCATGGACCCGCTCGTGAACCAGGCGGCGAAGCTGCGCTACATGTCCGGCGGGCAGTACGCCATGCCGCTCGTGGTGCGCACGCCGGGCGGGGCCGGCCTCGGCATGGCGGCGCAGCACTCGCAGAGCCTCGAGGCGTGGCTCACCGGCATCCCCGGTCTCGTCATCGTCGCGCCCGCCACGCCGAGCGACGCCAAGGGCCTGCTCAAGGCCGCGATCCGCTCCGACAACCCCGTCCTGTTCTTCGAGGACAAGCTCCTCTACGCCGTGACCGGGCCCGTGCCCGAGGGCGAGTACCTCGTCCCCATCGGCGTCGCCGACGTGAAGCGCGCGGGGCGCGACGTGACGCTCGTGTCCGTCGGCGCGGCGCTCGGCAAGGCGCTCGACGCCGCGCGCACGCTCGGCGCCGAGGGCGTCGAGGTCGAGGTGGTGGACGTGCGCACGCTCGCACCCCTCGATCTGGCCACCATCGTGCGCTCGGTGCAGCGGACGGGCCGGCTCGTCACGCTCGAGGACGCGCCGCTCGTGCACGGCTTCGGCTCCGAGATCGTCGCGCGCGTGATCGAGGTCGCGTCCGACGCCCTGCGCGTCCCGCCCCGGCGCGTCGGCGCGCTCGCCGTGCCGATCCCCTACAACAGCAAGCTCGAGAACCTCGTCCTGCCGGACGCCGAGCGCGTGGTCGAGGCGCTGCGGTCGGTCGTGCGCAGCGACCGGGCGTGACGGCCGAGCGCAGCCGCCACCCTCTGCCCATGCGCGCCGCCGTCGACATCTACCTCCTGCGCCACGGGCTCACCGACGCCAACGCGAGCGGCACCATCCAGGGGCACCAGCCGACGCCGCTCAACGCCGCGGGGCGGCTCCAGGCCGCGCAGCTCGCCGCGCGCTTCGGCCCGGGGGGTATCGCGGTCGACGTCCTCGTGTCGAGCGACCTCTGCCGCGCGCGCGAGACCGCCGAGGTGGTGGCGTCGCGGGCGGGCGTGCCCCTCACCCTCGACGCCGCGTGGCGCGAGCGCGGGCTCGGCTCCTGGGAGGGCCAGCGCGTCGGGGAGCTAGGCATCTGGCAGGCGGCGACCTCCAGCGAGGATCCGCCCGGCGCCGAGACCGCGGCGGCCTTCGCGGCGCGCGTGCGCGCGGCGCTCGCGACCTTGCCCGAGCGCTTCCGGGACGCGCGGGCCATCGGCGTCGTCACGCACGGGGGCGCGATCCGCACCCTCTTGCGCATGCTCGCCGCGGCGGAGCTGCCGGCCGAGGGCCCCGTGCCGCTCGTCGCGACGGTCGCGAACTGCTCGATCCTGCACCTCGTGCTCCACGGCGCGCGCGGCCGTTTCCAGGTCCTCGCGGTGAACGACGTCGCGCACCTCGTCGTCGCGTCGAGCGCGGACGTGGGCTGAGCCGCGGGGAGTCGCTTCAAACCGAAGCGCAGGCGGGGTATGAGTGGCCCATGAGCGACAGGCCGCCGAGCCACAGCGACCGCCCGGACCAACCCGCCGCTGCCGCCGAGCCGCCCGCGGCGCCCGCCGAGGCGCCGGCCGCACCCGCCGCCAGCACGGCCGCCGCGGCGGAGCCGAGCGCGCCGGTCGCGCCCCTCGCGGCGCCCGGTGCCGAGACCTCGGACCCCGAGATCCGCATCGCGCGGCTGTCGGACCCGGGCGTCGAGCTCGATCCGGACGCCCCGAAGCGCCCCGCCGGTCCCCCTGGTCCGCCGCCGCCGCGCAAGCCCTCGTCCCCGCCCACCAAGGCGAGCTCCGCCATCGAGGCCGCGTTCGTGCAGGCGAACCTCCCGCAGCGGCGCTGGCCGCCCGAGACGGTGGCAGACATCATGACCCGGCAGCTCATCGCGCTCGGCGAGAAGGAGCCGCTCGGCGAGCTCGACAGCGCCATGAAGCGTTTCCGCTTCCGGCACCTGCCCGTGGTCGGCCAGGCCGGCAAGCTCGTGGGCCTCATCACGCGGAGCGACCTCCTGCGCGCGGCCGTCGGCGCCATGCCCGACGGCACGACGCTCGCCGAGCGCCCGAGCCCGACGACGTCGGCGGGCGTCATCATGCGCCGCGACGTGCTCACGGCGCGCCTCCACACGCCCATCACGAGCGCGGGGCGCGTGATGGCGCACCAGAAGATCGGCTGCTTGCCCGTCATCCTCGACGACAACACGCTCGTCGGCATCGTCACCGAGACGGACTTCGTCACCCTCGCGCTCGAGCTGCTCGAGCGCAAGTGACGCGCCGCCGCGCCGCGCCCCCGACCTTGCCCGCCGGGTGACGGCGCGCATGTGGTCCACGACGCGCTCGGCCGTGCAGCCGACGCTCGGGCCGTCGCGAGGCATCCATGCAAGGCGAAGAAGACAAGCGGCGCGGGGCGGGGGTGCTCGACGTGGGCGGCTTGTCCGGGCTCACGGAAGAGGAGGCGGCCGCCCGCCTCGAGCGCGACGGACCGAACGAGCTGCCGACGCAGCAGAAGCGCGGCCTCTGGCGCACCGCCTTCGAGGTCATGCGCGAGCCGATGTTCCTCATGCTCGTCGCCGCCGGCTCTCTCTACCTGGTGATGGGCGAGATCGGCGACGCCCTGATGCTCCTCGGCTTCGTCTTCGTGGTGATGGGCATCACCATCGTGCAGGAGCACCGCACCGAGCGCGCCCTCGAGGCGCTGCGGGACCTCTCGAGCCCGCGCGCGCTCGTCATCCGGGGTGGGGTGCAGCGCCGCATCGCCGGGCGCGACGTCGCCGTCGGGGACGTGCTCGTGCTCGTCGAGGGCGATCGCGTGCCGGCGGACGCGCTGCTGCGCCGGGGCCTGCACCTCACGGTCGACGAGTCGCTCCTCACCGGCGAGTCCGTGGCCGTTCGCAAGCGGCCCTCGGCCGACGCCAGCGCGCTCGATCGGCCCGGCGGCGATGATCTGCCGAGCGTCTTTTCCGGCACGCTCGTCACGGCGGGGCAGGCGATCGCGGAGGTGATGACGACGGGCGGGGCCACCGAGCTCGGCAAGATCGGCCACGCGCTGCGCCGCCTGGCACCTCAGCCGACGCTCCTGCAGCGCGAGACGGGGCGGCTGGTGCGGCGCCTCGCGGTCGTCGGGCTCTCGCTCTGCGCCGTCGTCGTCATCGTCTACGCGCTGACGCGCGGCGGCACCACCACGAGCTGGAAGGAGGGCCTGCTCGCCGGCATCGCGATGGCGATGGCCACGCTGCCCGAGGAGTTCCCGGTGGTGCTCACGGTGTTCCTCGCGCTCGGCGCGTGGCGCATCTCGAAGAGCCAGGTGCTGACGCGCCGCATGCCCGCCGTCGAGACGCTCGGCGCGGCGACGGTGCTGTGCGTCGACAAGACCGGCACGCTCACGCAGAACCAGATGAGCGTGCGCCGCCTGCGCGCGGAGGGCAGCTCCTTCGACCTGGCGGGTGCACCCGAGGTGCTGCCCGAGACCTTCCACGCTCTGCTCGAGCACGCCATCCTCGCGAGCCAGCGTGACCCCTTCGACGCCATGGAGCGCGCCCTGCACGCCGCGGGCGAGACCACCCTGACCGGCACCGAGCACCTGCACCCCGACTGGGCTCTGGCGCGCGAGTACCCGCTCTCCCCGCAGCTCCTCGCGGTGACGCGCGCCTGGCACGCGGGCGGCGAGGGCGCTGCCGGCGAGCTCGTCGTCGCCTCGAAGGGCGCGCCCGAGGCGATCGCCGAGCTGTGCCGCCTCGGCCCCGGCGAGCGGGCGGCGCTCGAGCGCGAGGTCGAGCTGCTCGCCGCCGAGGGCCTGCGCGTGCTCGGCGTCGCGCGCGGTCGTCGGGCGGAGCGCGCGCTGCCCGACGAGCACGCCGCGCTCGAGCTCGAGCTCGTGGGTCTGCTCGGCTTCGCGGACCCCCTGCGCCCCACGGTGCCCGCCGCCGTCCGGGAGTGCCAGACCGCCGGCATCCGCGTCGTGATGATCACCGGTGACTACCCGGCCACCGCCCGCAGCATCGCGCGCCAGGCGGGGCTCGCGGGCCACGACCAGATCATCACCGGGCCGGAGCTCGACGGCATGAGCGACGGCGAGCTCGCGCGCCGCATCGGCGACGTGCAGATCTTCGCGCGCGTCGTGCCCGAGCAGAAGCTCCGCATCGTCGAGGCCCTGAAGGCCGCCGACGAGGTCGTCGCGATGACCGGCGACGGGGTCAACGACGCGCCGGCGCTCAAGGCCGCGCACATCGGCATCGCGATGGGCGCGCGCGGCACCGACGTGGCGCGCGAGTCCGCGGCGCTCGTGCTGCTCGACGACGACTTCTCGTCCATCGTGGCGGCCGTGCGCCTCGGGCGGCGCATCTTCGACAACATCAAGAAGGCGGTGGCCTTCATCGTGGCCGTGCACATTCCCATCGCGGGCCTGTCGATGATCCCGGTCTTCCTCGGCGACTGGCCGCTCCTCTTGTTCCCGGTCCACATCGTGTTCCTCGAGCTCGTCATCGACCCCTCGTGCTCGCTCGTGTTCGAGGCCGAGGAGCCCGAGGCGAACGTGATGCAGCGCCCGCCGCGCGATCCGGCCGAGCGGCTCTTCACCTGGGGGTCGCTCGGCGTCGCGCTGCTCCAGGGGCTGAGCTCGCTCGCCGTGTGCCTCGGGGTCTACCTGTGGGCGCGCGCCAGCCACACGGTCGACGCCGCGCGCACCCTCACCTTCGTCACGCTCGTCGTGTCGTTCCTCGTGATCATCCTCGCGAACCGCTCCTTCGAGCTCACGATCCTGGGCTCGCTCGGCAGGCGCAATCGCGCTCTGTGGTGGGTCCTCACCGGCACCGTGGGCTTCCTCGCCCTCGTGGTGCTCCTGCCCGGGGCCCGCACGCTCTTTCACTTCGAGGCCATCCACCTCGTCGACCTCGGGCTCGCGACGCTCGGCGGCGGCGCGTGCATCCTGTGGTTCGAGGTGCTGAAAATCATCCGGCGCGGCCGCCACGGTCGCCACGGCGTCCGCAAGGGCGCATAGCATCGGGGGACGCAGCGGGACGACCCCGAGCGAGGCGGCCCCGAACGAGAGGAGCGAGACCATGGCGGCACAGAGCGAAGGACACGACACGGGCGCACTTCCGCCCGCACGGGCCGTGCGGCTCGAGACCCTGGTCGCGTACCAGCCCGGCGCGGTCGTGAGCCGCACCCTGGCCAAGCGGAGCGGCGGCACCGTGACCCTGTTCGCGTTCGCGGCAGGGCAGGGCCTGAGTGAGCACAGCGCGCCCTTCGACGCGATGGTGCAGGTGCTGGAAGGCGCGGGCGAGCTCGTCATCGGCGGCGAGAAGGTGCTGGCGCGCGCCGGTGACACCGTGCTCATGCCGGCGAACGTGCCGCACGCCCTGCACGCGGCCGAGCCCTTCAAGATGCTGCTCGTGATGGTGCGCGAGCCGGCGCCGCCGCGCGGCTGAGCCTGCCTCGTGACGCGGCGCTCGGCTCGGCGCCCGTGGGGAGCGTCGTGGTAGCCTCGCGCCGCATGACGAAGGCTGGGGCTCTCGAGGGTCGGGTGGCGGTGGTGACGGGCGGGGCGTCGGGCATCGGCGCCGCGCTCGGCCGCGAGCTTTCGCGGCGCGGGGCGGACGTGGTGCTCGCCGACCGGCAGCTCGTGCTCGCCGAGGCGGTGGCGCGCGAGGCGTGCGCTGCCGGCGGGCGGGTGCGGGCCGCCGAGCTCGACGTGCGGGACGGGGCCGCGGTCAAGGTGCTCGTCGACGACACGGTGCGCCGCACCGGCAGGCTCGATTTCTTCTTCGGCAACGCGGGGATCTCGGTCGGCGGCGAGATCGACGGCTACTCGGCGGCCGACTGGGACGACGTGTTCGACGTCAACCTGCGCGGGGTGACGAACGGTATCCAGGCCGCGTACCCCGTCATGGTGCGCCAGGGCCACGGCCACCTCGTCCACACGGCCTCCATCGCCGGTCTCGTCGCGACCCCGGCGCAGGGCAGCTACACGGCGAGCAAGCACGCCGTCGTGGGCCTTACGAAGGCGCTGCGCATCGAGGCGGCGCGCCACGGCGTGCGCGTCTCCGCCCTGTGCCCGGGCGCCGTCCAGACGTCCATCCTGAGCGGCGGTCGCTTCGGCCGGCTCAACGTCCCGGGCCTGCACGACGAGGACATGGCCGCGATCATCGGCGTGCTGCGACCCATGGCGCCCGAGCGCTTCGCGCGCCAGGCGATCGACGGCGTGCTCGCGAACCAGGCGATCATCATCGTGCCGCGCTGGTGGCGCGCCTTCTGGTACCTCGAGCGCCTGTCGCCGACGCTGAGCCTCGGGCTGTGGCACCTCTCGCTCGCGGAGCTCCGGCGGCAGGTGGCGAAGGCCGTCGGGTCCCGGCGAGCCTCTGGTTGAGCTCGCGCGGGCGCGAGGCCCTGCCGCGAGGTCGACGCTGAACGCACCCCGGCGCCGTGGCACCCAACCCTCTGGCTTGGCCCGCGGGGCGAGGGCGCCACCGCGCACCTGGCGCGCGCCGCGCGCCTTCGTGTAAGCTCACGTTTGGGCACATCCATGGCGACCTGTCCGACCTGCCGCAAGCAATACCCGGGTGACTACAAGATCTGCCCGGCCGACGGCGAAGCCCTCCTGCCGGACGAGGCCTTCGGCAACGCCGACGGCGATCTGCAGGCCGGCACCACCGTCGGCGAGTACCAGGTCGAGGGCAAGATCGGCGAGGGCGGTTTCGGCGCCGTCTACCGCGCCGTCCACCCGCTCATCGGCAAGCTCGTCGCCATCAAGGTGCTGAACCGGCAGTACTCGAGCAACCCGCAGATGGTGTCGCGCTTCATCTCCGAGGCGCGCTCGGTCAACCAGATCCGGCACCGCAACATCATCGACATCTTCGCCTTCGGCAAGCTCGAGGACGGGCGGCAGTACTTCGTGATGGAGCTGCTCGACGGCCAGCCGCTCGATCGCTACCTCGCGTCCAAGGTGCGCCTACCGCCGGGCGAGGCCGTGTCGATCCTCGGCGCCGTCGCGCGCGCGCTCGACGCGGCGCACGGCTGCGGCGTCGCGCACCGCGACCTCAAGCCCGAGAACATCTTTCTCGAGCAGGACCGCGACGGCTACGTGTTCCCGAAGCTGCTCGACTTCGGCATCGCGAAGCTCCTGGCCGAGAGCACGGGGCACGTGACGCGCACCGGTATGCCCATCGGCACGCCGTCGTACATGTCGCCCGAGCAGTGCCGCGCCAAGAACGTCGATCACCGCACGGACATCTACTCGTTCGGCATCCTCGCCTACGAGATGCTCACCGGCCGGCTGCCCTTCGACGGCGACAACATCATGGAGCTCATGATGAAGCAGGTGAACGAGCAGCCCAAGGCGCCCTCCGAGGTGTGCCCGGCGCTGCCGAAGGAGCTCGACGCTCCGATCCTGCACATGCTCCAGAAGGACCCGGCGGCGCGCCCTGGGACGGTCGTCGAGGCGGTGGAGGCGCTCGCGTCCGCCTCGGCCGCGGTCGGCGAGGCCCCGGCGGCGACGCCGAGCCGCGGTGGCGGAGCGTTCCGGAGCGGGCCGATCACGCCCGGCCACCTGCCGCAGGTCACTCAGCCGAGCCCGGGCTCCTTCGGCGCGCACGCGTCGCTCGGCGAGGCGAAGACGATGGCCCAGGAGCCCGACGTCCGCACGCTCCAGGGCGCGGCCACCGACGTCGGGCCCGCGCCGGGGCGTGGCAAGTGGCTCGTCCTCGGCGGGCTCGCCGCGGCGCTCGTGGCGGGCGGGGTGGTCGCCGGCGTCGTCGTGTCGGGGGGGCGGGGGCCCGAGGCCGACGCGTCGACCGCCGCGCCCGCGTCGACCGGCGCCCCGAGCGCCCGCCCGAGCGCGACCGCGACGCCTAGCGCGACGCCGAGCGCTCCCGCGCCGAGCGCCTCGCAGACCGCCGCGCCGGTCGAGGCCGAGGTCGACATCGAGATCGCGTCGGTGCCGGAGGGCACGAGCGTCCTTCTCGCCGGCGAGAAGATCGGCAGCGCACCGGGCACCGTCAAGCTCCCGCGCGGCGGCGACAAGGTGAAGCTCACCCTCCGTGCCGCGGGCTATCGCGACCTCGAGATCGAGGTCACGCCGGACAAGAACCGCACCTTCTCGCCGCCCCCGATGAGCAAGGTGGCCGGCACGCCCCCGCCGATCAAGAAGGCCGACAAGAAGGAGCTCGAGGACCCGGGCCTCTGAGCCAAGCTGCTGCCGCGTGCGCACGTCCCCGAGCGGGTCGCGCGGCGCGCTTCTCTCCTTTCGCTTTCGTGCAGAGCCCCATCCTTTCGGAGTCGCCATGAAGAATACCCACCCTGGCTCGGCCCGCATCCGCTGGTCACGCGTCGCTGCGCTCGGCACGCTCGGCGCGCTCGCGGCCCTCGCGTCCCCTGCCGCGTGTCGCACCTTCGAACCCATCGACGAGGCGACCTGCGGCAACGCCATCATCGACCGCGGCGAGGACTGCGATGGCTTCGACATCGCGGGCGTGCCGTGCGGTGCGGTCGGCTCGGCGCACGCTTGCCGCCTCGAGTGCCCGGGCGACCCCGGCGCACAGGGACCGTGCCCAGCGGGCTGGGGCTGCGGAGCGGACGGCGTCTGCCGCGGCCCCTCCGGCACCTTCGGCGACGCGGTCGCCGCGATCCAGGGCGGCGCCTCGCTCATCCTCGACGGCGACTTCGACGGTGACGGGCGCGTCGACATCCTCGGCGTGTCACCGGGCATGGACGACCCCAACAGCGGGCAGGAAATGGGCGGGACCGGCCACCTGTCCGTGCACTACTTCGCAGCGGGCGGGGCGCTCGCGGCGACCACCACGTTGCAGGCCCCGCGCAGCGCGTTCCCGACGGTCGGCGACCTCAGCGGCGACGGGCTCGACGACGTGGCCGTCAACGTGGGTGCGCAGGGCGTGAGCCTGTACCGCGGCCGGGACGACCGCACGTTCGCGCCGTCCATCTACGCGTCGGCGGCGATCGAGGCCGACGGGATCCGGGTCTGGGGCCAGAAGGTGCTCGAGAACGCGACCTGGGGCAGTACGCTGCCCGGCGACGAGGCGCTGGCGGTCGTCGACGTCGGCGGCAGCGTGGGCGCCTATTACATCGACCAGCTGGCGGGCAACGCCCCGGTCCTGCTCTTCACGGGCGGCCCGCCGAACTACACCTTGCCGTCGCTCGACAGCCTGCTCGACGTCCCGACGGGCGACGTCGACGAGGACGCGATCGGCTCGCCGTGCGACGAGTTCGTGCTCGCGTTCAAGACCCAGGATCGTGTGCTCGTGGCGACGCCGTGCCTCGGCTGGGACACGGTGAACGTCGCCGCGAACCCACCGCTCCGGCCGCCGACGATCGTCACCCTGCCCGCCGGCGCGTACCCGCGCAGCATCCACCTCTTCGACCTCGACGGCGACGGGCACCTCGATCTGCTCATCGGCACGAGCTCCGCCGGGGTGCGCGCCGCCTATGGCCGCGGTGACATGACCTTCCACTCGGTGCCGAGCATCGCGCCCTTCCCGCCGGCGGACGGCCTGACGAGCCTGGCGCCGTTCCCCCAAGAGGCGGGGGGCGTGCTCGCCGTCGGCCACCTGAACCAGGATGGCATCCCCGACTACGTCACGGCGAACGGGCTGTGGCTGAGCGGGCTCGTCTACCAGCAGCCCGGCGTCGGCGGGGGCGGGGGCGCTGCGGTGGACGGCTGGAACAACGCCTGGCTCTTCGACAAGGCGACCCGCGCGGCCATCGGCGACTTCAACGCCAACGGGCTGCCCGACGCCATCGTGATCGGCAACCAGGGTGGACTGCGCTTCTTCAGCGGCGCCGGCGACGACACCTTCAATTTCTTCCTGCTCCCGACCGAGGGGCGCGTGAAGGACATGGTGGTCGGCGACTACGACGGCGACGTCATCCCCGACCTCGCGATCGCGGTGGAGGTCGATCCGAACAGCGACCAGGCGGCCGGCGGGGACTCCTTGTCGGTCGTGTTCGGCGGGGTCGGCGCGGCACCGGAGATGCCCGTCCACATGGGCCAGCTCGGTACCATCGAGCGGCTCTCGACGGCGCGCTTCATGGACCCGGTGAGCTACACGGCGGACGGCATCAGCGAGGTCGCGGCCATCACCCGCAATGCCCAGAACCAGATCAGCCTGGCGGTGCTCTACGGCAGCACGGGCCGGCAGCTCGAGTCGCCGTTCGCGCTCTTCACCCGCGGCGCAAGCGCGCAGGACACCTTCGGCAACCAGCCGCTCCGAACGGCGATCGGCGAGTACAGCGCGACCCCGGGGCACCCCGACCTCGCGGCGATCGCGCAGCCCCAGAGCACGACCGAGTGGCAGCCGCGCGTCTGGCTCGCCGAAGCCGAGGGCGACGCGTTGCTGGCCGAGGACCGGACCCGGGCGAGCCCGCCGCTGCCGTCCGACTCGGTCGACATCTACGCCGCGCTCCTGGCGAGCGTCGACGCCAACGGCGACGGCATCGAGGAGCTCGTGGGGCTGGTCCCGTCGTGGGACGGGCTGACCAGCATGCTCGTCGTCGGCATCGCCACCGACGCGGCCGGCGGTGGGCGCACCTTCGCCCCCCAGGAGCCCGTCGAGTCCGTCGACGGGCACTTCAACGCCATCATCGGCAGCGGCTCCGCGGTCGCTCAGCCCGGAGGCTTCGGTGGCGCGGGAGGCGGCGGTCCCGAGGAACCACCGGTGTTCGTCTACAACGCCACCGAGCAGCGCATCGTCGTGTCCGACGTCGACGCGGACGGCAAGCCCGATCTCCTGGTCATCGGCCGGATCACGGACGCCCAGTCCGCGCAGACGTCGAACGTCGTCGTGTTCTGGAATGCGGGGACGAGCGACCCCGGCACCGCGTTCACGGCGGCCAACCGCACCGTGCTCCCGGCCATCGAGCTCGCGACGCTCACCTCGGTCGCGGCCCTGAACATCGACGGCGACGCCGAGCGCGAGCTCGTCGTGATGAGCGACCTCGGCCCCTATCTCATCGACACGACCGGGCGGGAGTTCTCCGCGGCGACGCAGCTCGCGAACCTCCCCTGGGCGACGACGGTCGCGGCCGCCGACGTCACCGGCGACGGCCTCGAGGATCTGGTCCTCGCCGACAACTGGACGCTCTCGGTCCACCCGCAGAAGGCGGTGAACCCATGACCCGCGCTCGACCCCGGGCCTCCCTCCGCCGCGGGCGCCGGCTCGCGCTCGCGCTCGGCCTCGGCGCCGCGCTCGGCCTCGGCGCGCTCTGCGCGCCGCGCATCGCCTCCGCCGACGACCCGAAGGCCCAGGCCAAGGAGTACTACGCCTTCGGCGCCCGGGCCTTCGAGGCCGGCCAGTTCCGCGCCGCCGCCAAGGCCTTCGACGCCGCGTACCGCCTGGTCCCCCGCTCGGCGCTGCTGTTCTCCGCCGGGCAGGCGCTGCGGCGCCAGTACGCGCTCGACCACCAGCCCGACGATCTCAAGGCCGCCATCGACTACTACCGGCGCTACACCGGCGAGTCGGGCGAGCTGCCGCGCCGGGGCGAAGCGGCGGCCGCGCTCGCGGAGCTCCAGCCCATGGCCGAGCGCCTCGGGCTCGCGGGCGGCGCGGCCGCGACCGACCCGAAGGCGCCGCCGCCGCTCGCGCCGGTGCCCGCGCCCGGCACCCCCGCGCTCGGCGTCATCATGGTGTCGAGCTCCGTCAAGGGGGCCAAGGCCACGCTCGACGGCAAGGCGGTCGAGATGCCGCTCAGCGCCGAGGTCCCCCCGGGCAAGCACGTCATCAAGCTCACCGCGGCCGGCTACTTCGACCTCGAGCGCGAGGTGCAGATCGCCGCGGGCGCGTCCTTCGCCACGGACATGCAGCTGAAGCAGAAGCCCGCGCGCCTCGCGATCGAGACCGAGTCGCGCGCGGACATCACCCTCGACGGCCGACCGCTCGGCACGACGCCGCTCGCCGCGCCGCTCGAGGTCTCGCCGGGGACGCGGCGGCTCGTCGTGTCCGACACCGGTCATCACCCCTACGTCGCCGATCTCGACTTCAAGCCCGACGCCACGACCGAAGTGCCCGTCGAGCTCGAGTCGACGGTGCAGCGCGACGCGTCCATCGGTCTGTTCGTCGTCACGGGCGCCGGCGCCGTCGCGGGCGGCGTGCTCGCGGGCATCGCCGTCTACCACCAGAACCGCGCGACCCGCATCGACACGGCGCGCGAGACCGGCAACATCACCGAGGACGACCGCCAGGCCTACGAGTCGGCGGTCGCTCGGCGCGACGACTTCCGGCGCTGGTCGGCGGTGGCCTTCGCCGGGGCGGGCGTGGTCGGCGTCACGGGCCTCTTGCTCTACCTCATCGACTCGCCCGAGGTCACCGAGCCGCCGAGCAAGGAAGGGCAGGGCCCCGCCGACGAGACACCGGCGACGCCGGTCGACGAGCCGCTCGAGATGGGCGTCGCTCCGGCCCCGGGCGCGGACGTCGGGGCGTCGCTCACGCTGCGCTTCTAGGACGGAGCTCGGCTTCAGGGTCACCTGGTTTCGGGCGTCGGGCTCCAGGCCTCCGGCCCAGAAGCCGGAGCGTGTCGGCGCCGTCGAAGAGCGGCGCGCGACCGCCTGACGGCGGCGCTGGCGCACGCGGTGCTTGCGGCTGGCGTGCAAGCGCTGCGCAGGCCCCGGGTTTCATCGGCGGCGCCAGGCAGCGGCCGCCGGCTCGCGCAAATCCTGGAGTCGGCAAGCGAATTCCCGTGCCTGGCCCGACGCGCTCGCGGTGGCGCGCAGATTTTGCGCGTGCCGTGAATAATATGCGCCACGCGGCGGAGCGCTCGCAAGTGCTCGACATGAGCGATCGCATGCCGCTGCTCGTCGCTGTTGATCAACGAGCGCAAACGGTAGTAGGCAGTCACGGCACGGCAGTTGCGGTGACGGCCGCGGCCGGCGCCCGTGACACGGCGCGTCGTGCTCGTGTTCTCGCTCTCGTGATGGACACGGTTCCCGTGCATCGGGCGTGTGTGCGCAGCGGTCCGGGAGGCTCTGGTGCCTCGATACCTGGGAGGATGAGCGTGCGTATCTGGGTAGCGGTTCTGGCCGTGTTGGTGCTGTGGCCGAGTGCCGCGCGAGCGCAGCAAGCGACGGACGAGGCCAAGGCGCTGTTCACCGAGAAGTGCAGCTCCTGCCACACGATCGGCGAGGGCGTGCGGGTCGGGCCCGATCTCAAGGGCGTGACCGACAAGCGCAGCGCCGCGTGGCTCAAGGGCTTCATCGCGGCGCCGAGCTCGAAGCTCGACTCGGACCCCGACGCCAAGGCGCTGCTCGCCGAGTACAAGGGCGTGCGCATGCCCGACCTCGGCCTCACCGAGCCGCAGGTGGCCGGGCTCATCGACATGTTCGCCGCCTGCTCCAAGGCGCCGTGCGACTTCAGCGCCAAGTTCACGGCCGCCGCCGACCTCACGACCGCGGACGCCGCGCTCGGCGTGCAGCTGTTCACCGGCGAGGTGGGGCTCGCCAACGGCGGCCCGGCCTGCATCTCGTGCCACACGGTCCGCGACGTGCGCGCGGTCGTCGGGGGCGGCAACCTCGCGCTCGAGCTCACCGGCGTGTTCGGCAAGCTCGGCGATCAGGGCCTCGAGGCGGCGCTGAAGAACCCCGCCTTCCCGCTGATGAACAAGATCTTCGTCGCCCAGCCGCTCACCCCCGAAGAGGTGACGTCGCTGCGTGCGATGTTCTACCAGTCGAGCCGCAACGCCCTGACGGGCATCGGCGGCTCGAGCTCGTGGCCCACCGTCCCGCTGCTCGGGGCGTTCGGGGCCGTTGCGTTCGTGATCGCGCTCAATGCCGCCTGGTCCCGCCGGAACCGGGGTGTGCGGGCGCGGCTGGTGTCAGAAGCATCGGAGAGCCGCCGTGAAGTGGATTAAGGATCTCTTCAGCCCGAAGACGCGCGCCTGGGAAGAGTTCTACCGGAACCGCTGGCAGCACGACAAACGCGTGCGCTCCACGCACGGCGTGAACTGCACCGGCGGCTGCTCGTGGGAGATCTTCGTCAAGGACGGGATCGTCACGTGGGAGATGCAGGCGCTCGACTACCCGAAGCTCGAGAAGAGCCTGCCGCCCTACGAGCCGCGCGGTTGCCAGCGCGGCATCTCGTTCTCCTGGTACCTCTACAGCCCGATCCGGGTGAAGTACCCGTACGTGCGCGGCGCGCTCATCGATCTGTGGCGCACGGCGCGCAAGCGCTACGACGACCCGGTCGAGGCGTGGCAGAGCATCCAGGACGACCCGAAGGCGCGGGCGCGCTACCAGCGCGCGCGCGGCAAGGGCGGCTTTCGGCGCGTGAAGATGGACGAGGCGGTGGAGCTGCTCGCCGCGGCCAACGTGCACTCGATCAAGCGCCACGGCCCCGACCGCGTCGTCGGCTTCTCGCCCATCCCGGCGATGTCGCAGCTGTCCTACGCCTCGGGCGCGCGCTTCCTCTCGCTCATGGGCGGCGTGTGCCTGTCCTTCTACGACTGGTACTGCGATCTACCGCCGGCCTCGCCCGAGATCTGGGGCGAGCAGACCGACGTGGCGGAGAGCGCCGACTGGTACAACGCCGCGATGGTGGCGGTCATGGGGTCGAACCCCAACATGACCCGCACCCCGGACTGCCACTTCATCGCCGAGAGCCGCCACAACGGCACGAAGATGGTGGTCTTCTCGCCGGACTTCGCCCAGGTGAGCAAGTTCGCCGACCAGTGGGTGGCGATCAACGCGGGGCAGGACGGCGCCTTCTGGATGGCCGTCAGCCACGTCATCCTGAAGGAGTTCTACGTCGACGCGCCGCGGCCGAGCTTCGAGGACTACATCCGGCAGTACACCGACGCCGGCTTCCTCGTCGAGCTCACCCCGAGCGAGACCGGCCACCGCGCCGGGCGCCTGCTCACGGCCCAGAGCCTCGAGCGCTACGCCGGCGAGGAGCACGGCGAGTGGAAGTTCCTCGTCCTCGACGAGATCACGGGCGCGCCACGCATGCCGGGCGGCGCGGCGGGTCAGCGCTGGGGCCAGAAGGACCAGCAGTGGAACCTGAAGCTCGAAGACCCGTCGACGGGCGAGGCCATCCGCCCCGCGATCTCGCTGCTCGGGCGGCACGACGGGACGACGCCGGTCGTGTTCGAGGAGTTCGACGCCGGCCGCGGCGTGCTGCGCGAGGTGCCGAGCCTGCGCCTGAAGACGCGCGACGGGCGCGAGGTCCTCGTGACGACGGCCTTCGACCTCATGATCGCGCGCTACGGCGTGCAGCGCGAGGGGCTCGGGGGTGACTACGCCAAGAGCTACGACGACGCCGAGTCGTCCTACACCCCGGCGTGGCAGGAGAAGTGGTCGGGCGTCGACCGCAAGACGGCCATCTCCTTCGCGCGCGAGTGGGCCAACACAGCCGAGAAGACCGGCGGTCGCTGCTGCATCATCATCGGCGCCGGGATCAACCACTGGTACCACAACAACCTGATGTACCGGTCGGGCATCGTGGCGCTGATGCTCACCGGCTGCGTCGGCAAGAACGGCGGTGGGCTCAACCACTACGTCGGGCAGGAGAAGCTCGCGCCCGTGGCGCCCTGGTCGACCATCGCCTTCGCGCGCGACTGGGCCGCGGGCGCGCGCCTGCAGAACGCGCCCTCGTGGCACTACATCCACTGCGATCAGTGGCGCTACGAGGCGGAGTTCACCGAGTACCACCCCGTGCCCGACGCGCGCGACGGCACCTCCGTCGCCCAGGGCCACACGGCCGACCTGCAGGCCAAGGCGGTGCGCTGCGGCTGGCTGCCCTTCTTCCCGCAGTTCAACGAGTCGAGCCTCGAGGTCGTCAAGAAGGCGCGCGCCGCGGGCGCGGTGACCGAGGCCGACATCGTCGCGAAGGTGGTCGCGCGCCTGAAGTCCGGCGACCTCAAGATGTCGGTGCACGACCCGGACGCGCCCGAGAACTGGCCGCGGGTCTGGTACATCTGGCGCGGCAACGCGCTCATGGCGAGCGCCAAGGGGCACGAGTACTTCCTCAAGCACTACCTCGGCACCCACCACAACCTCATCGCCAAGGAGCGCGCCGAGGGCATCGCGAAGGACCTCGTCTGGCGCGACGCGCCCGAGGGCAAGTTCGACCTCATCTGCGACCTCAACTTCCGGATGGACACCTCGGCGCTCTACTCCGACGTCGTCCTGCCGGCGGCCACCTGGTACGAGAAGGCCGACCTCAACTCGACCGATCTGCACTCGTACATCCACCCGCTGTCCGAGGCGGTGCCACCGGCCTGGGAGTCGCGCTCCGACTGGGATCTGTTCCGCGCGATCGCCGAGAAGACGGCCGAGCTCGCGGCGCGCCACTTCCCCGAGCCGGTCGAGGATTTGGTCATGACCCCGCTCGCCCACGACAGCCCGGCGGAGATCGCGCAGCGCGAGATCCTCGACTGGTCGAAGGGCGAGTGCGAGCCCATCCCGGGCAAGACCATGCCGCACCTGACGGTCGTGAAGCGCGACTTCACGAAGCTAGGCGAGCGCTACTCGGCGCTCGGCGAGGGCGCCAAGAACCTGAGCGCCCACGGCGTGAAGCTCGACGTGGCGACCGAGTACGACGAGCTGCGGCGCGACGCGCCGTGCGAGGTGGTGGACGGCAAGCGCCTGCCCTCGCTGCGGCGCGCCGAGCATGGCGCGAACGTCATCCTGCACCTCGCGCCGGAGACCAACGGCGAGATCGCGCACAAGGGGTACGCCTACCTCGAGAAGCGCGCGGGCGTGAAGTTGACGGACCTCGCGGCCGGGTCGCGCGACGCCCACGTGAGCTACACCGATCTGCAGTCGCAGCCGCGGCGCCTGCTCAACAGCCCGTGCTGGAGCGGCCTCTTGACCGACGGGCGCGCGTACTCGGCGTTCACGACCCAGGTCGAGAAGCTCTTGCCGTGGCGCACCCTCACGGGGCGGCAGCACTTCTACCTCGACCACCCCGGCTACATCGACTTCGGCGAGGAGCTGCCCACCTTCAAGCCCGAGCCGACGCCCGACGCCTACGGCGATCTACGCGACAGCCCCGAGGACGGCATCGTCCTCAACTACCTCACGCCGCACGGCAAGTGGCACATCCACTCGACCTACGGCGACACGCACCGCATGTTGACCCTGTCGCGCGGCTGCGAGCCGTTCTGGATCAACGCCGCGGACGCCGAGTCGATCGGCGTCGTCGACAACGACTACGTCGAGATCCACAACGACCACGGCGTGGTGTGCACGCGCGCCGTCGTGTCGCACCGGCTGCCCCGCGGCGTGTGCATCATCTACCACTCGCCCGAGCGCACCCTCGGCGTGCCGAAGTCGCCGCTCCGCGGGATGCGGCGTGCCGGTGGGCACAACAGCCTCACGCGCGTGCGGCTGAAGCCGGTGCTCATGGTCGGCGGCTACGGTCAGTTCACCTTCCATTTCAACTACTGGGGCCCCACCGGTGTGAACCGCGACACCCGGGTGCGCGTTCGCAGGCTCCCGAACCCGGTCATCTGACCGCTCCCGATCTCACTCCGGCATGCGTCGCCGCCAGCCACTCTCGTACGGGCATTAGGAGAAAGACATGGACGTCCGCTCGCAAGTCGCGATGGTGTTCCACCTCGACAAGTGCATCGGTTGCCACACCTGCAGCATCGCCTGCAAGAACGTGTGGACCGACCGCAAGGGCGCCGAGTACATGTGGTGGAACAACGTCGAGACGAAGCCCGGCACGGGCTATCCGACGCGCTGGGAAGACCAGCAGCAGTACAAGGGCGGCTGGGAGCGAGACGGCAAGCTCATCAAGCTGCGCGCGGTCGACAAGGTGCGCGGCGCCGTCACGGTCTTCCACAACCCGGCCCTGCCCACCATCGACGACTACTACGAGCCCTTCACGTACACCTACGAGGAGCTGTTCACGGCCGCCGAGGGCGCCGACCAGCCGGTCGCCAAGCCGATCTCGATGATCACCGGCAAGCCGATGAACATCGAGGCCGGGCCGAACTGGGACGACGACCTCGGTGGCTCGCCCGTGTACGCGGCGAACGACCCGAACCTCGAGGCCCTCACGCCCGAGGAGCGGCAGCAGATGTTCGACGTCGAGAAGCTCGTCTTCTTCTACGTGCCGCGCATCTGCAATCACTGCGCGAACCCGTCGTGCGTGGCGTCGTGCCCCTCGGGCGCGCTCTACAAGCGTGGCGAGGACGGCATCGTGCTCCTGAACCAGGAGCGCTGCCGCGCGTGGCGCTTCTGCGTGTCGGCCTGCCCGTACAAGAAGACCTACTTCAACTGGTCCACCGGCAAGAGCGAGAAGTGCATCCTGTGCTACCCGCGCCTCGAGAGCGGGCAGGCGCCGGCGTGCTTCCACTCCTGCGTCGGCCGCATCCGCTACCTCGGCATCCTGCTCTACGACGCGGACAAGATCCTCGACGCCGTCAACGTGCCGGACTCGGAGCTCGTCGACGCGCAGCGGCGCATGATCCTCGACCCCTTCGACCCGGAGGTCATTGCGGCGGCCAAGGAGCGGGGCATCGGCGACGACGTCATCTCGGCGGCGCAGCGCTCGCCCGTCTACAAGTTCGTGATGGAGTGGAAGCTCGCGCTGCCACTGCACGCCGAGCACCGCACCCTGCCGATGCTCTTCTACGTGCCCCCGATGCTGCCGGTGCAGGCCAAGGTCGGCGACTACGGCTACGACACCTCGGTCGAGGGCTTCCTCGGCAGCATCGACCAGGCGCGCTTGCCGCTCAAGTACATGGCAAAGCTGTTCGGTGCCGGCAACGAGGCCCCGGTGCGCTACGCCCTGCGCAAGCAGCTCGCCGTGCGCCATCACCGCCGCGCCCTGCAGGCCTGCGACATCACGCCCGAGCAGGCGCAGGCGCTGCTCACGGAGGCCGACTGCGACGTGGAACAGGCCGACGCCATCCACCGCCTGACGGCGATCGCGGCCTTCGAGGACCGCTTCGTCATTCCGCCGATGCACCGCGAGGAAGCGATCGAGCTGCTCGACGAGGACACGCTCGCCGCCAAGGGGTCGACGGGCATCGGGTTCCGCGAGGGGCCGGCGCGCGGACCGTGAGGGGCGCGATGGATTCGGAAGGGCAAAGCGCGATGGACCGAGACGTGAGCCACCTGGGCGACGACACCCGTCGCGGAGCGGCGGGGGACGAAGGCACCGTGCGCGACCCCGCGCTGTGGGCCGCGCTCGGCCGCTGCCTCGACTACCCGGACGAGACGACGGCCGCGAGCGCGCGCGCCGTGGCCGAGGCGTGGCCCGCGGCGGATGCGCCGCTCGTCGCGGCGCTCGACCGCCTCGCGCGGGGGCTCGCGAGCGGGTCCATCGAGGTGGCCGAGGAGCGCTACACCTGGCTCTTCGACCTCAAGCCGGTGTGCACGCTGAACGTGACGCATCACCTGTTCGGCGAGAACTACGACCGCGGCGCGGTGATGGCCGAGCTCAACGGCGAGCTCGCGCGCCACGGCCTGTCGGCCGGGGGCGAGCTGCCCGACTACCTGCCGACGCTGCTCATGTTGCTCGGGCGGCTCGAGGACGAGGTCGATCGCGGCCTGCTCGTGCACTCGCTCCTCATCCCGGCGCTCTCGGCGATGGTCGCGCCGCTCGAGAGCTCGAATGCGCCCTGGGCCGACATCCTGCGCGCGCTCGGGCCGGTGCTCGCGCGCAACGTGCCCGCGACGAGCGAGACCGTGGTGGTGCCGAGGAAGCGACTGGAGGTCCTCGCATGTTGAACTTGATGCTCTACGGCGTGCTGCCGTACCTCGCGATCGGGTCCTTCTTCTGCGTCTCGGTGGTGCGGTATCTGAAGATGCCGTTCACCTTCTCGAGCCTCTCGACGCAGTTCCTGGAGTCGAAGCAGCTGTTCTGGGGCTCGGTGCCCTTCCACATCGGCATCCTGACGCTCTTTGCCGGACACCTCGTGGGCTTCATGTTCCCGCGCGCGGTCATGGCCTGGAACGGCATGCCGGTACGGCTGCTCATCCTCGAGACGACGGCGATGATCGCCGCCTTCCTCGCGCTCGTGGGCCTGACGGCCCTCATCGTGCGGCGCGCCGGCTCGGCGCGGCTGCGCGCCAACACCACCGTGATGGACGTGCTCGTCTACGTCACGCTCCTCATGGCCATCGGCACCGGCCTGTGGGTGGCCCTCGCCATGCGCTGGGGCAGCGCCTGGTACACGCACACGCTGGTGCCGTACCTGTGGTCGGTGTTCAAGCTGAACCCCGACGTCCAGCTCATGGTGGACATGAAGCTGCCCGCGCAGCTCCACGTCATCTCGGCGTTCCTGCTCATCGGCGTGTTCAGCTTCACGCGCCTGGTGCACGCCTTCGTGGCACCGCTGCCCTACCTGTGGCGTCCGCCGCAGCAGGTCATCTGGAACCGCGCGCGCCGGCAGCCGCAGGCACACGACTGAGGCCCGCGCAGGAGCATTGGAGGCGGCGCTCGCCACGCGGGCGCCACGCGAGGAGACACGCGGCATGCGACCCAAGCATGGTTGGCTGACGGCAGTGGTGACGCTCACTCTGGGTGGCGGTGTGCTCGTGGCGTCGCTCGGCGGCTGCGCGGGCTGCGAGCCCACCAACCAGTACTACGAGCCCACCCAGCCCATCCCGTTCTCGCACGCGCTTCACGCCGGTGCGACGAAGATCCAGTGCCAGTACTGTCACTACGGCGCCGAGCAGAGCCGCCATGCGGGCATCCCGGCGCCGAGCGTGTGCATGAACTGCCACACCGAGGTGCGCACCGACAGCCCGGAGGTCGCCAAGATCCGCCAGGCCGTCGAGACGAACAAGCCCATCGAGTGGGTGCGCGTCCACCGCGTGCCCGACCACGTCTACTTCAGCCACGAGCCGCACGTCACGGCGGCCGTCCCGTGCGAGCGCTGTCACGGGCCGGTCGCGGAGATGACGGTGGTGAGCCAGTGGGCGTCGCTCACGATGGGCTTCTGCCTCGACTGCCACCGCACGGCGCCCGCCGAGTTCCTCGGCGATACCACGAGCACCCCGCTGCAGATGCGCGGCGGGGCCCTCACCGACTGCGCGGTCTGCCACCACTGACGACCGCGGGGCACGACGCAACGCACGAGAGCGGCACGGAAGACAAGGTCACGGCGATGAATCGGCAGCCAAGAGGCCCCTACATGGACGTCGACTCGCGGCTCGTCACGCGCACGCTGCCCGACGGGGCGCCGGACGCGGACGCGCGCCCCGGCGACGAGCGCGGCGAGCGTTTGCTGAAGCTCGGGCGCCGCTCGCTCTTGCAGGCCCTCGGCGCCGGCGGAGCGGTCGGCCTGGCGGCCTGCGAGCAGGTGGCGCCCGGCACGGCCGTGCCGTGGGTGCAGGCGGTCGAGGGCATCCTGCCGGGGCGCAGCGTGCGCTACGCCAGCACCTGCACGGCGTGCTCGGCGGCGTGCGGCACGCTCGTCACGGTGCGCGATGCCCGCCCGATCAAGCTCGAGGGCAAGCCGGACCACCCGCTCTCGGGCGGCGGCCTGTGCGCGGTCGCGCAGGGCGACGTGCGCGCGCTCTACGACGCGCGACGCTACCGGGCCCCGCAGATCTCGGGCAAGGACGCGAGCTGGCAGGAGGTCGACGCGCTCGTGGCGAGCGGCCTCGCGAGCGGCAAGGGCGCGGTCTACGTGCTCGCCCCCACGCTGGTGAGCCCGAGCGAGCGGCTGGCGGTGCAGCAGTTCGTGGCGGCGCGCGGCGGCAAGCTCGTCGAGTACGACGCCGGGGTCGACGGCGCGGCCGCGGTGCTCGACGCCTACGAGCTCCTCGACGGCAAGGCCATGCTCCCGGACCCGAGGCTCGCGGCCTGCGATCTGCTGGTCGTGCTCGGCGCCGACGCGCTCGGCACCGGGCGCGACCCGGTCGCGTTCACGGCGGCGTACGCGGCGCGGCGCCGCGCGCGGGCCGAGCGCGACTTCCGGCACGTGCAGGTGGAGGGCTCGCTCAGCCTGACCGGCGCCGCCTCGGACGAGCGCGTGCTCGCCACGGCGAGCGAGCGCACGGCCTTCGCGCTCGCGCTCCTGCGGGCGGCGCTCGCCGGCGCGAGCGGTCCGGCCGTCGACCTCGCCGAGCAGTGGCTCGGGCGCGCGCGTGTCGCGCCCCTGGCGGTGGAGCTAGCGGCGCACGCGAAGTCGCTCGGCGCGGCTCTCGTGGCGCGGCGCGGCCACGCGCTCGTCCTGTCCGGCGCGAGCGACGTCGCCGAGCAGCTCACGGTGGCGCTGCTGAACCGGCTGCTCGGCGCCGAGGGTGCGACCCTCGACGTGGCGGCGGGCTCGCGCGTGCGCCGCGGCCGCTCGCGGGCGCTCGCCGAGCTCGTGCACGCGCTGCGCGGCAAGAAGGTCGGGGCGCTGTTCGTCCTCGGTCAGAATCCCGTCGAGGACCTCCCCGGTGGCGAGGCGCTCGCCGAGCTCATCGGCGCCGTGCCGTTGTCCGTGATGCTCGGGGAGCGGCCCACCGCCACCGCCCGGGCGTGCAAGGTGGTGGCGGCCGCGCACCACGGCCTCGAGCGCTGGGGTGACGCCGCGCCGCGCGCCGACGTGCTCACGCTCTGCCAGCCGACCATCGTGCCCCTGTTCGACACGCGCGATCGGGCCGGTTCGCTCCTCGCCTGGGCCGGCAAGGACGGCGACTACCAGAAGTTCCTGCGCGCCGCCTGGCAGGCGCGGGTTCTCGCCGGCAGCGTCGCGCCCTTCGAGCTCGCGTTCGAGCAGGCGCTCGCCGAGGGCGGCGTCGATGCGGCGCGCGCCGCGGCAGCGGTCGAGCGCTTCGACGCCGACGCGGCGGCGCTCGGCGCGCGCGACGAGGCGCGTGCCCTGCAGCCGCCGGCGGCCTGGCCCCTGCCGCAGAAGCCCGCCGGGGGCGAGCTCGAGCTCGAGCTCTGCGAGGAGGTCGGCCTGCGTGACGGCAAGCCCACCTTCAACCCGTGGCTGCGCGAGCTGCCCGATCCGCTCACGCGCGCGAGCTGGGTCGCGACGGCGCGCATCGCGCCCTCGCGCGCACAGGCGCTCGGCATCGCGACCGGCGACGCCGTCGAGGTCGCGGTCGGCGACCGCACGGTCGAGCTCGTGGCGCGCGTGCTGCCGGGGCAGCACCCCGCCGTGGTCGGCGTGCCGGTGGGTTACGGGCTCGTCGACGGCGCGCGCAGCCCGCGACCCGACGACGAGCCCGCGCCCACGCGCTCGAACGCCTTTGTGCTCGCGGCGCTCGCCGAGGGCGCCGTCCAGACCTGCGGCCTCGGGGCCGAGCTGCGCAAGCTCGGTCGCAAGGCCCTCGTCCCGCTCATCCAGACCGAGCTCCACGCCCACGGGCGCGAGATCATCCACCAGGTGCGCGACGACCACGAGGTCATCGGCGAGCACGAGGAGCACCACACGCTCCTGCGCGACCGCGAGTACGACCCCGACTGGCACATGGTGATCGATCTGGACGCCTGCACGGGCTGCAGCGCGTGCGTCATCGCCTGCCAGGCGGAGAACAACGTGCCGGTGGTCGGTCCCGTCGAGATCGAGCGGCGGCACGACATGTTCTGGCTGCGCATCGACCGGTACTTCCAGCCGCGCACCGCGGCTCATGGCGAGGCGGCGCACCCCGGCCTGGGCGACGACGCGAACCCGAACGTGCTGTTCCAGCCGATGATGTGCCACCAGTGCGGCAATGCGCCGTGCGAGATGGTCTGCCCGGTGGCGGCCACGACCCACAGCCACGACGGCATCAACCAGCAGGTCTACAACCGCTGCGTCGGCACGCGCTACTGCGCGAACAACTGCCCCTACAAGGTGCGGCGCTTCAACTGGTTCGACTTCAAGCCGACGGACGAGGTCGAGCGGCTGGCCCTGAACCCGGACGTCGTCGTGCGCGACCGCGGCGTGATGGAGAAGTGCAACTTCTGCGTGCAGCGCATCCAGGCGGCGCGCATCGAGACCAAGCGCACCGGCGAGCGCATCGTGCCCGAGACGGCCTGCCAGCAGAGCTGTCCGGCGCGCGCCATCCGCTTCGGCGACGCGAAGAACGAGGTGGACGGCATCGCCGCGGAGCGGGAGCGCGGGCGCGCCTTCCAGACGCTCGGCGAGCTCGGCGTGCGCCCGGCCGTCACCTATCTGGCCCGCGTCCGGCGCGGCGCCGAGGAGGGAACATGAGCACCGCAGCGTTGGATCTCGACGCTCCCGGCACCGCGGGGGAGGCCACGGACGAGCCGGTCGGCGCACCCACGGCGAACGCGGCCGGCGAGGGCGTCGACCTCGGCACCGTGGACGCCGCGCGTACCGCGGACGAGCCGCTCGTGCTCGGCGACCCGCCCTACTCGAAGATCACGAAGGAGATCGCCGCGCCGCTCGAGCGCCGGCCCGGCGGCCTGTGGTGGATCTCGTTCCTCGCCGCGGTCGGCGCCCTCATCATCGGCGTCGTGATGGTGTGGCGCACCATCGGCACCGGCATCGGCCTGTGGGGCCTGAACCGCACGGTCGGCTGGGGCTTCGACATCACGAACTTCGTGTTCTGGGTCGGCATCGGCCACGCCGGCACGCTCATCAGCGCCATCCTGCTCCTGTTCCGGCAGAAGTGGCGCACCTCGATCGCGCGCGCGGCCGAGGGCATGACGATCTTCGCGGTGTGCTGCGCCGGCATCTTCCCGATCATCCACATGGGGCGGCCGTGGCTCGGGTTCTTCATGTTCCCGTACCCGAACAGCCGCGGCCCCTTGTGGGTGAACTTCCGCTCGCCGCTGCTCTGGGACATCTTCGCCATCTCGACCTACCTCACCATCTCGCTCCTGTTCTGGTACGTCGGCCTGATCCCCGATTTCGCGACGATGCGCGACCGCGCCAGCGGCTGGCAGAAGAAGATCTACGAGTTCCTCGCCCTCGGCTGGAACGGGTCGATGAGCACCTGGCAGCGCTACGAGAAGGCCTGCATCCTGCTCGCCGGCCTGGCGACGCCGCTCGTGCTCTCCGTGCACACGGTCGTGTCCTTCGACTTCGCGACCTCCGTCATCCCGGGCTGGCACGCCACCATCTTCCCCCCGTACTTCGTCGCCGGCGCCGTGTTCAGCGGCTTCGCGATGGTGATCACGCTCCTGCTCATCAGCCGCAAGGTGCTGAAGCTCGAGCGCTTCTTCACCCTGAAGCACTTCGAGAACATGGCGAAGGTGCTGCTCACGACCGGCTCCATCGTGGGCGCCGCCTACGCGACCGAGCTGTTCGTCGCCTACTACGGCGGCAACCCCTACGAGCGCTTCACCTTCTGGAACCGCGCCTTCGGGCCCTACGCCTGGGCGTACTGGACCATGGTGGGCTGCAACGTGCTCGTGCCGCAGATCTTCTGGTGGAAGAAGGCGCGGCGCTCGGTGACGGTGCTGTTCATAGCGGCGATCCTCATCAACGTGGGCATGTGGTTCGAGCGCTTCAACATCATCGTCACCTCGCTGCACCGTGACTTCCTGCCGTCCTCGTGGACGCAGTACGCACCCACGATCACCGAGGTAGGCATCCTGATCGGCAGCTTCGGGCTGTTCTTCACCCTGTTCCTGCTGTTCGTGCGCGGCGCGCCGGTGGTGGCGTTCCACGAGGTGAAGCACACGCTCTTCGAGCAACGCGAGGAGGCTCACCATGGCTGAGCGCGTGGACGACGCGACGCGCGAGCACACGCACGCGCTCGTGTTCGATGACCCGGAGCGGGCGCTCGAGGCCGTGCGGGCCTTGAAGGGGCAGGGCTACACGATCGTCGACGTCTACTCGCCGTTCCCGGTGCCGGGGATGAGCCAGGCACTCGGGCTGCGCCCGAGCCGCCTCGGCTTCGCCACCTTCGTCGGCGGCGTCACCGGCCTGTCGATCGCCGTCGCCTTGCAGCTCTACACCCACGGCCGGGATTTCCCGATCAACGTGGGCGGCAAGGACAACTTCGCCCTGCCGGCCATCATCCCGGTCACCTTCGAGCTGACCGTGCTCCTGGCGGGCTTCGCGACCTTCTTCGGCCTCTTGGGTCGCTCGCGCCTGGCGCCGGGCAAGAAGGTCAAGGGGCCGAGCGTCTGGGACCCGCGCATCACCGACGATCACTTCGTCGTGGTCGTGGACGAGGCCGACGGTGCGTTCGAGGCCCGAGCCTTCGCGGCGCTGTGCCGCGAGCTCGGCGCGCTGCGCACGGTGGTCGGCGGGAGGGCGAAGGCATGAGACTCGCGATGGCGGTGCTCCTCGGCGCCGGCGCGCTCGGCGCCTTCGCCTGCAAGGCAGGCCCCGACGAGCCGGGCTACGTGTTCGCGCCGGGGATGGTGCGGGCCGTACCGTACGAGGCCTTCGAGAAGAACCCGGTGACGGGTGAGATGCTGCGGCCGCCCGCCGGGGCCGTGCCCTACGGGGCTGCGCCGACCCACGTCGCCCCGGGCCAGGCCGGCGCCGAGCAGGCCGGCCGCGAGCTCGTGAGCCCGGTCGCCGCGAGCCCGGCGGCGCTCCTGCGCGGCGAGAAGCTCTACGCCACCTTCTGCGCCGTGTGCCACGGGCCGGGCGGGCAGGGCGACGGCAACATCCCGCAGTTCAAGGGCTGGCCGCTGCTCGGCAAGCCCGCCGCCGACTACCCCGACGGGCGCCTCTTCCAGGTCATCACCCTCGGTGGCCAGGGCTGGCAGGGCCGCAAGATGCCCGGGTACGCCGCGCAGGTGGCGCCCCTCGACCGCTGGCGCCTCGTGCAGTACGTCCGCAAGCTGCAGGCGGCGGCAGCGCCCGCGGCGAGCGGCGCCCCGGCGGCGAGCGGCGCCCCGGCGGCGAGCGGCGCCCCGAGCGCATCCGCGCCGAGCGCGTCGCCGGGCCCGAGCGCCGCACCGTCCGCAATCAAGGAGGCACCATGAGCGCGTCGTCGCACGTCGCCCATCCGTCCCACGAGGGACACGGCTCGGCGGGGGCGGCGGCCACCCGAGCGCCGCGTGCGCGCCGCACCTGGCAGCTCGCGCCCGAGCGCGAGTGGCTGCTCGCGCTCGTCGCGCTCGCGCTCTGCGCGGTGCCGCTCGTGCTCGACGCCCGGCAGGGGTCGGCCGGCCTGCTCACGGCGGGGTTCTGGGGCCTGCTCGTGTGCATGGGCGCGATGTTCTTCGCCGCGGTGAACTGCGTCGGCGGCGCGCGCTGGTGGCGCCCGGTGGAGGGCTCGACCATCGCCGTCGGGCGCGGGCTCATCGTGCCGGTGTTCGGCGTCGCGGTGGTCATCGCCGTCGCGATCGCGACCGCCAAGCCCGGCGCGGACGCCCCGCGCGTGCTCTACCCCTGGCTCACGGACCCCGGCGAGCCGCTCGTCATGGCGAAGGCCGCGTGGCTCAACCCGCTCGCCTTCGTGGCGCGGGCCGCCGGCGTCGTGGCCGTTCTGCTCGTGTGCTCCACGATGCTCGAGCGCACGCTGAAGCAGCGCGACGTCCACAAGCGCGCCCGCGTCGGTGTGCTCTTCATCCTGCTCGCCGGCTTCGCGACCATGATCGCGATCTGGGACTGGGTCATGTCGCTCGAGCCCAAGTGGGCGACGACGATGTACTCCTGGTACAACCTCGGCGCCGCGCTGCAGGGTGGGGTGGCGGCGACGATCGTCTTCACGCTCCTCACCTCCGACCCCGACGAGTCGACGCGGCACGATCTCGGCAAGTACCTGTTCGCCTTCTCGATGTTCTGGGCGTACCTGTGGTTCTGCCAGTTCATGCTGATCTGGTACGCGAACATCCCCGAGGAGGCGGCCTACTACCGCTACCGCATGTTCGGGCCGTGGGCGGGCCTGTTCTGGGCCAACCCGATCGTGACCTTCGCGGCACCGTGGCTCGCCCTCTTGCCGGTGCGCACCAAGCTGCACCGCGGGGCGCTCTTCACCGCCGCCATCGTCGTGCTGGCGGGCCGCTGGCTCGACGCCTACCTGCTCGTCGGCCCGTCGCAGAGCGACCCGCCCGAGGGCGGCCCGGAGCTCTTCTACGTGCTCCCGGCGGCCGTCGGCATGGCGATCGCCCTCGTGCTGTGGATCCGGCGCACGAGCCAGACGCCCGCCGAGGCCGCGGGCGACGGCGCGTGACGGGCGCCCGCCCACGCTCGCTCCGGGCGCCCCGCGCCGGCGCGCGGCCTCGTGGGTGCGCGGCACCCGCTGCGGATTCGCGGACGGCCGATCTCCGTGCAGTTGCGAAAAGTCGTGGCGAGTTGCTACGATGCGACCCGGTTGCGGCCCGGTACGGCGGGTCGCGTTCAAACGCTAGCCCCACGCCGCGCACGACCGCTTACCGATGTCTCTCTACGGGCTGTCGATAGATCCTGCCTTGGTCCAAGAGGCCGAGACACTCGTGTCGCTGGAGGGGCGTGCCTTCCCGACGCTGGTCGTCTTCTGGGAGTCCCAGCTCCTCGGCCAGACTTGGGAGACCATCCTGGTGACGGACTACAGCGTCCCGTTGCCTCCGCTGCCCCACGGCAAGCGCTTCAACGAGGTACGGGTCGCGGCCTACACCGGCGAGGTGCCGACCAAGTTCCTGTACTTCGGGACCGAGCTCACCTCGGCCGCGCCGCGCGTCGCCCCGCAGATGGAGAACCTGGTCGGGCACCAGCGCACCTTCCAGGAGTACCTGATCGAGGAGAATACCTGCCCGATCGGCTACCTCGACCTCATCACGTCGACGCCGCGCATCTACGGCAACGGGCCGCAGGACTACTACAGCCCGCCCATCCGCGTGGAGCGCTTCGACGCCGAGCCCGGCGCCGACATGATGGCCGACCACTTCCCCGAGATCGTGGCGGGCCTGCCCAAGATACCGGGCGAGCAGCTCATCGACCCGAGCTACGGCCACTGGCAGGGGGCGCGCTTCGTCGGCACCAAGGCGATCGCGATCCTGCGCCAAGGCAAGGTCGCGGGCCTCTACCGCCGCACCGGTCGCGCCGAGAAGGAGGTCGTGCCGCCCGAGGTGGTGCGCCGCGACCCGCACGGTGACGTGCGCGACGGCTGGGTCGCGCTCGACATCGGAGCGACGGGCACCGTCATCGCCATCGGCTCGGCCGACCGGCACGAGTTCGTCCGGCTCGGTGCCGTCTCGGCCCCGCAGCTCGCGCGCGACTACGAGAATCCGAGCGAGGTGTACTTCGGCAACCTGCAGCGCGTGCTCAAGGCCTGGCGCGACCGGGTGATCCTGCCGCTGACGCCGTGGGGCGACGTGCTCGTGGGGCACGCGGCCCGGTCGCGGCTCCAGGTGCAAGGCAAGGAGCGCGCGCTGCGCGCCAAGGCCATGGTCGCCGAGCTCGGTGTGCTGCCCGAGCGGCTCGAGCGCGGCGACGAGGTGCGCATCGCGGGGCGCAGCGACATCGACGTCACCATGCGCCTCGACCGACCCGCGCCGCCGGTGTTCGACGAGGAGGGCATCGGGCCGGAGGACCCCTTCGATCCCGTCGAGCTCTACGCCTACTACGTGGGCTTGCACGTCAACGCCCGCGAGCGCGGCATCTACCTGCGCTACGCGGTCGGCATGCCCACGGGCTGGCCCCAGGAGCGGCGCCAGCAGGTGATCGCGCAAGTGCGTCGCGGCATCGTGCGCAGCCTGCCGGCCGGCATGGTCGCGTACGACGACCTCGACTTCCTGCAGGTCGTCGACGCCGGTCCGAACGTGCTGTCGTTCGCCGCCTACGCCTTCCGCGTGTTCGGCGTCGTGCCGAAGGGCGATCCCGTCCCCTACGTGGCGATCGACGCGGGTGCGACCGAGACGAGCGTGATGTGCGGGCGCTACCGCGAGGGCACGGCCGACGAGATCGCGGGCGGGCTCGAGCGCGTGGTGGAGCACGGCGACCCGAGCGTGCTTCCGTACGGCGGCGAGCGCCTGCTGCACCGGGTGGCGTACAAGGTGTTCGCCGCGAGCCTGACCTCGATGCGGCACAACGACATCGTGTTCGAGCCGCCGCGGGGCGAGGACCTGGTCGAGGGCGCCGAGGATCGCCTCAACACGAGCCTCGAGGCGCAGATCAACGTGCGGCTGCTGAAGGACGCCGTGCGCTCGATCCTCGAGTCGGCGCGGCCCCAGCCCGTGCCCGATCTCGTGCAGCTCTTCGCGCGCGACGGCCGCGTGCGCGACGTGCGCATCATGGTGGACCGCGCCGCCCTGTCGGAGTGGCTGCGCGGCCAGCTGTCGGAGCTGGCGGTCGAGATCAAGGAGGCCATCGCGCGCAACTCCGCCGATCTCGCCAAGGGCACGAAGGGCAACGACCCTTACAGCGGGCTGCGCGTGCTGCTCGGCGGCAGGCTCGGCATGAACACGTTCCTGCAGGACCGCCTGCAGGCGGTGCTGCCGCAGGGTGTGCGCCTCCACCGCTTCAAGGAGCCCGACGACACGAACCTCGCCGCGCCCACCGTGAAGCTCGCCGTCGCGCTCGGCATCCTCACCATGCGCTTCCAGCACATGGGCCCCTCGAAGAAGCGCCATGCCGCCGAGGTGTTCACGTACCAGGTCGGCCGCGCACGCCAGGGCAAGCTCCTCACGGTGCTCGACCAGAAGACGACCTTCGACGCGTGGCACGAGCTCGGCGCGTGCACCCGGCCGGACGTGACCGTGCTCTACGCGAGCCAGGCCAAGGACGGCGAGGAGCTCAACGTGGACGATCCGCGCGTGCAGCGCGTCACCTGCATGCTCGGCTACGACGCCGTGGGTTACCGCATCTACGTGCGGGCCGTGGGCGGCGGACGCATCGAGCTCGGCGTCGGCCCGCCGGGCGGGCGCCCCGACGAGGAGGGCCCCTTCTGGGCCATCGACCTCGCGAGCGGCGCGAGCGAGGCGGTGTCGCAGTCACCGCGTGGCTGATGCGCTAGGCCCGGCTCGCCGGGAATCCCGCCCGATCGCGGGACATTGCATACGGCGTGACCATGGCGCAAGGCACCGAGGAGCGAACGGAGGGATCGGCCCACGACCCACCCGTGCGCGACACCGCGGCGGGAGGGGCTCCGGCGCGCTCGGAGGACGTGAGCCCGCTCGGGCTCGCCGACGACACGCCGCCCGCCGCAGGGGCGCCCGCCGACGACGCGCTGCCCGGCGGACCAGCACCCGCCGAGCGAGTGCCCGCCGGGCAAGGGCCCGCCGACGACGTGCCCGCCGACGAGGTGCCCGCCGCGCTCCTCGGGGAGGCGCCGCCCGGGCAGGCGCCCACCGCGCTCGGGTCGGCGGCCGACGTGGCCGCCGGGGTCGCGGCGCCGGGCGACGCCTCGGTCTGGGCGCGCGAGGACGCGGCCGGTGTGCGCGGCGCGAGCGGCAAGAGCCCGAAGAAGCCGAAGAAACCGAAGAGCCGCCTGCGGCGCTGGCTCGGCCGCATCGGCAAGGGGTTCGTGGGGCTCGTGGCGACCGGGCTCGTGCTGTGGGGCCTCACGCACGCCTTCCCGAGCTTCGGCGCGTGGATGGCGGACGCCCTGCGCAGCGTGTTCGGCGCGCGCTTCGTGGCGTGGCTCGAGGACGTCGCCTACGACGTGAAGGACTGGTACGAGCGCTGGCGCCACGGCGACGACGCGCCGGCGACCCTGTGGGAGGTCCCGACGGGCGCCCCGGGCGCCACCGACGCGCCGCCGCCCGCACCCGCGCCGCCCGCCTCGGCCTCCGCTGGGGACGCGCCCGAGCCGCCCTTCGCGCCGCCCGCGGCGGAGCTGCCCTTCGAGAAGGTCGCCTCGCCGGGCGACGGCGCCTGGATCGCGATGCCCGACGCCGCGCGCCCGACGCTCCCCCCCGCGCTCTTCAAGACGATGATCCACCCCGACCCGCGGCGGCCCTTCACGGTGCTCGCGGTGGTGGCGGTCGATCTGCGCGCCATCGAGCTGTCGCTCGTGGCCGGCGTGACCGAGCCCGAGTCGATGAGCATCCGCATGGCCGATCGCCCCGGCAAGATCCCGAACGACGACTGGGACGCGCTCGTCGCGGCCTTCAACGGCGGCTTCAAGGCCGTCCACGGGCAGTACGGGATGATGATCGACGGCAAGACCTTCCTGCCGCCCCAGGAGTTCGCCTGCACCATCGTGCGCTACCTCGACGGCAGCCTGCGCATCGGAAGCTGGTCCGACCTGAAGGCGGACCGCGAGCGCATGGCCTATCTTCGACAGGCACCGCCCTGTCTCGTCGAGGGCGGCGACGTGCACAAGGCCCTGCTCTACAACGAGTACGCGAAGGGGTGGGGCGCGACCGTGAGCGGGGACACCGTCATTCGCCGGTCGGCGCTCGGGCTCGACCCTTCGGGGCAAGTGCTGTTCTACGGCATCGGCGAAGCGCTGACCGCACAGTCGCTCGCCCAGGGCATGCGCGCCGTGGGCTCCGACGCGGTCGCGGAGCTCGACGTCAACTACTCGTACCCCCGCTTCCTGACCTACAAGCGCCCCGCTCCCGGCGACCCGCCGCGCGTCGACAGCCCGCTCATCCCGAACATCGACGCGACCCCGGACCAGTACGTGACCCGGCCCTCGGCCCGCGACTTCTTCTACCTCGCGCGCCGGCCCGAGCGGTTGCCACCCCCCGGCGCCGCTCCGCCCCCGAGCGCCGAGCCCGACCCGAGCGCGAGTGCGGCGCCGAGCGCCACCGGCTCGACGAGCGCGAGCGGGCCGGGATCGCCCGGCGAGACACCGGGCAAGTGAGAAGTAGATAACCACGGAGACGCGGACGCACGGAGAGCTGCACGGAGCCGGCGCGGTTCAGAGCCTCCGTGCCACGCACCGTGTCTCGCGGCTCTGCTCGCCCGCTGCAGGGCGGATATTCGACAATGTAGGTGCCAGTAGTCTACTGTGCGTCCTGACCCTCGCGGAGGCGACGTGATGATCGACGCAGGACTCTCGAGCAGAGTGGGCAGTGGCAAGTCCGTGGTGAAGCGCGAGCACGGCGACAAGCGCCGGGCACCTCGGCGCAACGTGGAGCTCGCGTGCGAGCTCGTCACCGACGACGTCGACGAGCCGCTGCTGCGCTGGGCGACGGATCTGTCGCCCTTCGGGCTGTGGCTCGAGGCCGCCGAGCCGCTCGGGCCCGGCGAGACGGTGGTCGTGTGCCTCGAGCCGCCGGTGTGCTGGCCCCGCGGCCGTGAGCTCGTCGTCTTCGCGGGCGTCACGCGGGCCGGGTGGGGGCGCCGCGTGGCCGATCGCGGGGCGAGCGGCATGGGCCTCGACTTCATCGATCTGTCGCCGCACGAGGAGCGGGTGCTGCGGAGCTGGCTCGGGTGGCGGCCCACGCAGCCGCGCCGGCGCTTCGGAATGCCGCGTCGTGCGCGGGCAGGGGAGCTCGGCATGCCCCCGGCCGCGAGCCAGCCGGCGGTCGCGTGGCCGAGCGACGTGCGGTCCGTGCGCGAGTGCGCGCACCTGCCCGTGCCACGCCCGACGCTGCGCGTGCGGCCGAGCGCGCCCGCCCACGCGAGCGGCATCGAGCTCGGTCTCGAGCCCGGCGAGGACGTGCTCGGCGGCCTCGGCGACGACTACGACGGCGAGGCGTGGGGCCTCGGCTGAGCCTCTTCGCCCCTCAGGCCGCCGGCAGACCGTGCGCCAGGCGCCGCGGTCCCTCGGCGAAGAGGATCTCGACCTTGCCGCCGTCGACCACCTCGCTCACGACGCCGTCGCCGAACTTGCCGTGGTGGACGAGCTCGCCCTCGCCGTAGCTCTCGGTCATGCGGTACGCCCGGAACTCGTTCGGAGCGCGTCCCGCGATGGCCCGCTCCCACAGGCGCCGGCGCTCGGCCTCGGCGGACTCGGCCGCGGCGCGCTTGGCGGTCGTCGTGACCCGCGGCGCCGACGGCGCGCGGCCCGGGGCCGCTGCCGCACGGATGCGCGCCGGCGCGACCGCGGCCTTCGGTGCGCGGTAGTTGTGCTGCCCACTGCACGTGAGGCACTCGACGCGCTTGATGACGTCGCCCACCAGGGCGACGACGCGATGCGCGAGGTCCATGCGGCACTTGGTGCAGTACGCGTCGACCTCGCTGCCTGCACCCATCGACTTGGCTCCCATCTCGTCCTTATTCCTTCGAGCGCCGATCCCCCAGCTTCTCGCGCGCCTTCATCACGACCTTGGAGACCACCTGCGGCCGCAGCCGGGTCTTGCCCGCCTGCGGCTCCTCGCCCTCGGCCGGGGGCGCGGCTTCTGCGCCGCCCTCGGCTTGCTCGGCATCACGGGCCTCCTTGGCCGCGGTGTTCGGCACGAAGCGCACCTGCATGCTGACCTCGAAGGACAGCTTGGTGAGCAGATCGGCGATCTCGTCCGCGAAGTTCGTGTGCTCGAGCACGTCGCGGATCTCCTTGGCGACGACGCGATACAGGCCCTTCTTGGTGTCGTCGATCTGCGTGAGCAGGTAGGCGAGAACTTCCTTCGGCAGCTTCAGATCACCGAGGAAGTGGCGCAGGTTCTCGGGCCCCTCGGTGATGCGCTCGACGCCCCGCTCGACCGCGCCCTCGATGAGTCGCCGGATCGCCTCGGGCACGGCGCGCTCGAAGAGCGACGATCGCTCCTCTTTCTCCTCGTCCGGGCCGGAGCGTTCGTCGTCGCTCATGCTGTGCCAGTAACGCTCCGGCGTGCCTCCGTCAATCGGGGGGCCCGGCGGCGCGGGGCCGCGGGCCGGGGAGCTTGTAGAGCTGCGCCGCGAACGCGCCGCTACCCTGCTCGGACGAGACGTCGATCGTGAACACGTCCTCACCGGGGCTGCACACGGGGCCGTCGGGCGCGACGATGGGCCAGGCGTCGTCGCTGTGATCGCGCGCCACCGTGGTCCCGCGGCTCGAGCGCATCACGACGTCGAGGTCGCCGACCCCGAGCTCCGCGGCGGCGAAGAGGCGGAAACACTCGCCGCGCGCGGCCGGAAACTGGTAGCTCTTCGGCCCCTTGCCCGCCTCGACGCGGCCGCGCCGCAGCTCCTCGTCGAACGGGACCATGCCGTTCGAGGGGCCGCACAGCATGCCGAGGCGCGTCACGTCGCTCACCGGATCGCCCGACGGCTGGAAGCCGGCGTAGCAGCTGACCCAGAGACCGTTGACGCGGCTCGACGTCTCGAAGCCGCGCGTGGCCGTGCTCGGGGTGGGCGTTCCCAGGAACGGGCGCGACGGGTCGTCGACGCCGCCGTCGAGCGGTCCGTCCCAGGGGCGCGGCGCCTCCGAGCAGGAGGCCCCGAGCCACAGGAGCCCCGCGAGGAGCGCGCGGGCCCACCTCGGTGCGCGTGGCTCTCTCTCTTCGGGGCGGGGCCGCACGGCCGACTCTGGCTCGGATGCCAATGTACCGCTAATGTACCTGACGCATGGAAATTTTCAGGGAGCGCCGGCGCCGCCTGCTGGAGCGACTCGAGGGGACGGCAGTGTTCGCCGCCACGCCCGTCGCCATCCGCAACAACGACGTGGAGCACGAGTACCGCCAGGACTCGGACCTGTACTACCTCACCGGCTTCGACGAGCCGGAGGCCGTGCTCGTGCTCACCAAGGTGCACGACGAGCACCGCTCCGTCCTGTTCCTGCGCCCGCGCGACCGCGAGCGCGAGGTGTGGGACGGCAGCCGCCTCGGCGTCGAGGACGCGCCCGCGCGGCTCGGGGTCGACGCCGCCTTCGCGGTGGGCGAGCTGCGCGCCAAGCTGCCGGGCTACCTCACCGGGGCGCGGGAGCTGTGCTTCGACATCGGGCGCAACCCGAAGCTCGACGAGACCGTCCTCGCCTCGATCACGCAGGCGCGGGGCCGGGGCCGCACGCCGAAGCCGTGGCCGCGCCGCATCGTCCACCCCGAGACCCTGCTGCACGAGCAGCGGCTCGTGAAGGGCGTCGAGGAGCTCGCGGTGATGCGGCGGGCGGCGGCCATCACCGCCGAGGCGCACGTCGGGGCCATGCGCCTCGCGCGCCCGGGTCGCTACGAGTACGAGCTCGAGGCGCAGCTGCGCCAGGTGTTCCGGCGCGCGGGCGCCGAGCGGCCCGCGTACAGCCCGATCGTGGGCTCCGGGCCGAACGCCACGGTGCTGCACTACGTCAAGAACCACCGGCGCATCGAGGACGGGGACCTCGTGCTCATCGATGCCGGTTGCGAGCTCGAGTACTACGCGAGCGACGTGACGCGCACCTTCCCCGCGAACGGGCGCTTCACGCCCGCGCAGCGGCGCTTCTACCAGGCGGTGCTCGACGCACAGCTCGCCGTGCTGGCGGCCGTGCGTCCCGGCGCCACCATCGAGGCGCTGCACGAGATCAGCGTCCGCACCATCTGCCAGGGCCTGCTCGACCTGGGCCTGTGCCATGGCCAGCTCGACGAGGTCGTCGGCAAGGAGCTCTACAAGCGCTACTACATGCACCGCACGAGCCACTGGCTCGGTCTCGACGTTCACGACGTCGGCTCGTACTTCGAGGGCGGCAGCGCGCGGCCGCTCGAGCCGGGCATGGTCTTCACCGTCGAGCCCGGGATCTACGTCGCGGCCGACGACGCCGAGGCGCCTACCGAGTACCGCGGCCTCGGCGTCCGCATCGAGGACGACATCCTGGTCACGGCCGAGGGCTACGAGAACCTGACGGCGGCGATCCCGAAGACCGTCGAGGAGATCGAGCACGCCTGCCAGGGCTGAGATCGGGACGCGGGCGGGGTCGCGGCCGCCGCCCTGGCGGGCGCGCGTCGCGGGGCTCGTCGCGCGCGAGGCCGAGCTCGTGCGGGCGCTCGGCGCCTGGTACGACACCTCGGCGCGCCCGCTGCCGTGGCGCGCCACGCGCGACCCCTACGCCGTGTGGGTGAGCGAGGTGATGCTGCAGCAGACGCGCGTCGAGACGGTCGTGCCGTACTACGGGCGCTTCCTGGCGCGCTTCCCGACGGCGGCGGCGCTCGGCGCGGCGCCGCTCGAGGACGTGCTCGCGGCCTGGAGCGGCCTCGGATACTACCGGCGCGCGCGCTCGCTCTGGCTCGCTGCCCGCGAGGTGTGCGAGCGCTGGGGTGGGCGCCTGCCAGGGAGCGCCGCCGAGCTCGCCACGCTGTCGGGCGTGGGCGCGTACACCGCCGGGGCCGTCGCGAGCATCGCCTTCGACGCCAAGGAGCCGCTCGTCGACGGCAACGTGGCGCGCGTGTTGGCGCGCCTCGCGGCGATCGACGTGCCCGTCGCGGCGGGCGCGGGGCGGCGGGCCCTGTGGGACCTCGCCCGAGCGCTCGTGCCCGCGCGGGCGCCGGGGCGGTTCAACCAGGCGCTGATGGAGCTCGGCGCCACGATCTGCACGCCCGCTCGACCCGCGTGCGGGCGCTGCCCGGTCGCCTCGCTCTGTGCGGCCCGCGCGCGCGGGAGCCCCGAGGCGCTGCCGGTCACGACGAGCCGGCGGCCCCCCGAGCCCGTGGCCCTCGTCGCCGCGGTGGCCTTCGCCGGGGCCGAGGTGTGGCTCGGCAGGCGCACCCTCGGCGGCCTCTACGCCGGGATGTGGGAGCCGCCCATGGTGCCGGCCGGGTCGCTGCGCGGCGCGCGGTCGGCGCTCCGGGGCTGTGGGCTGCCGGCGACGCTCCGCTTTCGCGCCTGCGGCGAGCTCGAGCACGCGCTCACGCACCGCCGGCTGACCTTGCGGGTGGTCCTCACCCGTACGCGCCGCGCCGGTGCGGCGGTGGTGAGCCCGAGCACGCCGTACGCAGCCTTCGCCTGGCAGCCGCGCGCCGAGCTGCCGCGGGCCATGTCGACCCTCGCGCGCCGGGTGCTCGCGCTCGCGGAGAGGGCGGAGGGCGCGGCGTGACCGCCGCTCGGTCGGCGACGCAGGGGCTCCTCGTCGCGGCGGCGCTCGTCGCGGCGGCGGCGCCGTGCGCGGCGGCCGAGCCCGACGCGCCCGCGGGCGCTGCCGCGCCGGATCCCGCCGAGCCGGAGGCCCGGGAGCCGCCGGCGCCTCCGGCCCTGAGCGATCTCGAGCTCTCGAACCGCTTCCAGAAGCTGTCGGCTCCGCAGGGCGGCTATGGGCGAATCCTGCTCGGGCTGTCGTTCGGCGAGGGCCTGCGCTTCAACAACCCCTACCGGCTGCGTACCCCCCTCGGCGCGACCGCCGAGAGCGTGTCGCTCACGGCGCCGTACCTCGACGTGCACCTCGGCCTCGCGTTCGGCGAGCCGGACGGCCTGCAGCACGGCGGGCGCATCGGTCTCGCGGCCGCCGTGCGCGGGGTAGGGCAGCAGGCCCTGTCGCTCGGCTATCTCTTGCTCTACCGCGCGGACGGGCCCGTCATGCCCTACGCGCGCGCCGGGCTGAGCGTGCTCACGGCCCCGGACGCGAACGTGGGCGGCGAGCTCGCGGCCGGCGGCGCGTACTTCTTCACGGGCGCGCTCGGCCTGTCGGCCGAGCTCGTCGGCAACCTCTTCTACGGTGCCGGCACCTACGACCGGAAGTACACCGCCTACCCGGTGCTGTCGCTCGAGCTCGGTCTGCTCGTGGATCTGGAGGTGCTGCCTTGAGCACCGAACGGGCCCGGCGCGTCCGGTGGACCGAGCTCGCCCGCGTGGCGGCGCTCGCGCTGCTCGTCCTCGTCGGACCGACGGTGGGCGACGTCGGCAGCTGCGGGCAGGCCGTGGTGGAGCTCGACGCGCGGAAGTTCTTCGACGAGAAGCGCGGCCTCGACTGCGCCGCCTGCTCGCGCTGCGGCTACGACGGCGCGCGCTGCCTCGCCGCCTGCGC
>JADLAB010000096.1 GCA_020848455.1 Polyangiaceae bacterium
CGCGCTCTCGCTCCCGCGCGGCGCGGAGCCGCCCGACCCGGACCTCGTCGTGGGGACGCGCGCCTCGCTCCGCATGGAGCGGGCCGGCCCGGTGCGGAGCGTCGACGGCATCGTCACCGACTTCAGGGTCCGGGCGACGGCGCGCGGCACACCGGAGCTCGAGCTCGTGCTCGAGCCGTGCTTCGCGCTCACGCGGCTGCGGCGCGACCTCTGCATCTTCCGGAACCGGTCCGTGCCGGAGATCGTCGTCGAGGTGCTCGCGGGCCACGGCATCTCGCCCGCGCTGCGCCTGCGCGGCAGCTACGCGCAGCGCCCTTACACGGTCCAGTTCCGCGAGACCGATCACGACTTCGTCAGCCGGCTCCTCGAGGACGAGGGCATCTTCTACTTCTTCCTCGAGGGCGACCTCATGGTCCTCGGCGACGCCGCCGCGGCCTACGAGGCGATCGCGGGCATCCCGGCGCTCCCGTTCCGTCCGGCGTCCGGGGAAGATCGCCACGACGACGCGGTGTTCGCGCTGGGGCGGCGCGCGCGCCTGGCCGCCGGCAAGGTGACGCTCCGCGACTTCAACCCCGCGCACCCGAGCCTCGACATGGACGTGAGCGCCCCGGCCGCCTCCCACGCCGGCGGTCCCGAGCTCTACGACTTCCCCGGCGAGTACGAGCAGCCGGCCGAGGGGTCGCGGCGGGCGGAGCTGTGGGGCGAGGCCATCCGCTGCGCCGCCGGCGCCTTCGAGGGCACGAGCTCGACGGGGCGGCTGTTCCCGGGCGGCACCTTCGAGCTCTACGACGCACCGCCGGGCATCGCGGACGCGAGGTACGTGATCACGCGCGTCGAGCACGCGTGGCACCGCGCCGACACCGGGTTTTCCCTCGCCTTCCAGGCGCTCGACGGGACGGTCGACTTCCGCCCGCCGCGCGTCACCCCCGCGCCGGTCATCCTGAACCCGGTCACCGGGATCGTCACGGGCCCGGCCGGCGACGACGACATCTACACCGACGCCGTCGGCCGCGTGAAGGTCCACTTCCACTGGGACCGCCGGCTCCCGTACGACGACGACTGCTCGCACTGGGTGCCCGTCCTGCAGGACAACACGGGGCAGTCGATGTCCATCCCGCGCATCGGCTGGGAGGTGCTCGTCCACTTTCTCGAGGGCGACCCGGACCGGCCCGTGGTGCTCGGCCGCGTCTTCAACGCGGGCGACCGCTACCACCAGCCGCTGCCCGAGAACAAGACGCAGTCGATGTTGAAGTCGCTCTCGAGCCCCCGCGAGAAGGCGCGCGACGCGTCGGGCACCAACGAGATCCTGTTCGAGGACCTCGCCGGGCGCGAGTACATCCAGATCTACGCCGAGAGGGACCAGCGCATCGTCGTCGGCCACGACAAGACCGAGCGGGTCCTGTCGAACGAGACCTCCATCGTCAAGCGCGACGAGTCGATCGCCATCGGGACCGATGCCGTCCACAGCGTCGCCGCGAGCGTGGTCCTCACGACCAACGGCAACCAGACCATCTCCGTCGGCGGCGCGCACGAGCGCACCGTCACGGGCGCCGAGGCCGCGAACATCGGCAAGAACCACGCGCTGTCCGTCGCCGGCCTGCACTCGCGCCGCATTTCCGGCAACGACGTCGCCGCCGCCAAGGTGCTGACCGAGAAGGTCGGCGGCGTCATCCTCGAGGCCTCGTTGAAGGGCAACCTCTGGTCGGCGGACAAGGCCGGGGCGCTCGTCGTGGGCGGCGCGATCGTCGAGGTGGCCAAGAACGACAAGAGCGAGGTCGCCGGCAGGCTGCGCCGCGAGACCGTGGGCGGTCTCCTGTTCGTGCGCGCGCGCGAGCGCGTCGAGACGCGCGCCGACGAGAAGCGGACCACCAACGTGGGTGGGTCCTTGCGGGTGTCGGCGGCGAAGGAGCTCCTGCTCGCGGCCCAGCAGAAGGTCGCCATGACGGCGCCGACCGTCGCGCTCGACGGCAAGAAGGAGGTCACGCTCAAGGTCGGCGAGTCCCGCGTCGTGATGAAGGACGGGACGATCTCCATCACGACCAAGAGCCAGATCACCCTCGCCGTGTCGGGCGAGAACAACCAGGGCGCGGGCAAGTCGACGCAGATCTGAGCGAGGCGCCATGGCGTACACCAACTACTACTTCATGGTGCACCAGGGGCCGGACTCGGCGGTGCGCGCGTCGCTCAACGACGTGCCGTTCTACCGCTTCGACGATCCGGTCGCCGCGACGCGGACCGGCCCGGCCATTCACCTGCTCAAGCCGGGCACGAACGTGCTGTCGATCGAGATCGACCGCGCGCCCGCCTCCAGCCAGGTGTTCGTGGAGCTCGCGGTCGACTGCGACCACCAACGTGCCGCCGTCTACCGCGAGTGGCCGAAGCTGTGCGAGGAGCTGCCCCCGCGCGAGCGGCGCCTGCCGCTCCGCTACTCGACGAGCTTCGAGCCCGAGGGCGAGCTCTTCGTGCCGGTGTACCTCGACGCGCCGCCGCAGGCGTTCGACCGCGGCGGGACGCCCGAGCTGTGCGAGGCCGTGCGCGCCGTGCATGCGGCGATCGCCGGCAAGGACGTGGGCGAGTACACGCGCCTGCTGGAGCTGAAGGTCGACGAGCATCGCCGCGCCTACGCGCACTGGGACGACCTGCACGACGCGCTCGCCACGGACGAGCTCGCCGGCTTCTTCGGTGAGGAGCTGCTGGTGCGCCCGCTCGAGCTCGACCGGTTGTGCTTCGACTCGCGCGCCGGCGGACGCGTCGCGCACGTGACCCACCTCGACGGCGGGTACGTGATCGAGGCCGTGTCGATCACCAAGGGCGAGCTCGACAAGCGCATCCGGACCGATCTGACGCTGACCTGGCACGCCGGCGCGTGGCGGGTGTTCCGATAGCTCCGCGGAGTCACGACCATGGCCGACACGACTGGCAACCAGAACCTGGCGATCGCCACGAACGGGACCTCCCACGTCCCGACGGCGACCTCTCCGGACGCGTGCTGGCTCGCCGACAAGAAGACCGTCGTCCCGTTCCCCAACTACGTCGCCACGAAGGGCAGCGTGCACGGCGGCACCACCAAGACCTTCATCGCGAACCAGACGGTGTGGATCGCGCCCGCGACCATCGGCCCGCCCTCCGACCCGGCGCACGCCGGCGTCGGCAAGGGCGTGGCGAGCGGCACCTACCGCGACGTGGCGAAGGCGACCTCGTGGTCCAAGGACGTCAAGATGGAGGGACAGTTCGTGGTCCGCACGGGGGACGCGACCACGCAGAACAAGGGCAACACCACCGGCAAGGTGCTCGGGTCGCCGCTCGAGGCCGCGGCCGACGCGGCGGCACGCCTCCGGAAGCTCGCGTGCACCATCGTGTCGCTCGACGGCGCGTGCAAGCACCAGGGCCGCAAGCTCGGGCCACCCCCGGGCTCCCCGGGCGCCGAGCCGAGCTACCTCGAGGTGCTCGGCGGGGACGAGATCGAGCTCACGGCCGTGCGCAAGGACGTGCACCAGAACCCCGAGGCGCCGGGCCGCTGCACGCAGGCCATCCACACGGTCTGGGTCGCCACGCGCTCCGCGTCGGGCGAGGAGGCGCAGAAGAAGAAGGAGGTGGCCAAGGACGCGTTCAAGGTCGGCGGCGCGCTCACCGAGATCAAGGGCCTCGGCGTGGGGGGCCTCGGCGCGAACGCGACGGAGAGCTCGGTCGAGCACGGCAAGCTCAAGGTGTCGGAGAAGAGCGTCGGTGACTTCACGAAGCGCTCGGAGGGCGAAGCCAACTCCTACAAGAGGTTCGACGCGCCGAACCGCGCCGGCGGCTCCGACAAGCGCTTCGGCGCGGGCGGCGGGCGCTCGATCGAGACGGGCCTTCCGGTCGGGCCGCTGAAGCCTTTCAGCGGCGGCAACAACGACCTCATCAAGGCCGCGCGCCTGTGGCGCGCGCTGCTCGACCCCCCGACGATCACGGTCGCGGCGTCGGCCTGCTCGGGCAGCAAGACGGCCGTCCTCAGGGTCTTCCCCTACGGGCCGTTCAAGTTCGACCTCTTCAGCGACAAGATCAAGGAGGTCGTCGACAAGATCAAGCGCGCCGCCGACGTCGGAGAGAAGCTCGGCGACGCCTTCGGTCAGCCGGTGAAGATCCGCTTCCTCGAGGGCCCGGCCATCACGTTTTCCATCGAGTACAAGGAGCTCACCAAGGACTTCACCACCCGGGACGGCAGGGCGCTCTACCGGGTCCAGGTGCGCCGCAACTGGAAGATCGAGGCCAAGTTCGAGTGCCTCGTCGCCGCCTCGCTGAAGTTCACGATGCCGCTCGCGAACTTCCTCGGCGTGGTCGGCGCCGCCGCGGGCAAGATCCTGAAGGCGATGGGCCTCGAGGGTAACGTCTTCATGAAGCTCGTCCTCGAGTTCAACCCCGCGGGGAACCTCCAGTGGAACGAGTACGACGAGTGGACGGCCGAGCTCAAGGCAGAGGTCGTCTTCACGTTCGCGGCGGGCCTCGAGATCCTCGCGAAGATCGCCGAGGTGACCGTGTACGGCTACAGCAAGTGCACCGTCGAGTTCTCGGACCCGCGCGTGGAGCGGGGCTACCTCTTCGGCTGCACGGTCAAGGGTGGCGTGCAGTTCGGGGTGAAGGGCGCGGCGCGCGTCAACCTCTGGGCCTTCGAGACGTCGAAGGACTTCGACTGGAAGCCAGAGTGGGCCAAGTGGCCGAAGGATCCGGGCCCCGGCTTCTTCCTTCCGCTCGTGCCGGAGCCCGTCTAGACTCGACGGCCTCGGTGCGCTTCCTCGTCGTCCAGCCGCCCTTTCGCGACGGAGACGACGGGCCGCTCGCGGCTCGTCCGCTTGGGGTCGGCGCGCTGCGCTGGCGAGCGCCGGAGCCCTGCCTCACGATCGTCGCGAAGGCGGCGTTCTCGTACGCGACCGGACGCCTCGCGCCGGCGAGCCGCCACCCGCTGCCTTGCGCCGACGTGACGCGCGACGCGCCTGGCCTGCCGGCAGAGCTCCGCTACCCGTCGGACTTCGTGCCCTTCAAGCCGGTGGTGGACGTCCTGCTCACGGGGCACGCGTTCGCCGCGGGCGGCCCGACGCAGCGGATCGACGCGAAGGTCGCGCTCGGCTCGGTGGCGCGGCGCTTCGCGCTCGTCGCGAGCGCGCCTGCCGCCGCGATCTCGCTCGGCGCGCACCACGTGCACGACCTCGACGGCACGACGCCCGCAGCGCCCGTCGGCCCGCTGCCCCTCGGCGCGGTGCCGCCCCCGGGGGCGGCGCACCCGGAGGCGTTCGACTACGCGGCGTACTGCTCGGCGGCCCCGCCGCAACGGTCGGAGCCGTTCGGACGCGGCGCCCGGCTCGAGCTCGCGGGGCTCTCGCCGCGGGGCAGCCTCGTGCTCGCCCTGCCGGAGCTCGCGCCGCGCGTCCTCGTACGGTGGACGGGCGTGGGCGACGAGGAGGTCTCGATGAACTGCGACACGGTCTCGATCGACACCGATGACGAGACCGTGGTGCTCGTCTGGCGCGGCAGCGTCGACCACCCGCGCGACCTGTGCGTCGAGGAGCTCGTGGTCGCGCTCGAGCGCCTCGACGACGACTGGTCCTGGGATGCGCTCACGCGCAACGCGCTGCGCGGGACGTTCGCGTTCGCGGTCGAGCCCGACCACCTCGATCCGGCGCCCGAGCCCGGCACGGACGAGGTCGAGCGGCTGCAGGCCGCCCGGTACCAGGCGCACGGAGCGATGCTCGGCGCGGAGCCCGCGCGGTCGCTCGAGGACTACGCGCTCGTCTCCGCCGAGCTCGCCGAGCAGCGCGAGCCGCGCGCCGACACGCTCCGGCGCCATGGGCTCGACGAGGACGGCTGGCTCGTGGAGGAGCGCGGCTGGCTCGAGGCGATGGCCGATCACGCGTTGCGTGGCGACGGGACGCTCGCCGCGCGCTACGGCGAGCTCTTCGTCGCGGCCCAGGATCGCATGGGCGCGCCCGGCGAGGACGCGCGGACCGTCGCCGAGTACGCGAGCCTCGTGGCCGCGCTCGAGGTCGCGGACGATCTCGCCAAGGCTCTCGAGCGGCACGAGCTCACGCTGGCGCGCTGGATGCGGCTCGAGCGGCGCTTCGAGCGCGCGTTCGAGGCCGACCCGGCGCTCGAGTCCGAGTTCCAGCGCGAGCTCGCGGCCGCCCGGGGGCGTCACGGCGGCGAGCCGGAAAGCGCGCCCCGAGACGAGGACGGTGGCTCGTGAGCCCGCCCGTGGACCAGGCTTGCCCGGTCATCGTACGCGTCGGCGCGGCGTGCCCGCTCGGCCTGACGAGCCTCGAGACGGCCCTGTGCGTGCGCGCCTCCAAGCTCGAGCCGCGCCCGACGGCCTTCCTCGACAAGCGGGGACGCACGGTCGGCGCCAGCCACGCGCGCTGGCTCGACGCGGAGCTCGCGGGCTTCGACCGGCTCGTGGCACTCGGCGCGCGCGCCCTCGGCGAGGCCGCGGGCGAGCTCACCGAGCCTGCGCCGCTCGTCCTCGCCCTGCCCGAGGCCCCGCGTCCCGACGACGACGGCCGCTTCGGGCACGAGCTCGTGGCGGCACTCGCGTCCGCCAGCGGCGCGCGCCTCGATCTCGAGCGCTCGGCCGTCGTGCGCGCGGGCAGCGCCGGGTTCGCCGTGGCGCTCGCCTCGGCGACGGCGCTGCTCGCCTCGGGCGCTCCGGCCGTCCTCGTCGGCGGGCTCGACAGCTACATCGATCCGGACGTGATCCGAGAGCTCGACGAGCAGTGCCGCCTGCACGCCGAGGGCACCGAGGACGGCATCGTCCCGAGCGAAGGCGCCGGCTTCGCGCTCCTCGGCACCGCGCCGAGCTTGGGGCGCGTGGCCCGCGCGGGAGCGATCGCCACCCTCGCGCACGTCGCGACGGCGACCGAGCCGCCCGCTGGCGCCGACGACGCCGAGCTCGCCGTGGGGATGACCCGCGCGCTGCAGGAGGCGCTCGGCGCGCGAGCGCACCAAGGGCCCATCGACTGGGTCCTGTCCGACGTGAACGGCGAGCACCATCGCGTCCGGGAGTGGTCCACGGCGGAGATCCGCTGCGGCGAGGTGCTCGCCGCGGCGCGGCACGACCGCCTGCTCGGCGAGCTCGGGGACGTCGGCGCGGCGGCCGGCGCGCTCCTGCTCGCCATCGCCTGCACCTACCTGCGCGTCGGCTGCGCGCCCGCGCGCTCGGCCCTCTTCGTCCTGTCCTCGGAGGGGCCCGCGCGCGGCGTCTTCATCGTGGAGGCGGCCCCGTGAGCCTCGAGCCCGAGCTGCCGCTCCACAGGGACGCCGCCGCCTTCGTCAGCGTGCTCGAGCGCGTGCTGCTCGACCTGCGCGAGCTCTCGGCGACCACGGACCGGGCGCCGGTCGCGACGGCGCTCCGGGGCGCCATCGCGGCGATCGACCGCGCGGCCGAGCTCGACGTGGAGCACGCGGCCTACTTCGAGGTGGTCGACGAGGTCCTCCTGCGCCTCGCCGAGAGCGCCGAGAGTCTGCGGCCCTTCGCACAGGAGCCCGCGGGGCGCCGCGCGATCGAGGAGCTCGCCGCGGTCACCGCCGCCGTGCGGCGCGGCCGCGAAGTCGCGCTCGAGCTGCTCGTCGCGCGCCAGGACCGGCTGCTACGGGGCTCGGCGCCGACGCGCGACGCGCCGGCGCCACCGCCGTTCCGCGCGAGCCTGGGCACGCCCGCGCTCCACTGGGTCGCCCACGCGAGCGTCGAGCTCGAGGTGGATCTCTCGACCCCGGCCGAGGAGCCGAGCGACGACGGCTCCGCTCGAGCGCGCTCGCTCGCGCCCCCGGAGCCCGCGACCCAGCGCAGCGCGGACCATTACGCGGCGCTCGCGCGCGACTGCCTCACGGACCTCGCCTCGCTCGGCAGCCTTCGCCGCCCCCTGCCCGAGCAGATCTGGAGCGACTCCGCACGCTTCGAGGACCGGCTCCTCGCGAGCCTCGACGCGCTGCTCTGCCTCGGCCGCGAGGCGCCGTCGCCGGGCGGGGCCGAAGGCGCGTCCTACGACGTGCTGGGCGACGTCCGACGCTTCCATCGCGAGGCGAGCTTTCCCGATCCGGGGCGGGCGTTCGCGCTCGCGTTCACGCTGGCGTGCGTCGACGCAGAGGCCACCGCCCGAGTCGCGACGCTCGCGCTCCGGCAGGCGCCACCCGAGACCCACGCGGCCTTCGGCGACGCGTTCGCGCTCGGCTCGAGCCGACACATCGGGCCCGCCCTCGGGCGGCTGCTCGGCGACGCCGAGCCCGCGCTCGCGGCGCTCGTGCTCGACACGCTGCGCCGGCGCCGCGAGGCGACCTTCGCGGTGAGCGCGACCTACCTCGGCCATCCCGACGAACGCGTGGCCGCGGCGGCCGCGCGCTGCCTCTCGGTCGTCGAGCCACGCGCGCCCGCGGCCAGGCTCCTGCGGCGGTCGCTCGAGCACCCGCCCGGCGACACGCTCGCCACCGCGGCCGCCGAGAGCCTGCTCGCGCTCGGCGATCACGCGGGTCTCGCGTTCGTCCGGCAGCGCCTCGAGGAGCGCGGCTCCGAGCTCGCCGAGGCCGACCGGCTCGCCTACGTCCGGCTGCTCTCGCTCGCCGGCAACGCGCGCGACCTCGACCTGCTCGCGCGCTCGCTCGGGCAGGCGCCAGCCGACGCGACCGCCGCGGGCTGGTTCGGACACAAGGATCTCTGCCCGTGGCTGATGGCGAGCCTCGCGGCGGCCAACGAGGTGCGCGAGGCGACGGGGCCCGTTCGGCTCGCCTTCGAGCAAGCGGCCGCCGACGCCCTGTTCCGCATCGCCGGCGCGCCGCTGGGCGACCGTCCCGATCTCGGGCTCGAGCGCCAGGCCGGTAGCCCCGCGATCGAAGCGGGGGCGTGGCACGCCTTCTGGGAGGCCGCCGAACCGCGCTTCGAGCGCGACCGCAAGTACCGCTTCGGGCGCCCGTATGCGCCCGAGCTCACCCTCGACGAGCTCGCCGGTCCGTCGCTGCCGGGCGTGCGCGCGGACGCGGCCCTCGAGCTCGCGGTCGTCACGGGCGGCGCCCTCGCCCTCGACACCACCGACTGGGTCGCGCGACAGCGCACGGCCCTCGCGGAGGCGCGCGCCAGGGCGCCCCGGCTCGGTTGGGCCGCCGGCTCGTTTCCCGCCCCCCGCGAGCTCCTGCGCATCCGCTCCGCGAGCTCGAGGGCGAGGGAGCTCTCTCCTTCGAGCGCCTCGCGCGTCAGCGCCTCGTCCCACAGTCGCTCCTGCTCGAGCCACGCGAGGCTGCTCAGGCCCGCGTCTTGCAGCACCCGATCCTTGGCGCGCGGGCTCGACCAGATGGCTCGCTTGATGGCGGCGTAGCGCTCGAGGTCGAGGCGCTCGGGTCGCGGGAGCGACACGCTCGTGACCGCGGGCACCGCGGGCAATGCGCGCGCGAGCTCCCGGAGCGGGGGCTCGGGTGCCGGCGCTCGCGGCGGCTCGGGCAGCGGCTGCGGAGCCTCGAGCCCGGGCTGGCTGGCGACCGCCGCGAACGGGACGGCCGGTCGCCGGAGGCTGGCGACGTCGAGCACGCCGGTCTCCTCCTTGGTGCTCGAAGGCGCTGGCGGCCGGACCGTCGGGTGGTCGTCGGCGTCCTCCTCGTCGCCCACACGGCTCACCTGCTCGGGCGCGAAGGGCACGGCGCGGCGCGCGACCGCGACGGCTGCCGCCGCTTCCGCTCGGCTCAGCACGCGCGTATGCGGCGTCCGCGCGCCGTCTTCATCGTCCTCAGCCGGGGATGCGGGCCGAGCTCGCGGTGCCGCCGCGTCGGGCGGGAAGGGCACGGCCTGGCGCGCGACCGCCACGGCGGCCGCCGCCTCCGCTCCGCTCAGCACGCGGGTATGGGGCGTCCGCGCGCCGTCGTCCGCCGGATCGGCCGGGGAGACCGGCGTGCCGCGCGGCGCGAACGGCAGCGCTCGCGCCACCAACCGGGCGACCTCGTCCTTGCCGAGCTTGCGGGTCTCGTTCGGCCGTGCCCCCGCGCCAGCCTCGTCGTCGTCGTCGTCGACCCTGTCCCGCGGCCGCCCGGAGTCGACGACCCACGCGAGCAGTTGCTCCGGCCGCGTGCCGACGCCGGCGAGGATCCGGAGCGCGCCGAGCTCGACGCGGTCCCCGAGCTGCTCGTGGCCGCGCCACGTGAGGGTGCACGACAGCCGGTCGGCGTCGATCTGGAGGGTGTCGAGAACCAGCGCGAGCGGCTTCGTGCCTCCGTCGCTGCAGAGCAGGGCGGCGCCGCGCTCCTCGGGGAGCTGCGTCGTGAGGGTCGGCCACCTGCGCGACACGCCCGCGAGCGTGACGAGCTCGTGGCCCGCGAGGTGTGCGACCCGCTGCGACGTCGGAGCGGCCTGGTAGAACTCCCACGCGAAGCCGACGGGTACGTCGAGCTCGGTGCCGGTGACGCGCTCCGGGTCGCAAGCGCCGAGCAGGGCGCCGCGCGCCGGCCAGTGGCGCGAGATCGGGCCCATGCCGACGATCGGGACCGAGACGGCACCGCCGCCGGCGCGGGGTGGCGCCTCGACGTCGCGCCGCACGTCGAGCAGCGGTGTCCCGTCCCGGACGATCGCCAGGCGAACCGTGGTCGCGATGTACCCCGCCGGCACCGGCGCCTGCCCCACGAGGGTGACGTCCGTCTGCTGCAGGTACGGCGCGAGGTCGCCGGCCGTCAGCAGCCCGGCGCGGGACGGCTGCTCCTGCTCGTCGCGCAGGATGGGCTCGGGTGGGACGAGCATCATGCGTGCGCCTGCGACGAGCGAGAACGTGGCCTTCACGATCGCCGTGACGAACCGTTCGCCCTTCCAGCGCCAGACGACCGTCGCCGCCACCGCGCCGGGCAGCGCAGAGACCGCCACCGGATCGTCCCAGCGAGCCACGTCTCGAGAGATAACAAGGACCGCGCCCGCCGTCACGGGCGCGGCCTCGCGAGCGATCGCGCGTGAGCGTTGAGCGTGAGCGCGAGCGTTGAGCGTGAGCGTGAGCGTCGAGCGTCGAGCGTCGAGCGGGCGCGTGAGCGGGCGCGGGCGCGGGTGCGGGTGCGGGTGCGTGAGGGGGAGCGGGCGCGGGTGCGGGCGCGTGAGGGGGAGCGGGCGCGGGTGGGGGAGCGGGCGCGGGTGCGGGCGCGGGTGGGGGGCAGATGGGTCGGGCGTGACGCTCGCCACGATGATCAAGGCGTCGAAGGCGCTCGGGGTGACGCTCATCAAGGTGGCGTGACCTGCCTCGGCACGAGCCCGGCGTGCCCGCCCGAGCACCTCGAGAATCCGGTCCCTGCCGGGCTCACTTCAAGGGGAGGTCGCTCCACGCTCGCGCGTCGCGCTTCTCGTCGGGCCGCGCCAGTGCGGCAAGACCACGCTCGCTCGGATGATCGCGGCCTCGGGCCGCGGCCGTCAGGTGCCCGCTGTCTTCGCGATGGCCTGGAGATCGAGCA
>JADLAB010000097.1 GCA_020848455.1 Polyangiaceae bacterium
AGGCAGGTGATCTCGCCGAGCACCGCGAGCACCCCGAAGAGAAAGAGCGCCTGGTTCTTCGCCAGCAGGAGCGAGGCGTAGCCGATGATCGTCGTGAGCGAGCACAGCACGACGGCACCGCCGGTGGAGCGCAGGGCGGCCGCGACGTCGCGCCGGCGGTCCTCTACGTAGCGGTTCATCATGTTGACGGCGTAGTCGACGCCGATGCCGAAGGTGATCGGGTAGGCGATGAAGTTCGTGAAGTTGAGCTTCACGCCGAGCGCGAGCTCGAGCGCCGCGAGCCACAGGACGCCGACCACGAGGGCACCGATCACGTACAGGCTGACGGTGCTGCGGCGGAACAGGACGGGCACCGCCAGCATCACGCCGAGGACCGCGAGCAGCGTCGCGAGCGGTCCGTCACGGCGCAGCGACGTGAAGATGTCGGAGCTCAGCAGCAGGCTGCCTGCGACGCGTGCCGGGCGCCCGTCGGGCGCGGCCGTGGCGGCCACGGTGCGCAGCGCCGTCGCCAGCGTGACGATGGTGTCGCCCTTCCAGAGATCGCGGTTCGGCCGAGGGAACACGAGCACCGTGCGGCCGCTCGAGCCGTCGCGCTCGCGCAGGCCCGCGGTGAGGCTCGACGGCAGGTCGTCGGGGCCGAGCTCGCCCCGGTCTGCTGCGCCGAGGAGCCGGTCGAGCGGCTCGCGCTTGTCCTCGGGCACGAGCGAGCGGATCTTCGGCGTGAGGACGCGGCGCAGCGCCTGGAGCTCGGCGCGCTTGTCCTTCTGCCCGGCGGGGACCACGTCGTCGAGGGTGCGCACCGAGGCGATGAGGGCGTCGAGGGGTGGCTCCGCGGCCGCGGCGCGCAGCGCCGTCGCGATGGCGCGCGCCTCGGCGGGGTCGTCGGTGAGGATCGCCGTCGGCGTCAGGTAGGCCGCGAGCAGGGCATCCATCTTGCGACCCCAGTCCCCCTCGCCGGTGGTCCAGGTGTCGGAGCGGCGCAGCCTCGACAGGTCGTACTCGATCGAGTCGGCGCCGAAGCTCCGGACCTGCAGGATGGCGGCGACCGTGAGGCCGGCGCAGAGCAGGGTGATCGCGCCCGCCTGCGCGGACACGGCCCGCGCGACGCGCGCCATGACCCGGCCCTCGCGCTTCTTCGGATCGGGGGCCGTCGTGCCGCCGCGGTCGAGCCAGGACGTGAGCGGCGGGATGAGGAGGTTCGCGAGCAGCCAGCACGCGACCATCCCGATGCCGCCGATGTAGCCGAACTGGCGGAAGCCCCGGAACTCGGTGATGCCGAGCGACGCGTACGCCACGCCCGCCGCGAGCGCGGCCGCGAGCGTCCCGGGGCGCGCGGCCCAGCTGGCCAGCGTCATGGCCTCGGTCACGTCCCGGCCGTTGCGGCGCTCCTCGACGTAGCGTGCCAAAAGCACGATGCCGAAGTTGATGCCGTTGCCGACGATGATCGAGCCGAGGAAGGCGGTGTTGGAGTTGAGCGCCGTGACGCCGAAGGGCGGGAGCGAGGCGAGGGCGAAGGTGTAGACGGTCCCGAGCAAGAGCGGCGGCAGGATGATGAGCACGCTGCGCCACCAGCGGTAGTAAAGGACGATGACGCCCACGACCGCCAGGATCACGAGCACCGACGAGAGCGAGAGATCCTCCATCAGGGCCGAGGTCTCCTCGACCGTGATGGCCACGTCGCCCGTGAAGCCGACCCGCATCCCCGGCGCGTAGCGACTGGGTCCGCCGAGGGCCGCGAGGTCGGCGCGCACGCGCGCGAGCAGCGCGGCCGGGCTGCCCTGTCCGGCCGCGTGCTCGCCCACCTCGACGAGCAAGAGCGTGACGCCGAGCTCGCCGCTCGAGAAGCGCCCCGTCGGAAAGCGGTCGGCGTCGCCGGCGCGCTCCCGGTACTTCTTCTCGAGGTCCGAGAAGTCGACCGACGGTGGCGGCTCGTCCTCGTCGAGCAACGCGCCGGTCTCCTTGGCGACCTCCCAGTCGCGGCGCTCCTCGACGCGTGCCCGCACCGTGCGAAGGTCCTCGAGATCGGCGTAGAGCGCCGCGTTCTTCGCGAAGAAATCGCGCTCTTCGGCGACGCCCGTGCGCACCCGGCGGGCGAGCTCCGGCGGGTAGGTCGCGATGCGCGCGGCGAGGTCGTCGAGCAGCCGCTCGCCGGCGGCGAGGTTCTCGGCTTCGCCGACGTCGACGACGACGCCGAGGTGGAGCAGACCCGGGATGCGCGCGCGGAGCTCCTCGATGGCGCGCACGCTCGCGGCGTCGCGCGGCAGGAGCTCCTCCACGCTGGTCCGCAGGTGCAGGTAGAGGTCGGCCGTGCGCCAGGTCGCCGGGACCGCGAGCAGCAGCGCGGCCGAGATGATCAGGAGGCGCCAGCGGATCGTCCACGCGACGAATCCGCGCGTCCGGGGGGAAGGCTCGATCGTCCTCGTGAGGTGCGGTGTAGGGGACCGCACGACGAGACGCAACCCACGCGGCCGCGAAAGTGCCCGAGGCTCGTGCGCAGGCGACGCGCCGCCCGCGCAGGAATTGCGGGTGCTTCCGCATCGCAACTGCGAGTTGCGTTTCTACCGTGCGGTGGTACATCTCGGACGACTTCCCGCTGCAGCGGCGCGGCGCGTTTCGCGGCGCCGAGCGCCAAGGAGCGAGCCCGTGATCTGGCGTCACATGCGGTCGCTGTGGCCGCGCTACACGTTGCTGCCGCCGCTCCCGTTCGCGGCCTATTTCCTCGTGGTCGCGGGGCTCGGCCGTGTGCGCGTGGACCACGTGATCATGGTCCTGCTCGTGCCCGCGCTCGCCTACGGCAACGCGGCCACGAAGAAGCTCTGCGTCGGCACGTATCCGATGGCGCTCGTCGGGTTGCTCTACGACGCGATGGGTCCGCTCAAGAACCTCGGGCTCACCCCCGAGAACGTCCACAACTGCGATCTGCGCGCGGTCGAGCTCGCCCTGTTCGGGGTGGGCTCGGGCGCGGAACGGATGACGCTCCAGGACTGGTTCCTCGAGCACCACTCGCCCGTGCTCGACGTCTACTTCGCCATCCCCTACGGCCTGTACATCTTCGCCGCGCTCGGCTTCGGGGTGTACCTCTACTTCCGCGACTTCCGCCGGCTGCAGCTCTTCGCGTGGGGGTTCTTCGTGGTCAACGTCGTGGGGTACGTCACCTACCACCTCTACCCGGCTGCCCCGCCCTGGTACTACCACGCGCACGGCTGCGTCGTGGACCTCACCGTGTCGGCGTCCGAGGGCCCGGCCTTGGCCCGCGTCGACGCGCTCACCGGGCTCGGCTACTTCGCCGGGCTCTACGGCCGCTCGAACGCCGTCTTCGGGGCGATGCCCTCGCTGCACGCGGCCTATCCGACGCTCATCCTGCTCGCCGGCTGGCGGGTGCTGCGCTGGCCGGGGCGCAGCCTCGGCATCGTCTTTCTCCTGTCGATGGCGATCGGTGCCGTCTACCTCGATCACCACTGGGTCATCGACGTGCTGGTCGGCCTCGGCTACGCGCTCGCCGCCTTCGGCGTCGTGGCGCTCGCGGCCCGGCGGCTCGGCCGCGTGCCCGTCCCCGGTCGGGTCGAGCCCGCGCCCGAGGCGAGCACCCCGTGACCGTCCCCGACCGCCTCGCCCGCGCGCTCGCGCTGTGGTTCGGCTGCGGCCTCGTCCCGTACGCGCCCGGCACGGCCGGCACGCTCGGCGCCATCCCGCTCTACCTGCTCGTGCGCCCGTATGGGCTCGGGGTCGTGCTCGCCACCGCCGTCGGGCTCACCGCGGTCGGCATCTGGGCCGCCGGGCGGGTGGCCGTGCACACCGGCACGCACGACCCGCAGATCGTGGTCATCGACGAGGTGGCCGGGGTGTTCGTCACCTGGCTCGCCGCTCCCGACAGCGCCGCGGGGCTCGTGACCGGCGTCGTCCTGTTCCGCGTCTTCGACATCGGCAAGCCCTGGCCGGCGCGGCGCGCCGAGCGCCTGGCCGGCGGCTGGGGCATCGTGCTCGACGACCTCGCCGCCGGCGCGTGGGGCGCGGCGCTCCTGCTCGGGGCGCGCGCCCTCGGCTGGCTGTGAGTCACGGGTCGCAGGGGAAGTAGTTGCTGTTCTGCCCCGGGGGCGGCGCGGGCTGCTCGTAGTGCGCGCAGGCGAGCTCGGCGAAGGGCGCCACCGAGTAGAAGCAGAAGTCCTCTTGCAGCTGGTTCGTCTGGATGGGGGGCAGCCGGAAGCGCAGGACCAGCGTCTGGAGATCGGGCAGGATGTTGAGGTCGCGCACGTCGAGGCCGAGGTCCTGGGTCGTCATGGTCGCGCGGTCGAGCTCGAACAGCACGCCGCCGCGCTCGTGGGCGAAGAGCGAGAACACGCGCCCCTCGGCCGACTGGACGAAGCGCGACATCGACACGAAGTCGCCGCCGAAGGGCGTGAGGGTCCGCGACGCGAGGTCGAAGATGCCGAGCAGCCGGCTCTCGATGATCCCGGCGAAGATCGAGGCCGAGGCGCTGACACCGTCGGGGCCGATGCTCACGGTGGCGCTCGCCTCGAGCACGCCCTTGCGCACGACCAGCGTGGCGTCGACGATGAGCGATTTCCCGTCCTTCGCGAGCGCGAAGCGCGGCAGGTGGGCGCCGACGGTCGACAGCTCGAAGGCGAGCGTCGTGGGATCGATCTGCATGAGGTAGAACTGCGGGCCGTCGGCCGGCGGCACCTGCGTCGGATCGTCGAAGAGCGAGGCGTCGACGCGCTGCATGTCGAGGAATGCGACCGCGGTCGCGCCGCCGTCGGCCATGAGCACGGGGCCGAAGCCCGGCAGGTTGCGCACGAAGCTCGGTCCGGCGGGCAAGAGATCGAGGACGCTCACGGGGTCCGGGTTCGTCCAGCCGGCCGTCGGCACGAAGTCGGCGCCGGGCGTGCAGAAGGTGGGCGACATGAGCGCGCGACTCGCGCCGGGGACGAGCACGATGGGCGCCGCGCAGTTCGGGACGTCCACGCGCAGGCTCGTGCCGGCCACGAGATCGACCTGCTCGACCACGGTGACCGGCTTGCCGTCGATCCACTGCGTCGTCTCGGCGACGAGCGCGGCGTCGCCGGTCGGCAGGATGGTGAGCTCCTCGGCCGGCCCTGCGAGGGCGACCGCGCGGAGCTCGGTGCCGGTGGCGGTGTCGAGCACGTGCAGCGCCTCGGCGTCGGCGGCGAGCAGGAGCGAGCCGTCCTCCGACAGCTGCAGCTGGCGCACGTCGGTCTCGCCCGAGAAGACCGGGGACGTCCAGAGCACGTCGCCGGTCGCGAGGTCGAGGGCGACGAGCCGGTCGGGCTCGGCGGAGGTGCGCGCGCCGAAGCCGTCCCACAGGGTCTTCACCGGCGCGGCCGTGGCGTAGACGATGTCGTCCGAGCCGAAGGCGTGGCGCAGGGTCTGGAGCGGCAGCTCGCGGGTGGTCTTCGCGGCGACGTCGACCAGGACCGTGACGTCCGCGCGCTGGCCGACGACCCAGCGCCCGTCCGGCGACACGGTCATCGCGCCCTTCAGCAGCTCCTCGCCCTCGGCGAGACCGGGGCCGCGCTCGTTCAGGTTGGCGCCGCCCTGGACCTCCTCGGCCGGGACCGCGAAGCACGCGGCGAGCGACAGCGAGGCGACGACGGCGGGGGCGAGACGGGACAGGCTGACGGAACGCATGGGCAAACCTCCAAGCAAGTCGTGGGCTCGCCGTGCGCGCTGGCGCGAACGCCCCGGGGACGATCGGCGCAGAAGGACCGGCCGGGTGGCGACGGTCCGAGGAAGAAGGCAGGGCACTCGCGCGTGGCGGCGCGCTCGCCGCGGTTCTGGCGCGGGGAGCATCGGCGATCTGACCGGACATACGCTCGCCGGCCGGTCTTCCTCCCTCGGGGCGCGTCGCGAGGCTGCTCGGCGCCGTTTCGCCCGCATGGCGCGCCGTGGTATCCGTCGGAGCACTTTGTCGAACGTGCGCCGCCACATGCGAGCGGGGGGTGGCCCGGGGCCGGGGAACGGCTCCTCGCGAGGGACCGCGCGCGCTCCGACCGCGCCGCCGCCGGCGCGCGCCTCGACGCCCCCGCCCGCGCGCGCTTCGCAGCCCCCGTCTGCCGGTCCGGGCGATGTCCCGAGCAGCCCCGCGCGCGGTCTGCTCATGGCGATCGGCGGCGCCGAGGACAAGCTCGGCAGCCGCATGGTGCTGTCGGAGCTGGTGGCGCGGGCCGGGGGGCGCGGCGCCGTCATCGCCGTGTTCCCGACGGCCTCGCAGGTGCCGGGCGAGCTCGGCGACACCTACACGGCCATCTTCCGCAGCCTGGGCGCCGCGGTGCACGTGGTGCAGATCGACACCCGGGCCGACGGCGAGGATCCGGCCCACCTCGAGCTCCTGTCCCACGTGACGGCGATCTTCTTCACGGGCGGGGCGCAGGGGCGGATCGTGACCCTGCTCGGCGGGACGCCGCTCGCGACCGCGATCCGCCGCGCGCACCGGCGCGGCGTGCTCGTGGCCGGCACCTCGGCCGGGGCGAGCGTGGTGTGCGAGCACATGATCGCCCAGGGTAAGACCGGCTACGCGCCGCGCCGCGAGAGCGTGACGCTCGCGCCCGGCTTCGGGCTCACCAAGCGTCTCATCATCGACCAGCACTTCGCGCAGCGCCACCGCATCGGGCGCCTGTTCGCCGCCGTCGCGCTCAACCCCTACCTCATCGGCGTCGGCATCGACGAGGACACCGCCATCACGCTCGACGCCCACGACCACCTGCGCGTCCTCGGGCGCGGGACCGTCACCGTCATCGACGGGGCGAAGATCGTGTACACCGACATCCACGAGACACCCGGCGCGCGCCCCGCGGCCCTGCTCGGCCTGCAGGTGCACGTGCTCACCTCGGGCTGCGGCTTCGACGTGCACCCGCGCCGGCCGGTGTGGCCGCCCACGCCGGTGCCGGTCGCGGACGCGGTCGCGGCCGCCGCCCCGGGCGCGCGCGCGCAGGCGGCGCGCGCGTCGACCCTGCCGAGCGAGAGAGGAGCCACGAAATGAAGCTCGACGAAACGCGCGTCTACCGCGGCCCCAGCCCCTACGGCTACCGCCCGGTGGTGCGGCTCACGCTGGATCTCGGGGAGCTCGAGGACCACCCGAGCAACCGCATTCCCCGCTTCGTGGACCGGTTGCTCGACGACGTGCCGACCCTGCACGAGCACGGCTGCTCCTACGGTGAGCCGGGGGGCTTCGTGCGGCGGCTGCGCGACGGCACCTGGTTCGGTCACATCCTCGAGCATGTGGCGCTCGAGCTGCAGTGCCTCGCCGGCACCCCGGTCACCTACGGCAAGACGCGCAGCGAGGGGCGCCACGGCGTCTACCACGTCATCTACAGCTTCGAGGACGAGGAGGTCGGCCTCCTGGCCGGCGACATCGCGCTCCGCTACCTGCGCAGCATCCTGCCTGCCGGCTTCGCGGACAAGCTCGAGCCGCCGATGGACCTGCGGACGGAGCTCGATGCGCTCGCGCGGCTCGCCGAGCGCGTGGCGCTCGGGCCGTCCACGCGCAGTCTGGTCGAGGAGGCGAAGAGCCGGGGTATCCCGACCCTGCGCCTCAACCGCCAGAGCCTCGTGCAGCTCGGCTGGGGCTGCTACCAGCAGCGCATCCAGGCGACCGTCACGAGCCAGACCCGGCACATCGCGGTCGAGATCGCGCAGGACAAGCAGCTGACGAACTCGCTGCTCGAGCGCGCCGGCCTGCCGGTGCCGCAGCAGGAGCGCGTGCACTCGGCCGAGGAGGCCGTCGAGGTGGCCCGTCGCATCGGCTTGCCCGTCGTCGTCAAGCCGATGGACCTCTCGCACGGTCGCGGGGTCGCGCTCAACCTGCGCGACGAAGCCGCGGTGCGCGACGCCTTCGAGAAGGCCTGGGAGCTGTCGAGCTACGTGCTCGTCGAGCAGTATTGCGAGGGGCGCGACCATCGCGTGCTCGTCGTGGGCGGCCAGGTGGTGGCGGTCGCGGAGCGCGTGCCCGGGCACGTGATCGGCGACGGCCGCAGCACCATCGCCGCGCTGGTCGACACGGTGAACGCCGATCCGCGCCGCGGGGTCGGGCACGAGAAGGTGCTGACGCAGATCGTCTTCGATCACCAGGCCGAGCGGCTCCTCTCCCTGGCCGGGTACACGAAGGAGACGGTGCTGCCGGCGGGCGAGATGTTCGCGCTGCGCTCCACCGGCAACCTCTCCACCGGCGGGACGGCGGTCGACCGCACCGACGTCATCCACCCGGACAACGGCGAGATCGCGGCCCGCGCCGCCAAGGTCATCGGGCTCGACGTGGCGGGCATCGACCTCATCTGCCCCGACATCTCGCGCTCGCTGCGCGAGAGCCGCGGCGTCATCGTGGAGGTCAACGCGGCGCCCGGCTTCCGCATGCACCTCGCGCCCACCGAGGGAAAGCCGCGCGACGTGGCCGGGCCGGTCGTCGACCTGCTCTACCCGGCGGGCAAGCCCTCGCGCATCCCGCTCGCGGCCATCACCGGCACGAACGGCAAGACGACGACGAGTCGCATGGTGGCGCACATCCTCAAGATGGCCGGCAAGCGCGTGGGCCTGACCACGAGCGACGGCATCTACATCGACGGCGAGCGCGTCTTGAAGGGCGACATGACGGGCCCATGGAGCGCGCGCGTCGTCCTGACGGACCCGACGGTCGACGCCGCGGTGCTCGAGACGGCGCGCGGCGGCATCCTGCGCGAGGGACTCGGCTGGGATCGCTGCGACGTCGGCTGCGTGATGAACGTGACGAGCGACCACCTCGGCCTGCGCGGCGTCGAGACGGTGACGGATCTCGCCTTCGTCAAGCGCCTGGTGGTCGAGGTGGTGCACGACAACGGCACCTCCGTACTCAACGCCGACGACCCGCTCACGGCCGCGATGGTGGACAAGGCCGAGGGGCGCATCATGTTCTTCTCGCGCTCGGCCTCGAACGACATCGTGCGCGCGCACGTGCAGAAGGGCGGACGCGCCGCGGTCATCGAGCAGGGCGTCAACGGCGACATGCTCAGCATCTACGACGGCGACCGGCACATCCCGCTCACCTGGACGCACCTCATCCCCGCGACCCTCGAAGGCAAGGCGAAGTTCAACGTCGAGAACGCGCTCGCGGCCGCGGCCG
>JADLAB010000098.1 GCA_020848455.1 Polyangiaceae bacterium
AACTCTGTTAGACTGCCGCCATGCTGAGCAAGCTGTCGAAGACCGACCGCATGCGCCTCATGCGCTTCGTCTGCTCGTTCGCGTGGGCAGACCTCGAGGTGCAGAACGAGGAGCGCGCGTACGTGCATCGCATGGTGAGAAAGCTCAAGCTCGACGACTCCGAGCGCAAGCAGGTCGAGGAGTGGCTCACGGTGCCCCCGCTGCCCGAGCAGGTCGACCCGAACTCCGTGCCGCGCGAGCACCGCTTGCTGTTCCTCGAGGCGGTGCGCGGAGTCGTCTCGGCCGACCGGGTCCTCGACCCCGAAGAGCAGGAAAGCCTGGCTCTATTCGAGCAACTGCTCGTGTAGCGCGGCGCCCGAAGGCCAGGCGCTCGACCGAGGCGCCTCGGCGGAGTGGCGGCTGCTCGCGGTACTAGCGGAGCGACCGAACGTGCGCTAAGACGCGCCGATTCCGTTGAGGACCGCTGCGTGCCGGTGCAAGGCCGCAGCTCCACGCGAGGTATTGAAGATGATCGGTCTGAAGGGTCGAGGGGTTGGCTTTGCGGCGCTCACCGTGGTGGCCGTGTTCACGGGCGCGTGTGGCGAGAAGGGCGGCGACACGCCCAAGCCGGAGACGACCTCCGCGGCAGCTCCCGCGCCGGCGCCGTCGGCGACGACGACGGCCTCCACCGCCGAGACGGCCAGCGCCGCACCGAGCGCCAGCGCCGCACCGAGCGCCAGCGCCAGCACGAGCGCCAGCGCCAGCGCCAGCGCGTCGGCAGCTGCCCTCACCGGCATCGCGCTGCCGCCGGTCAAGTTCGACGCGAGCCAGAAGGTCACGCTCGGCGACCGGGAGCTCACGGCCCAGAACTGCAAGCTCGACATGGCGGCCGGCGTCATGAAGCACGACAGCTTCGCGAGCGCCGTGCGCGGCGTGACGGTCGCCGCCGACGGCAAGCTCTACATCCTCGACCACGAGGGCAAGCTGCGGCGCTTCCAGAACCAGGCGCAGGGCGACGCCTGCGAGCTCGCGCTCGACAAGACCTTCGGCAAGGACGGCGTCCTCACCGCCGACGAGAAGGAGAGCGACAAGTTCGACGCGCTCTCGCTCGACGACAAGGGCACGATCTTCCTCTCCGGCTTCGGCGCGACGGCCAAGACGGTGGCCCCGGACGGCAAGGTGAGCCCCGGCTGCACCAACTGGGGTCGGCTCTCGCTCCAGCCCGGCTCGAGCGTCGTCATGCTCGACCGCAAGGTCCTCGCCTCGGGCGTCGACGGCAAGTGCGAAGGCAAGGACCTCGAGTTCGCCGGCTGGAAGAACCCGCCGAGCGGCACGGCCGTCTTCGGCAAGGACATCGCCGTGTGGGGCACGCCCGAGTCGGGCGGCAAGTACCGCGTCGGCATCCACTCGCCGGACGGCAAGCTGAAGGCGCTGCTCGGCGCCGACGACGGTGACGAGCACATGTGCAACGTCGGCACCGTGCGGCGCTGCGGGCTCGGCGTGTGCGTCGTGGACGCCAACTGCCGCTCCCTCAAGGTCTGGGGCACGGACGGCAAGTTCCTCGGAGCCACCGAGATCGGAAAATTCCTCGGCGTCTCCTACCCGTGGCCCGTCGACCTCGCCATCGGCAAGGACGACGCCTACATGGTGCTGACCCACTCGCCCGAGGACTCGAACGACAAGTCGAGCTACGCCATCGCCTACCGCATCAAGGGCCTCGGCGGCGACCCGGGCGACATGAAGATCGTGGCGCCGCCCGCGAGCTCCGCGCCGAAGCCGACGACCACCACGACCACGACGACGCCGCCCACCACGACGACGCCGCCCACCACGACGACGCCGCCCACCACGACGACGACGAAGCCACCGCCCGTCAAGACCGGGCCGGTCCTCACGACGCGTCCGCCGATCCGGCGCCAGTAGGCCACGAGTGGCCCCCCGCGGCGCGCGGCCCGGCCGCGCGCCGCGCACGCGCCGCCGATGAACAAGCCACGTCCGGTCGTCCTGTGCGTGCTCGACGGCGTCGGTGAACGCTCCGCGGTCGCCGGCAACGCCGTGCGGCAGGCCCGCACGCCCGAGCTCGACGCGCTCCGTGCCCAGGCACCGTCGACCTCGCTCGCGCCGAGCGTCGACGGCCTGCCGCCCGACGGCGCCCACGGCCACCGCTGCCTCGGCGCGGGGCGCCCGCTCGCCCGGAGCTCGGCACCCGTCGACGCCGACATCGCCGCGCGCAAGCTCGGGCGCAACGCCGTGGTCGATCAGCTCGTGCGCCTCGCGACCTACGACGCGTGCCAGCTGCACCTCGTCACGCTGCTCTCGGACGGCACCGCGCACGCCTCGCTGTCGCACCTCGCCGCCGTTCTCGAGGTGGCCGAGTGGAACAAGATCGACGTGCGGGTGCACGCGGTCCTCGACGGGCGCGACGGACCGCGGCGCGCCGCGAGCCGGCAGCTCGACGCGCTCGAGGACCTGCTCGCCGGGCGCGGAAAGCTGGCGACCGTGTGCGGCCGCGCCTACGCGATGGACGGCGCGGGCCGCTGGGATCGGGTCTACGCCGCCTACCACGCGATGGTGCGCGACCCGACCCTCGGCCCCACGGTCACCCAGGCGGACACGGGCTACGAGGCCGTGTTCGGCGCCTACCAGAAGGGGCTCGACGACGACCAGGTCGAGCCGGTGCGCGTCGGCGCATACCGCGGCATGAAGGGCAGCTTCATGTGCGACTTCGCGAACGCGAGCCCGCTCTGGTCCTGGTACGGCGAGGACGTGGGCTTGCTGCTCCATCACCGGCCGGACGGCCTGCGCCAGCTCGGCGCGATGTTCCGGCGCGAGGTGCCCGAAGAGATCGCGGTCGATCTGCTCACCGACCGCGGCAAGCCCGTCTACGCCTTCCGCGAGGGCTGCCTCGCTGCGCTCTGCGACGACGAGGGAGCGCTCGACCCGGTGGCCTATCCGCTCGCGGCCGTCGTCGACGGCTTCGCCGAGGTGGTGTCGCGCGCGGGCCTGCGCCAGCTGCGCTGCGCCGAGAGCGACAAGGCGGCGCACGTGACGCGCTACTTCGATCTCCGCCCGACCGCGTGGCCGGGCGAGGAGTGGCACCTCGTGCCGAGCGACGGGGCCGACGTCGGCGAGCTCGTGCCCGATCCCGCCGCCGCCACGCGCGCGGTCGCCGCCAGCGTCACCCGGGCGCTCGCCGCGGGCGGGCCCGACTTCGTGCTCGTCAACCTCGGCGGCGCGGACCTCGCCGCCGCCACGGGCAACCTCGGCGCGACGGTCGCCGCGCTCGAGGCGCTCGACGCCGCCGTCGGCGCCATCGCGCGGGCCGTCGCCGCGCTCGGCGGCGTCCTGCTCGTCACGTCGGACCACGGTCGCGCCGAGGAGCTCGAGGACGACGCGGGGGTGATGCGGCTCGGACCCACGCGGGCGCGCGTCCCGCTCCTCGTGGTGGGCGCGGGCGAGGGCACGGCGCTGCGCGACGGCGGGAGCCTGTGCGACGTCGCGCCGACGATGCTCGAGCTCCTCGGGCTCGACCAACCAGCAGCGATGACGGGCCAGTCGCTGCTCGTGCGGCCGCGGCGGTGAGCACGCCGGCCGGGCGCTCGGCGGGCGCGCGGAGCGAAGGGCCGAGCGTGGGGCGCTACCGCCTCGGCGAGCGCGTCGAGGACGCGGCCGCGAGCGAGACCTTCCGCGCCACCGACCCGGTGCTCGGCCGCAGCGTGTGGCTCAAGCGCATCAAGGCGCACGTCGAGCACGCCACGGCGGCGGCCGCCGAGCTCGACGCCGAGGCCCGCCGCCTCGGCCGCCTGAGCCACCCGGCGCTCACGCAGCTCGTCGAGCACCTGCCCGACGAGCACGCCATCGCCTACGCCGAGCCGGGCGCCGCGCGGCTCCACGAGCTCAGCGAGCAGCTCGGCCCGCTCGACCCGGTCGTCGTCATGGCGCTCGCGGTCGAGGTGGCTCGCGCGCTCTCGGCGCTGCACGCCGCGGGCCTCGTGCACGGCTGGCTGCGGGCGGAGCACGTCGAGCTCGGCGCCACCGGCACGGTGCGCGTGCACGGCTGGGGCGCCTCGCCCTTCGCGGCCGCCACGCGTCCGCCGATGGAGCAGTCGCTCGATCCGCCGGAGAACCTCGCCCCCGAGCAGGTGCTCGGCGACGCCACGGACGAGCGCAGCGACGTGTTCCTCCTCGGCAGCCTGGCGTTCACCGCCGTGACGGGCCAGCGTCCCTTCGGCGGGGCAGGCGGCGTCGTGCACCGGCTGCGCCACGAGCCGGCCCCGCCGGTGCGCCGGCTCGCCCCCTCGGCGCCCGTCGAGCTCGAGGAGCTGCTCGCGCGCTGCCTCGACCGCCGGCCGGCGCACCGCCCGGACCTCACGACGACCGAGTGCGCGCTCGTGGCGGTGCTGCGGCGCCACAGCGCGCTGCCTACCGACCTGCTCGTCCGGCGCGCGCTCGGTCGGGGGGGCTTCGTGCCGATGCCGGCGCTGCCGCGCGGGCTCACCGAGCACGCGCCGCGCCCGCGGCCGCGCGCGAGCACGGTGGCGACCGGCGCGCTCGTGCTCGCCGCGGCCATCGCCATCGGCGTCGCCGTCGGGGTGGGCGCCACGTCGAGGCCGGCCGAGGACGCAGCGCCGACGGGCACCACGCAGCCGGCGCGGCTGCGCGTGCTCGCGACGCCGTGGGCCGAGGTCGAGATCGACGGGCGCCACGTGGACACGACGCCCATCGGCTGGCCGATCGAGGTCGCGCCGGGTCGCCACGTCGTGCGCTTCCGCCATCCGGCCGCGCCCGACGAGACGCGCGTCGTCGAGCTCGGCGCGGGCCAGACGCAGCTGCTCGACGTGACCATGTCGGTGCGCCTGCCGAGCGCCGACGCAGCGGCGCGACCCGTGGCACCCGAGGAGGAGGTGCCCTGAGGCTGGCACCTCGGCGCTCGTCGCCATCAGCTCGGGTCGAGCACCAGGCGCGGGCGCATCCGCTGGAGCATGCGCGGGCCGATGCCCCGCACGCGCAGCAGCTCCTCGAGCCGGCGGAACCGGCCGAGCCGGCCGCGGAGCTCGAGGATCGCCTGCGCACGCCGGGCACCGACGCCGGGCAGGTGGCGCAGATCGGGCTCGCTCGCGAGGTTGAGAATGACGCGACCGTCGGCCGTGAGCCCGGAAGGCGTCGCCGAGGCCGAGCCTGGCGCAGCCGTCGCCGAGCCGCTCGCACCGGGCGCGACGTCGACGACCGCAGCCGCCGTGCCGAGCGCGAGCGGCGGCGCCCCCGCGGGCGCGAGCGCCGTCGGCTCGTCCACCGGGGCCGCGGCGGCCGACGACGATGGCATCGCGGGCGGGCCACCGAGCGTGCTCGCCGCCGCGCGTGTGCCCACGTACGCGAGCGCGCCGAGCGCGCCGAGCCACAAGATGAGCTTGCCGAAGATGGCACCCCACGCCGAGGCCTGAAGCGAGGCGTGAAGGGCCGCGAGCTTGCGGGTGCTGCCGCCCCGCGTGGCGTCGTTCCGATCCATCGAAAACCTCCCGTCGGTCGCCGGAGCGTGGCGACGCCGGCGCCATAGCGAGCGCCATGCCGACGCGGGATGTTCGTGATTCCGGGCGGTTGTGTGGGCTCGGGCTGGCGGCCGCCACGGCGGGCGCGGCGGGCGCCTCGGCGCCGGCTCCGGGACGGTGCTATCATCGGGCCGACGTTCCGTAGCGGAATGTCAGGAGGACCATGAGCTCCAGCCTCACCCGACGCCATCTCCTCGGCGCCACCGCGGCCTCGGCCGCGGCGCTCGCGTGGCCGACGCTGGCGCACGCCGGCAAGCACGCCGCCAGCCCGCCCGCTGGGTTCCTGCGGGCGTCGCTCCCCGGCAAGGTGGTGCGGGCGTCGCAGGCCTCGACGCTGCAGGCGAACGGCCTCTGGCCCGAGCCCGCGTCGGCGAAGGCGCTCGTCGGCAAGGCGATGGAGATGCTGACCGGCACGAGCGACCTCGGGCGGGCCTTCGGCATGTTCGTGCACCCCGAGGATCGGGTGGCGTTGAAGCCGAACGGCATCGCGGGTCGCAAGGGCGCGACCATGGCGACCAACAAGGAGCTCGTGCTCGAGGTCGTGCGCGGCGTGCTCGCGGCGGGCGTGCCGCCCGAGCGCATCACCATCTTCGAGCAGTACCGCGACTTTCTCTACGGCACGCGCGTCATCACCGACAAGGACAAGCTCACGCTCGATCCGGACTTTCCGGCGGGCATCCGGACCGCCGTGCACCTCAACAAGGACGCGGCGATGGAGGAGATCATGGTGGGCGGCACACCCACGCGCTACGTGCGGCCGTTCACCGAGGCGACGGTGGTCATCAACCTTTGCCTGATGAAGGACCACGGCATTTGCGGGTTCACCGGCGCGCTCAAGAACATCACGCACGGCTGCAACGTGAACCCGCAGGACTTCCACGCGCACAACGCCAGCCCGCAGATCGCGCACCTCTACGCGCAGGAGGTCGTGAAGAGCCGCGTCGCCCTGCACATCACCGACGCCTTCAAGGTGATCTACGATGGCGGCCCGCTCGACACGAAGCCGTCGGCGCGGGTGCCCTTCCACAGCGTCTACGCGGCGACCGATCCGGTGGCGCTCGACGTCATCGGCTGGGAGCTCATCGAGCGGCTGCGCAAGGACAACGGACTGCCAACGCTCGCGGCGGCCGGGCGCGAGCCCACGTACATCCGGACGGCGGCGGACCTCGGCCTCGGCGTGTACGACCGCGCGAACATCGCGCTCACCGAGGCCACCGTCTAGGAGGCTCGGCTCCCGGATGCCTCAGCGCGGCCCCGGCTGGCTCGCGCGCGCGCCGCGCCGCAGGAACGCGCGCCGCAGGTGCTGCTGCATGCGCTGAACGAGGGCCGCGGGCGCCTCGCGCATGCCGTCCTCGACCCAGCGCGCGAGCAGCACCTGGTGGGTCGCGATCATGAGGCGCGCCAGCGTCTCCGGGTCCTCGTCGACCACCGTGCCTTCGGCGATGCCGGCGCGAAAGACCTGGGCCGTGAGCGCGAGGCCCTCGCGCCACTGCGCGCGTTGCTCCTCGGAGCGAAAGTGCGGCGCGAGCGCCCAGGGCTGCCCCTCGGCGAGGTGCAGGTGCAGATAGGCGGGGTGCTCGACGAGAAAGGCGACGTACGCCGCGACGCCGCCCAGGATCGCGTCCACGGCCGAGCCCGGGCGCGCGGCCGCCTCGGCCGCCCGCGCCAGGAGCGCGCGCCCACGCGTGCGGTGGATCTCGGCGTAGAGCTCCTCCTTGCCCGGCACGAGCCCGTAGAGCGTGCCGAGCGCGAGCCCCGCCTCGGTGGCGACGTCCTGCATGCGCGTGCCGTCGTAGCCGCGCGCCGCGAACACCCGCTCGGCGGCCTCGAGCAGGTGCTGGCGCGTCACGTCGCGGCGCGCCTGCCGCAGCGCGTGCCTGGCGGAGGGCTCGACCACGGCTCCTCCGTCACGTCTCCTGCACGCGGATGGTGTGCGTGGGGCAGTAGCGCGCCGCGGCTCGCACCTTCGCATGGAGGCTCGGGTCGGGCTCGGCGACGAGCAGCCGTACCTTGTGGTCGTCGCCGACCGCGAACACCTCGGGCGCCTCGCCGGCGCAGACGGCGTGGCCCTGACAGAGATCGCGGTCGAGGTGGATCCGGAGCGCGGGCGGTGCGGGCTCCGCCGCGTGGAACGGGCAGCCCGTCGCCCCGCCCGCCTCGGTCGCGGGGCTCGTCGCGCTCGGGCCCGTCGCCGCGCTCGCGTGACGCGTGACCGCCGCGACCTTGCGCCGGCGATAGCGCACGCGACACGGCTCCTTCGGGCCGACCACCAGCCCGTGGAAGTCGGAGGCGACAGGGTCGCCCGCGAGCTCGAACTCGTAGCGCCGCAGCAGGATCGCGAGGATCGCCTTCACCTGCAGGATCGCGAAGGCGTTGCCGATGCACTTGTGCCGGCCGCCGCCGAACGCGATGTAGCCGAAGTCGCGCTTGTCCTCCTCGCGCGGCGGCGCGAAGCGGTCGGGGTCGAAGGCGTCGGGCGCGCAGAACACGCACTCCATGCGGTGCGCCACCGTCGGCGACACGACGAGCCAGGTGCCCTTCGGCAGGTAGTAGTCCTTGAAGACGAAGTCCTGCATCACGACCCGCACCAGCATGAAGAGAGGCGGGTGCAGGCGCAGCGCCTCCTTGACCGCGTTCTCGGCCAGCGTGAGCTCGCGCAGCGACTGGAACGTCACGCGCTCGCCACCCCCGAACACGGCGTCGACCTGCGCCCGCACGCGCTCGAGGTACGGGCGGTTCTGCAGGAGCTCGATGAGCGTCCAGGCCGTCGTGACCGAGCTCGTGTGGTGCCCGGCGAACATGCCCGCGAGCAGCAGGCCCGTGATCTCGTGCTCCGAGAGCGCGGCGCCGCTCGCGTAGCGCGAGTCCATCAGCGTCTGCAGGAAGTCCTCGCCCTCGCGCCCCGAGCCACGCCGGTCCGCGATGATGCCGCCGATCATCTCGACGAGCCGCGCGCGCGCGCGGTCGCGCTTGCGGAAGGCCGGGATCGGCAGGTTCGCGTTGAGGTAGGCGAGCGGCGTGACGCCTCGCTCGAGGTCGTGATAGACGGCGGCGAACTCGCTCGTCATGCCCTCGCGGAACTCGCGCCCGAGCAGGCAGCGGCTCGAGGTGAAGTTGGTGAGCACGCGACAGTAGTCGACGAAGTCGACCACCCCTTCGTCGCCCCAGCTCGCGAGGCTCTGCTCCACCTCGCCGACGATCGCCTCGCCGTAGGTGCGCATGCGCTTGTCCTTGAGCGCCGGGAGCAGCATGCGCACCTGCTCGGCCATCTTCTCGGGCGGCGCGTCGTAGACGATGTCCTTGCCGAAGACGGGCGTCATGATCTTGTACGCCTCGGACGGGCTCAGCTGGCTGTCGGGCGCGCGGAACACGGCCTCGTGCGCCTCGGGGCCGAAGAGCGCCACCATGCGCTTGTTGGCGACCCGGAAGGCGGCCACCTCGCCGAGCTCGGCGTGCGCCCGCGACAGGAGCTCGATGGTCGCGCGCACGAACTCGAGCGTGTGCCCGACGAGCGGCAGCCCGCCCGACAGCGTCGGCGGCTCGCGCAGCCCGGCAGGGGTGGACGGGGTGGCGCGGCGCAGGGCGCGCTCGACCAGGCTCTGGAGCTGCATGACGTCGACCTCGCTCGGATGGCAGAGCGGTGCTCGTAGCACGCGGGCGAGCCACATTGAAATGCTCATTTCAGAATCGGGAACGCACATTTCACGCGGACCCCGATTCTCGCTGCCGCTGGCCAAACGCCCGGCGGGCGGGTAGCCTCCATGATGTGGCAGGGAAATCCCCTGCCCGCGTCACCCGGCGAAGGTCGCGCCGGTGGGCGCGGGACGCCCCCGCTGCAGGCGGATGCACTGCGGCGCGGGAGCAGTGCACGACTCTTGCATCAGCTCGCTCCGCATCCAGCGGTTGCTTCGCTCCCCTCGAGGTGTGGTCATGGTGAATGGACAGCGTGCAGGCGCGGCGTGCCTGTTCTTCGGCTCGGTCGTGGCGCTCGTCGCGGCCGGCGCTTGCTCGGCGGCGACCAGCAGGTTCGGCGATGGGACCGGGGGCAACGGAGCGGCCGCGGCGGGGGGCGGCGGCGGCTTCATCTTCACCGGCACCGGAGGCGGCGGCAACACCACCGTCGTCTGGCCGCCCTGCGATCAGGGCAATCCGAGCAGCGACCAGGACGGGGACGGCTTCACGCCCGGCGCGGGCGACTGCAACGACTGCACCGACCTCGTGAACCCGGCGGCGGCGGACTACCCGGGCAACACGTTCGACGAGGACTGCAACGGCGTCGCCGACGACGCGAGCGCGGACTGCGACACCGGCATCTCCGTGTCGAGCAGCGACCCGATGGACGGCGCACGCGCGATCGGCCTCTGCAAGGTCCAGCAGGGGGCGAGCTGGGGCGTCGTCAGCGCGGCCTACGGCAAGGCGGACGGCACGAGCGGCAACGACCCGCTCGGCCACGGCATCGTGAGCGGCTTCGGGCCCTACGTGCACACCCAGGAGGGCGTGCGGATGCTCGCCCTCTCGTCCGGCACGGCCCGGCAGCCATCCGACGCGGGCTGGCAGTCGCCGAGCGGCTACGACAAGGGCTACTCGTCGGGCGCGCCCGCGGGCTACCCGAAGGAGTCGCCCTCGTGCCCCGGCGTCACGACCGGGACGCCCTTCGACTCCGAGCAGCTCTACCTGCGCGTGAGAACACCGTCGAACGCGAAGAGCTTCTCCTTCAACTTCAACTTCTACACCTACGAGTTCCCCAACTACATCTGCAGCCAGTACAACGACTTCTTCGTCGCCTACCTCACGCCGAAGCTGTCGAGCCTGCCCGACGGCAACATCTCGTTCGACTCGCAGCAGAACACGATCAGCGTGAACGCGGGCTTCCTGCAGGTGTGCGACCCGCAGACTGCGGGCGGCAAGGTGTTCCCCTGCCAGCTCGGCTCGCAGCAGCTGACGGGCACCGGCTTCGAGGGCACCGACCCCGTGTTCGACCCGGGCCACGCGGCGACGGGCTGGCTCGTGACCAACGCCCCGCTCGAGGTGGCCGCGGGCCTCGACATCGAGCTCCGTTTCGCCATCTGGGACAGCGGGGACGGCGTGCTCGACTCGACCGTGCTCATCGACAACTTCCAGTGGAGCCTCAACGAGACGCCCACCGGCACCGAGCCCGTCGACATTCCGAAGTGACGCTCCGGCCGCTCCCGCGCACGGAGCGTGTGCCAGATACCTGGCACACCACGACTCGTTCGCCCGGTCCGCCCCTGTGGTGCCGCCGGGCCTAGGAGAACCGCCATGACTCGGTCCTTCGCCATCCTGGGCTCCCTCGTGTGCGGGCTCGCCGTCGCGGCCGCGTGTACCGCGAGCAAGCCGAAGTCCGGGTTCATCCAGGGCGCGGGCGGCGACGCCGCCTCGGGCACGGGTAACACGACGACGACCGGCACCACGTCGGGTCTTGGCGGCACCTGGAACCCGACCGGCACCGGCGGCACCACCACCGGGACCGTGTGCGAGTCGCCCGGCGGCAACGCGGACTACGACGGCGACGGCTACAGCG
>JADLAB010000099.1 GCA_020848455.1 Polyangiaceae bacterium
AGCGTGACGCGAGCGGCTCCGGCTCGCCGAGCTGCAAGCGCTCGAAGGTCGCGCGATCCCAGTGCGCGTAGCCCTTCGTCGGGGGCTTCTTCTTGACGACCTTGCCGCCCTTGCCGGCCTTCTGCTGCTGCGCCGCCTTGGCGTCGAGGCGCTTGTTCTCGATGACGTGCTCGGGCGCGAGCGCCACCACGCTGCCCTTGTCGTCGAAGCCCTTGCGCCCGGCGCGCCCGGAGATCTGGTGGAACTCGCGCGCCGAGAGGATCTTCACCTTCTCGCCGTCGAACTTGCAGAGCTTCGTGAGCAGCACCGTGCGGATGGGGATGTTGACGCCGACGCCGAGCGTGTCGGTCCCCGAGATGACGCGCAGCAGCCCCTTCTGCGCCAGCCGCTCCACCAGGCGCCGGTACTTCGGCAGGAGGCCGCCGTGGTGCACGCCGATGCCGTGGCGCACGAAGCGCTCGAGCTCCTTGCCTTGCGGCGTGTCGAAGCGCATGCCGCGGAGCTCCTCGGCGATGGCCTTCTTGGCCTCGCGGGTGCACACGTCCACGCTCATCAGGTTCTGCGCCTCCTCGTGGCAGCCGCGGTGCGTGAAGCTCACGAGGTAGATGGGCGCCCGCCCCGTCTCGAGCAGCGTGGCGACGGCCGCGTGGAGCGGGATCTCGTAGTAGGTGAAGTCGAGCGGCACCGGCCGCTCGCGCGAGCGCACGACGGCGGTCGGGTGCCCGTTGAGGTCGGTGAGCGCCTGCTCGAAGAAGCGCACGTCGCCGAGCGTCGCGCTCATGAGGAGGAAGGTCGTCTGCGGCAGGCACAGGAGCGGGATCTGCCAGGCGACCCCGCGGTCGCGGTCGGCGTAGTAGTGGAACTCGTCGAGGACGGCGTAGTCGACGTCGGCGACCTCGCCCAGGCGGAGCGCCATGTTGGCGAGCACCTCGGCCGTGCAGCACACGATGGGCGCGTCGCGGTTGACGGTGGCGTCGCCCGTCATGAGGCCCACGTTGTCGGGGCCGAACTCGTCGCACAGGGCGAAGAACTTCTCGTTCACGAGCGCCTTGACCGGGCTCGTGTAAAAGGAGCTCTTGCCCTCGCAGAGTGCCTTCCAGTGCAGGGCGGTCGCGACGAGCGATTTCCCCGACCCGGTCGGCGTGCTGAGGATGACGTTCTTGCCCTCGAGGATCTCGAGCAGGGCCTGCTCCTGCGCCGGGTAGAGCTCGAGGCCGAGCTCCGCGACGTGCTCGAGGAAGCGGTCGAAGATGACCGTCGGATCGGCGGTGCCGTCCGCGGGCAGGCGGGAGACGAGGCTCGGGCGGGTGCTCATCGGCGTGCGCGGGGCGCGCGGGTCGTGGCGCGCCCGGGCAAGCTACGCGAGATTGCGGCAGATCGGAGAAGATTCCGGGCGGCCGCGCAGGGCGCGCCGAGCCGCTGGTGCTCTCTAGGGGCACTCGGGCGGCAGGGCCGCGAGCTCGCCGAGCAGCTCGGCGTAGCTCTCGATGCGCCGCCCGCCCTGCGGGTCGTCGAACTGGAAGAAGACGCGGTGGTCGAGCGGGCTGACGCCGCTGTTGGCGTAGGCCGCGGCGTCGGTCGCGGTGTTGCCGAAGGCGTAGCGGAGGGCGAGACCGCGCGCGAGCACCCGCGCGAGCTCGTCCGTCTTGTAGGTCTCGGCGGCGTTGCCGAGCGCTCCGGTGAAGGAGAGCGACGTGTGCACGATGCCGGGCGGATAGCCGTTCGCCGCGAGGAACTCGCGCGTGCGGCCGTCGAGCCACTCGGGCCGCGCCGTGAGGTAAAAGGGGCGGATCCCCTTGTCGGCCAGGAGCGCGAGCGCCTCGGCCGAGCTCGGGTTCGGCTCGGGCAGGTTGCCGGTGAGCAGCACCACGAACTCCTCGGTCTCGTAGGTCGTGAGGGTGCCGTCCACGTCGGTCACGAAGAGGGGCGTCCCCGCGGGCACGACCTCGATGAAGCCGTCGGCGCTCGTGAGATCGCCGCGCACGACGACGTGCAGGCGATGGCGCCCCGCGCCGAGCGCGGCACCGGCCGGGATGGGGAAGAAGACGCGGCCGCCCGTGTCGTCCACCCCCTCGACGCTCACGTGATCGCCGTCGTTCGTGGTGAGGGCGCTGCCGAGCAGCTCCCACGACGCGGCGCAGTCGCGCAGGAGGTAGATGTCGACCCACTCGCCGACGAGGTCCTTGTCGAGCGCGCCGTAGGCGAGCTTCGCCAGCACCCATTGCGGGTCGCCGGGATTCAGGAACAGGTCGCGCACGCGATGGCGCGCCGCGCCCTGCGACGTGACGAGGATGGGCGTCAGGGGGTCGTTCCACGGCTGCGCCGCGCCCGGATCGGGTGGGGCCGCGTCGCACGCGGGAGGCGGAGCGCAGCTCGTGCCGCCCGCGCCGCCGTTGCCCGTCGTGCTCGAGGTCGAGGTCGAGGTCGTGCTCGTGCTCGACGACGTGCTCGCGCCGCCTCCGCCCGCGCCGGTCGCGCCCGTGCCCGCTCCGCCCGTCCCGTCGGGGCCCGAGCTCTGGCCGCTGGTGCACGCGCTCGCGAGCGCGAGAAGGCAGCTCGCGGCAAGACCGAGCCCGCGCGCTCGGGGACGAAGCAGGCTCGCGTGCCGGCTCCGGGGGGTGGCGTGGATCATGGGGTCAGGATACCACCCACACCCACCCAGGTGGGGACCGCGGGGGCCGCCCGGGGCTGCCCGATTCTTGGCCGCGCGCGCCGTTTTCTGGAAAGGGACTGAGTCGTGCAGGCCTCGAGTGCGACCCCCCTATCCACCGCGTGGACCGCGAAGCGCGCGCGCTTCGCGCCGCGCCGGCTGCCTTCCGAGCTCGGCGACTACCTGCTCGTCGAGCACGTGGGACGCGGCGGCATGGCCGACATCTACCTCGCCGAACGGCGCTTCGCGATCGGCGCGCGCCGGACGTGCGCGGTCAAGGAGATCATCCCCGAGCTCCGCACGAACGAGCGCTTCCTCTGCATGCTCGGGGCCGAGGCACGCCTCGTGTCGCGCCTGCGCCACCCGAACATCGTGGGCGTCGAGTGCCTCGACGCCGCGAGCGGCGCGCCGTTCATCGTCATGGAGTACGTCGAGGGGCTCGATCTGCGCGAGCTGTTGCGCCGCGCGACCGAGCGCCGCCTGGCCCTGCCGCTCGCCGTGTCGATCACGATCCTGTGCGACGTGCTGCGCGGCCTCGACCACGCCCACCGCGCGACCGACGCAGAGGGCCGTCCGCTCGGGGTCGTGCACCGCGACGTGTCGCCCTCGAACGTGCTGCTCGGCTTCGACGGCCAGGTGAAGCTCTGCGACTTCGGCATCGCAGCGAGCGTCGACGGCGTGCCGACGGAGGCCATCGAAGGCAAGGCGGGCTACATGAGCCCGGAGCACGCGCGCGGCGAGGCCGTCGACGCGCGCGCGGACCTCTTCGCGGTCGGCATCATGCTGGGGGAGCTCGTGAGCGGGCGCCGGCTCTACCAGAAGGCGAGCGGCGTGCCCCTGCTCGTGCAGGCGCGCCGCGCGGCGCGGCCCGCCCTGCCGCTGCGCGATCTCCCCGAGGAGGAGTGGCTGCACGCGATCATCGACCGCGCCCTCGCCGTCAGCCGCGCCGAGCGCTACGGCTCCGCACGCGAGATGCTGCACGATCTCGAGGACTACGCGCTCGACACCCGCATGCTCATCTCGACGACACGCCTCGGCGTGTGGCTGCGCGCGAGCTTCGAGGCGGACGCACGCCTTCGCCGCAGCGAGAAGGCGCGCCGCGCCGCCGAGGGCGACGTCGCCGCCGAGCCGCCGCCGAGCCAGCCGTCCTTCCCGGAGACGCCCCAGTCGGGCGAGGTCGCGCGCGGGGCCCGACCGACCGACGAGTGCGAGACGCCCGGCGCGGCGCGGGTGTCGGGCGAGCGCGTGCGCGCGAACGCAGGCGCGGGCGCAGCTGCAGGTGCAGGTGCAGCCGCAGCCGCGTCGTTCGGCCCTTGCGAGGTCGCACCGCACGAGGCAGCGACGC
>JADLAB010000100.1 GCA_020848455.1 Polyangiaceae bacterium
GCCGCCTCGACGCTCGAGCGGTCGCCGGTCGTGTCCACGGTGATCGCGGGTGCAGCACGGCTGGCGCTCTCGCCCACCCGCGCCTGCGCGATCGGCGTCGCCGGTGAGGTGTCGTGCTGGGGCGACTCGTTCTACGGACAGGCAGGCGCGCCCGCCAAAGGCACGAACGCGCCGACCTCGACCTTCTGGACCGCCGTGAACACGATCGCTCTACCCTGACTCCGCCGGATCTGGTAGGGGCTACGCGTAGTTACGCTCGCGACGGAGGCACCCATGAAAGACGTCGTCATCCTGTCAGCAGCCCGTACGCCCATCGGCAGCTTCCTCGGCAAGCTCGCCGGCCTGCCTGCGCACCAGCTCGGGGCCGCGGCCATCCGGGCAGCGGTGACCCGCGCGGGCATCGACGCCGAGAACATCGACCAGGTCATCATGGGCAACGTGCTCCAGGCCGGCCAGGGCCAGGCCCCGGCGCGCCAGGCGGCGATCGGGGGCGGCGTGCCGAAGAAGGCGGGCGCCATCACGCTGCACAAGGTGTGCGGCTCGGGCCTGCGCGCCGTCATGGACGCCGCGAACGGCATCCGGGCGGGCGAGTGGCAGGTGGTCGTGGCGGGCGGCATGGAGTCGATGTCGAACGCGCCCCACCTCTTGCGCGACTCTCGCGCCGGCTACCGCATGGGCGACGTCAAGGTCGCCGACTCGATGATCCTCGACGGCCTGTGGGATCCCTACGGCGACAAGCACATGGGCAGCTGCGCCGAGCTCTGCGCCAAGAAGTACGAGCTCAGCCGCGAGGCGCAGGACGCCTTCGCACTCGGCTCCTACAAGCGCGCACAGGCCGCGGCGCAGTCGGGCGCCTTCAAGGCCGAGCTCGTCGCGATCGACGTGCCCCAGAAGCGCGGCGACCCGGTGCCGGTGAGCGACGACGAGGAGCCCTTCGCCGCCCCGCTCGACAAGATGGCGAAGCTCCGGCCGGCCTTCGACAAGAACGGCACGGTGACGGCCGCCAACGCCTCGAAGCTCAACGACGGCGGCGCGGCCCTGGTCGTCACCTCGGCCGAGCTCGCGGCCGCCACGGGCAACAAGCCGCTGGCGCGCATCCTCGCGCAGGGCTCCTTCGCACAGGAGCCGGACTGGTTCACGACCTCGCCGGTCGGCGCCGCCAGGGTCGCGCTCGAGCGCGCCGGCCTCAAGGTCGGCGACATCGACCGCTGGGAGATCAACGAGGCGTTCGCCGTCGTCACGATGGCGTGTGCCCGGGAGCTCGGGCTCGACGACGCCCGGGTGAACGTGCGGGGGGGCGCCGTGGCGCTCGGCCACCCCATCGGCGCCTCGGGTGCGCGCATCCTGACGACCCTCGTGCACACGCTCGTGGCCGACAAGCTGCGCTACGGCTGCGCGTCGATCTGCATCGGCGGCGGCGAGGCCGTGTGCGTCGTCGTCGAGAACCTGGTGCGCTGAGCGCGCGAGAGGAGCCCCCCCATGATCAACAAGGTCGTCCAGAGCGCCGCGGAAGCGGTGGCCGACATCCCCGATGGCTGCACGCTGCTCGTGGGTGGCTTCGGCCTCTGCGGCATTCCCGAGAACCTCATCCTCGCCCTGCGCGACAAGGGCGTGAAGAACCTCACGGTCGTGTCGAACAACGCCGGGGTCGACGACTTCGGCCTCGGCTTCATGCTCGCCACCCGCCAGATCAAGAAGATGGTCTCCTCCTACGTGGGCGAGAACGCCACCTTCGAGAAGCAGTACCTGTCGGGCGAGCTCGAGGTGGAATTCAACCCCCAGGGCACGCTGGCCGAGCGGCTCCGCGCCGGCGGCCACGGCATCCCGGGCTTCTTCACCCCCGCCGGCGTGGGCACCAAGATCGCGGAAGGCAAGGAGGTGCGCGAGTTCGACGGCAAGCAGTACGTGCTCGAGCGCGGCATCGTCGGCGACTTCGCGCTCGTCAAGGCGTGGAAGGGCGACCGGCACGGCAACCTCGTGTTCCGCAAGTCGGCGCGCAACTTCAACCCGCTCTGCGCCATGGCCGGCAAGATCACCATCGCGGAGGTGGAAGAGCTCGTGGAGCCGGGGGAGCTCGAGCCCGACGCCATCCACACCCCGAGCATCTTCGTGCAGCGCATCCTGCGGGGCGAGCGCTACGAGAAGCGCATCGAGCAGCGGACCGTGAAGAAGCGCGCGGTCGCCTGAGCACCTGAACGCGGAAGGAAGAGGAGGCCAGCCCATGCCACTCAGTCGCGACGGAATCGTCAAGCGCGCCGCCCAGGAGCTCCGGGACGGCTACTACGTGAACCTCGGCATCGGCATGCCGACGCTCATCGCCAACCACATCCCGGCCGGGATGGAGGTCGTGTTCCACTCGGAGAACGGCGTCCTCTGCTACGGCCCCTTCCCCTTCGAGGGCGAGGAGGATCCGGACCTCATCAACGCCGGCAAGCAGACCATCAGCGAGCTGCCCGGCTGCTCGTTCTTCGACTCGGCCTTCTCCTTCGGGATGATCCGCGGCGGGCACATCGACCTCGCGGTGCTCGGGGCCATGCAGATCTCCGAGAAGGGCGACATCGCCAACTGGATGATCCCGGGCAAGATGGTCAAGGGCATGGGCGGCGCGATGGATCTCGTCGCGGGCGCCAAGCGCGTCATCGTGACGATGGAGCACGTGGCGAAGGGCGGCGCCCACAAGATCCTGAAGCAGTGCCAGCTGCCGCTCACGGGCGTCGGCGTCATCGACCGCATCATCACCGACTACGGCGTGCTCGACGTCACGCCCGACGGCCTCGTGCTCATCGAGAAGGCGGCCGACCTCACGGTGGAGCAGATCCAGAAGGCCACCGAGCCGACCTTCAAGGTGGCGAGGGATCTGCGCGACCTGCCGGTGTGAGCCGCGCCGCGCGTCAGCTGCAGATGCAGTTGCCCTGCCCGTCGCACACGCCGTTCGCGAACCCGTTGACGAAGCAGTTGAACAGGCAGGTGGTGGGATCGCAGCTGCCGCCGGTGCACTGGCCGTTCTGGCACTGGGCGGGTGGCTGACAGTCCTGCGCCTCGCAGCACTGGGTCGGGCAGACGCACGCCGCGCCGGACGGCACGTAGGGCGGCGTGCACCCGAAGTCGCACTCGCCGAACGGGGTGCAGGTCGGAAACCCGTGGGCGACCGACGGACAGGGGAAACAGGACTGCGACTGGTAGCAGCCCGAGCCCGGCGTGTTGCCGACGCAGTTCGGGCCGCACCAGTGCTCCGGCGGCGCGCACACCGGGTCGGTGGTCGTGCTCGTGGTCGTCGTCGTGCTGGTTGTCGTGCTCGTCGTCGTGCCGGTCGTGGTCGTCGTGCCGGTCGTCGTCGTGGTGCTCGTCGTCGTGCTGGTCGTCGTGCTGGTCGTCGTGCCGGTCGTCGAGGTGGTGGTCCCGCCCTCGCCGCCTCCACCGGTCCCGTGGCCCCCGAACGCGACGTCGCTGCTCTCGGCGCAGCCGAGCCACGCAAGGAGGCCGAGAAGCGGGACGAGCGCCGCACGCAACCGAGCCATGCCTCGACGCTATCGACCCGCGGACGCGCCGTCAAACGCGGCGCGGCAGCGCGCGACGGGCGCCGTGCGAGTGGACGCGCAGGCGGAGCGAGGGTAGCTCGGCCGGCACGCCCATGCGCAACCTCGACAACCGCCACACCTTCGCCTGCGACGTCGACACCTTCTGGCGCGTGTTCCTCGACCCGGCCTTCAACCGCGAGCTCTTCCTGAAGGCGCTCGCGTTCCAGAAGTTCGAGGTCGTCGCAGAGACCGAGACGAGCCGCACCATGCGCGCCACGCCCAAGGTGAACATGCCGAAGCCGGTCGCCGCCCTGTTCGGCGACGGCTTCAGCTACGAGGAGCAGGGGCGGCTCGAGGGCACGCCCAAGGTGTGGCGCTGGAAGATCGTGACGAAGGCCCTCGGCGAGAAGTTCCGCAACGAGGGCACCGTGCGCGCCGAGCCCGCGGGCGAGGGCAAGTGCACGCGCATCGACACCCTCACGCTCGAGGCCAAGGTGTTCGGCATCGGCGGCCTCATCGAGGGCACGGCCGAGAAGGAAGCGCGCGCCGGCTGGGGCAAGACCAACGCCCTCATGGAGCGCTGGCTCCGCGAGCAGGTGCCGACGGGCGCGGGCTGAGCGCCCGCCGTCGCGCGGCGCGCGCCGCGGCGCCGTCACACTTCGCGGCCTCGCCACGACGTGGGGATGATCCCCATGCGCTCGCCCGCTCGTCGCACCCTCTCCGTCCTCGCCGGCGCGGCGGTCGCCCTGGCCTGCGCGGGCTGCTCCGTCGCCGCCGCCCCGCCACCGGCGCGCGGCGCCGAGCTCGCGCTCGCGCAGCTCCGGCCGGCACCGCAGCCGCGCTTCGCCGGGCCGCTCTTCGCCACGGACGCGGAGACCGACCGCGCGTCGGGACACGCCGAGCCCGAGCCCGCCGCGCCTCGCCCGCCCGAGCCCGACCCTCCCGCGAGCGGGCCCGAGCAGGGCGGCGCCGACGCCGAGCCGCGCTCGCTCGCCTTGCCGAGCGGGCTCCACAACCCGATGCCGGGAGGGTTCGTCGCGGGCTACGGCGTCGACACCGGGCTCGACATCGCGGGCAGCCCGCGCCCGGTGTACGCCATCGCGGCCGGCACGCTCGACTACGCGGAGCCGGGGCACACCCGCTGGACGGGTCCGGGCGACGACGACAAGGCCGTGCGCCTCGAGCTCGACGCGCCCATCCCCTACGCCGACCGCCGGATCACCCACGTCTGGTACGCGCACCTCTCGGCGCTCCGGCGCGTGCAGCGCGAGGGGGACCTGCCGCGCGCCCACGTCGCCGCGGGCGAGCGGCTCGGGACCTCGGGCCGTGCGAACGGCAGCCCGCACCTGCATCTCGGCCTGCTGCTCGACGGCGACACGAGCCAGCGCTGGGGGAGCTACCTCACCGACGAGCAGGTGCGGCAGGTGCTCGGCGGACTGCGCCGCGGGACGCGCCTCCCGGAGCGCTAGCCGAGCGCGAGGGCCGAGGCCGACGCGCGCGGGCTCGTGTACCATGTCCGCGGGGAACGCGTCCGAGACGACCCAGGAGCGGCATGGGCAGGACCTTCGCAATCGGTGACATCCACGGCGACCTCGAGAGCCTGTTCCGCCTGCTGTCGCGCCTGCCGACGCCCACGAGCGACGACAGCCTCGTCTTCCTCGGCGACTACCTCGACAACGGCCCGAAGTCGGCCGAGGTCGTGGCCTACCTCCGGCGGCTGCCGCGCGAGACGCCCGCCAAGGTGGTGACGCTGCGCGGCAACCACGAGGACTCCTGGCTCCGGGTCGTGGACGAGGGCTTCGCGGAGTTCGTGCTGCCGCACTCGAACGGCTGCACGGCCACGCTCCACTCCTTCATGCCCCCAGCGCCGACCGCGAAGCCCGACGACGGGCTGTCCAAGACCGAGCTGAGGGCGCTGCTCGAGGGCACGTTCTTCCCGCCCGACGTGCTCGCGTGGCTGCGCGAGCTACCGCTCTTCCACGAGGACGATCACGCCCTCTACGTGCACGCCGGCCTCACGAAGGGGCCGGACGGCGCCTACGAGCACCCCGCCCGCTCGAGCTCCCCGAAGAAGCTCATGTGGTGCCGGGACCGGGCGTTCGTCGAGGGCTACCGGGGCAAGCTCGTCGTGTTCGGGCACACGCTCACGAAGCACCTGCCGCCCGAGCTGTCGGACTTCACCCCCGAGGACGCCGAGGACGCGTGGCAGGGCGACTGCGTCATCGGCATCGACACGGGCTGCGGCAAGAGCGGCTTCCTCACCGGCCTCGAGCTGCCCTCGATGCGCGTGTACGAGTCGCGCTGAGGAAGTTGTCAGTTGGCAGTTGTCAGTCGTCAGTCATCGGTTGTCAGTAGAGCCGCAGAGAGAGCAGACCTCTCGGGCCGCGCGGCCCCCCTGGGCCGCTCTCGGGCTCTCGGGCTCTCGGGCCGTGCTGGGCTGAAAACTGAAAACTGAGAACTTCTCCGTCAGCGCCGCCCCTTGAAGCCCATCATCTGCTGGACCACCGCCTCGCTCGCCTCGGCGACCTCGCCCTCCTCGCGCACCCGATCGGCGCAGTCCTCGCAGAGCTTCTTGGCCTTGCCCGCGACGCGCACCGTGACGAGCGCATCGACCTCGTTGCCGCACGCCTTGCACACCGGCATGGCCCGATTGTAGCGCCGCCTGGGGCGGCTCGGCTCGTCCGCGCGCGGTCGTACGCCCCGGAGTCGAACCGGGACGGCTCACCACTCACCCTTGCAGGCGTCGCCCGGCGACCTTTTCGGTGGTGCGTACGAGGTGTCCGTTCTGCTCTCTTGGACGTGGCTCGCGGCCCATTGCTTCAGCCCACAGTCACCCACGTGAACGTCCGTGCCTCGCCTCGGCGACGGGCCGTGCTAAGACCCGAGTCCTTCGCCATGCACAACCACGACAAGCTCTACATCGACGGCGCCTGGGTCGCGCCGTCCGGCCCGGGCCACATCGACGTCACCTCACCCTCGACCGAGGAGGTCATCGGCCGCATCCCCGAGGGCAGCTCAGCGGACGTGGATCACGCGGTCGCGGCGGCGCGCCGGGCGTTCCCGGCGGTCGCGGCGACCTCCCCGGCCGAGCGTCGCGGCTGGCTCGAGCGCCTGGCGAAGCTCTTGCGAGCGCGGGCCGCCGACTTCGCGCAGCTCATCGCGAGCGAGGTCGGGATGCCGCTCGCGATGGCGCAGAAGATCCAGGCCGAGCTGCCGGTCGCGGTCGCCGCGAGCTACGTCGCCCTGCTCGAGCACTACCCCTTCGAGCAGAAGATCCAGACCTCGGTCGTGCGGCGCGTGCCGATCGGCGTGGTGGGCGCCATCACGCCCTGGAACTACCCCCTGCATCAGATCGTCGCCAAGGTGGCGCCGGCGCTCGCTGCGGGCTGCACCGTCGTGCTCAAGCCGAGCGAGGTCGCACCGCTCAACGCCTTCCTGCTCGCCGAGGTCGTCCACGAGGCCGGGGTCCCCGCGGGCGCCTTCAACCTCGTGTCGGGCTACGGCGTCCCCGTGGGCGAGGCCATCGCGAGCCATCCCGAGGTCGACATGCTGTCGTTCACGGGCTCGACGCGCGCGGGCAAGCGCGTGGCGGAGCTCGCCGCCCGCAGCGTCAAGCGCGTGGCGCTCGAGCTCGGCGGCAAGTCGCCGAACGTCATCCTCGACGACGCCGACCTCGAGCTCGCGGTCAAGCGCGGGGTCGGCAACTGCATGCTCAACTCCGGCCAGACCTGCTCGGCCTGGACGCGCATGCTCGTGCCCCGCGCGCGCCACGACGAGGCGGTGAAGATCGCCAAGGCAGTCGCCGAGCAGTTCACGCTCGGCGACCCGCTCGGGCCGAAGGCCAAGCTCGGGCCGCTCGTGTCGGGCGCGCAGCGCGAGCGCGTGCGGAGCTACATCCGCTGCGGCGTCGAGGAGGGTGCGACGCTCGTCACGGGCGGCGCCGACGCGCCGGCCGACCTGCCGCGCGGCTTCTACGTCAAGCCGACGGTGTTCGCCCACGTGCGCAACGACATGACCATCGCCCGCGAAGAGATCTTCGGGCCCGTGCTGTGCATCATCCCCTACGAGGACGAGGAGGACGCCGTGCGCCTCGCGAACGACACGAGCTACGGCCTCGCCGCGGCCGTGTGGTCGAAGAGCCCCGAGCGGGCCGAGGCCGTGGCGCGCCGCATCCGGGCCGGGCAGGTCGACGTGAACGGCGGACGCTTCAACCCGCTCGCGCCCTTCGGCGGCTTCAAGCAGTCGGGCTACGGCCGCGAGTTCGGTCACCACGGGCTCGAGGAGTACCTCCAGACCCAGTCGCTGCAGTTCTAGGCGCAAGGAGACGCGCCTACCGCGCTGTCGGGCCAAGGCCTGCTAGAGCACCGAGCCCGCGGTCGAGTGCGACCCGGGCACGGCCTGCATGCCGGCGGTCGGGGCGGGGTGCGGCCCCGACGACGCCCCGGGCTGAGGCGCGAAGACGTAGCCCCGCTGCAGCGGGAAGTTCCACGCGACGTAGACGACCGCCCGGGTGAGCCACCAGGCGATGCGGTAGTCGAGCGCGGGGTGAAGCGCGGCGAGCGCGACGCCCCCGGCGTTGAGGGCCGCGCTCGTGCCACTCACGAGCGCGTAGCGGCCGATCTGCGGGAGCTTCGGGTCCTTGCTGAAGAACGTCAGCGCGCGGTTCAGGGAGTAGTTGAGGGCGCCTCCGGCCACGCACCCGAGCGCGGTCGCCTCCGCCGCGGGCAGCCCGAGGTGCTCGACGAGCACGGACACGAGCGCGTAGTCGGCGAAGGTGGCCGCCGCGGCCGCGAAGAGGTGCATGCCGAGCTGCGAGCCGATCGGTCGCCCGGCGACCGCGGTGAGCCTCGCGCCGAGCGCGCGCATGAGCGACACCAGCCGGAAGATCGCGGTCGCGTTGCTCAGGACTCCGACGAAGACGATCGCCGCGACCGCGGGCCAGTGCATGGCCTGCTGCGCCCGCGGGACGAGGAGCGCCTCGACGATGGGGCAGAGCGCCAGCGGTGCGCCGAGGAAGAGCACGCGCTCGAGCCGCTGCATCACGCCGCCGCGAATGGAGATCCCGAGCCCCTCGCCCCGCGCCCGGACGTACGGCACGAGCGACGTGCCGAGGAGCGCCGCGAGCACCGGCAGCAGCACCCACGTCGAGCGGTAGTACCAGGCGAGCCCGATGAGCACCGCCGAATCGGTGTAGCGGTCGAGCACCGAATCGAGCGCGGCCCCGGCGCTGGTGGCCTCGTTTCGCGCCCGGGCGACGCGACCATCCATGGCGTCGAGGATGCCGGCCAAGAGGAAGAGCGTGCCCCCGAGCGCGAACTGGCCCGCTGCGACGGCGACCCCGGCGCCGACCCCCAGCAAGAGGGAGAACGTCGTGATGGCGTCGGCGGGCACGCCGCTCCACAGCAACCCCGCCGAGAGCGGCCGCGTGACCCAGAAGAAGTAGTGCCGGAGGAAGAACCCGACGAGCAGCGAGCGGCCGCGCTTCTCGGTCTCGGCGTCGCGAGGCAGGCCGCGGACGGCCACGCGCAGGAGGAAGATCGGCAGCCCGAGCAGGAAGTAGGCGGCGATGACGACCGTGGAGCCGAACGAGGCGAGGGTCGTGCCGTCGGATGGGTCGCCGACGAACCACTCACGAAGCTGTTCGAGCATGACACCGCTCCTTCCGTGGCCTGTTCCGGAGGCGCGGGCCGTGGGGGCTCGCGCGACGACGAGATGGATCGCGGCAGAGACACCGAGCGTGAGAACGACCGACCGTGCCTCGGTCGTGGCAGGCATCACCCATGCCATGGGGGGACCTGTCCTGCCCGTCGGGCCGTGAAGGGCCGAAGCGCTCGGGTAGCGCGCCCGACCGGCACGCGATCCGGCCGCGCGCCCGGCGCGGCTCACGCACCCGCTGCACGAGAGCGCAAGGCCTGCGTAGGCGGGTCGCCGGGTACTTCAGTGCCCGAGGTGTCGCCGCGCGAGCGCCAGGATCTCGGCGTCCTCGCCGAACACGTCGTCGACGCCGGCCAGCCCGACCAGCGCCTCGACGACCGCAGCCGCCCGCTCCTCGTCGGACAGGGTCGGGTGCTCGAGGACCTCGGCGACAACGCGACCGACGAAGCGCGCGACCACCTCGCGACGCGCCTGCGGCACGAGCACCACGAGCCCGCGCCCGACGAGCTCGTCGAGCAGCGCCGCACTCGGCGAGCTGACTACGCGTGGCATGGCGTGGCTACGGCGCCGCGACGATCGCGATCGACTCGAAGGCCGTGCGGACCTCCGGCAGGCGGCTCTCGGCCTCCCTGGCCAGGATCGCGACGCCCATGAGCACGCCGCCCTCGAACGGGACGAACAGGCGCGCGTGGAGGTTCTCGGGCTCGCGCGCGACCATCCAGACGCGCCCGCCCGGCAGGTCGCTCCGCTCGACTCCTGCCGCGTCGGCGCCGTACTGGAGCGCGATCGCCTTCTCCATGCGCGCCGCCGCGTCGCCTCGGAGCTCGAGCGCCGCGAAGGTCAAGAGGCGCGCGGTCGCGCCGGCGATGGCGAGGCGCGGCTCGTCCGGGCGCCCGGGCTCCTCCGTCCAGCCCGGCGGAATCGCGACCTCGATGGTCACGGGTGCGCCGGCCGGAGGTGCGATGCGGTACCGGCGCAAGCTCGGAACGGCCGTCGCCGCGGCGTCGGAGCCCCGGGACGAGCAGCCGGCGAGCGCCGGCGCGAGCCACGCTACGAGCGCGAACGCGGCGAGCGACGAGTGGGGGCGCATCGGGGAGGCTCCTAGTACACGCGGCCGGAAGCCGCCACCGCGCCGACGGGCAGCGGCCGTGTCCGTTCGCTCTGCCGCGCGGCGGCGGCTGGGTTATGCTTCTCTGTCGATGGGTCGCACGCTCGGCCGACTTTCCGCGAAGCTCCCGCTCGAGGCGGGCGCCCTGGTCGGCGGCTACGTGGTCGAGCGCGTCATCGGCATCGGCGGCATGGCGGTCGTGGCCGTGGCCTCGCACGCGACCGAGCACCATCGCGTCGCCATCAAGATGCTGTTGCCCGAGAACAGCAGCAACAAGGAGCTGCGCACGCGCTTCGAGCGCGAGGAGCGCACGCTGGCGCAGCTCCACAGCGAGCACGTGATGCGCTTCTACGGCGGCGGCGAGCACGAGAAGCAACCCTACATGCTGGTCGAGTACCTCGACGGCAGCGACCTCGGCGAGCACATCAAGGTCAAGGGACCCCTCGACGTGGAGGACGCCGTCACCTACGTGCTCCAGACCTGCCACGCCCTCGCCGAGGCGCACGCGCTCGGCATCGTGCACCGCGATCTCAAGCCCGCGAACCTGTTCCTGACGCGCCGCACGGACGGCACGCCGTGCATCAAGGTGCTCGACTTCGGCATCTCGAAGGTGAGCGACGCCGCGCGCGGCGCCGAGGACTCGCTCGTGACGCGCACCCGGGCCGTCATGGGCTCGCCCTTCTACATGTCGCCCGAGCAGATGCTCTCGTCGAAGGACGTCGACGCGCGCACCGACATCTGGTCGCTCGGCGTCACCCTGTACGAGCTCTTGACCAAGACGCTGCCCTTCGCGGCCGAGGACACCGGCGCCGTGTGCCAGCGCATCCTGCAAGACAAGCCCACGCCGCTCCGCAAGCTGCGCCCGACCTACCCCGCCGAGCTCGAGGCCGTGATCACGCGCTGCCTCGAGCGCAACCCGAAGAACCGCTTCCAGACGATCTCGAACCTCGCCGAGAAGCTCGCGCCGCTCGGGCCGCCGCACGCGCGCTTCGCGCTCGCCGCGATCCAGGCGCTCCTGCGGCCGACCCCCTCGAGCCCGGGGCAGGTCGGACCGAGCGAGGACAACCCCTTCGAGCAAACGCTGCTCAACCAGGACGAGCTCAACGCCAAGAACCCCCAGGTCGAGGCGGGCCCGCCGGTGCCGGCGCGCGAGCGGCCGGGGCGCATGAGCGCCACCGAGGACACCACCATGTACCTGAAGAAGGGCATGGGGCGCGGGCGACTCCCGCTCGGCGCCGTGGCCCTCGCCGCGGTCGGCGCGTTCGGGCTCGGCACCGGGTTCGGCTGGGTGCTGAACCTCGACACGGACCCGACCCACGCGGGCGCCACCGTGGCCGCGACGCCCCCGGCCGCCGCGCTCGCGCCGACTCGCACGGCCCCGAGCCCGCCCGCGGCGACGGCCGACCCGACGGAGGCGGGCGAGCCGCCGACGGTGATCGACCTCCAGGATCTGCCGCCGGCGGGCTCCGAGGGCGACGTCCCGACGCCACCGCCGGGTGCGCCGGGCGGCGCGACCGCGCGGCCCGCACCGAAGCCACCGACGGCCGCCATGACCGCGAGCACCGCGCCGGCCGCGAGCTCGGCGCCGAAGCCGAAGAGCTCGTCGGCGCCGGTGGTCAAGGACTTCGAGTTCTGAGCGACCGAGGCGCAGCGGCGCAGCGGAGGCTGCCACCGCGAGCAGAGTTTCCCGCTCGGCGCCACTCGACTAATCTGCGCCCATGGGACTATTCGGCCGCGACACCTACGGCGCCAAGACCAAGATCTTCGCGGGCGGCTCCGAGACCGTGCTCGCCCACGTCGGGCAGGCGCGGCGTCGGCGCAAGATCCTCGGCATCGGCGCGCTCGTGCTCGTCGTCGTCGCCGGCGTCGCGACCTTCGCGATCCTGCGTGTGATGAAGGCAGGGGCCGCCGAGCGGGTGGTCACCGGCTACAGCTCGCTCACGCGCTGCCTCGTCGGCGACGCGCCGGCCGCGGGCGAGAAGCCGAGCGTGCGCCTGCGGGCGCGCCAGCTGACGGCCCTCACGAGGAACCAGACGGAGCGCGCCCCCGGCAAGGACCCCTGGCCCGACCGCTGCACCAAGCCGGCCTACGCGCTCACCGAGGCGCTCCGGTCGAGCTCGCTCTCGGACAACAAGGAGCTCGTGGAGGCCACGACCGCTCTCGCCGATCTGCTCGCCAAGAAGGAGGCGTTCTTCCTCGACCTCTCGGAGCCGGTCGACCGGTTCTTCGCCGCAGCGCAGAAGGCGAGCCTCGCGCTCGTCGCGCTCCCCGACGTGCCCGAGCCGCCGGCCCCCGCGACCGCGCTGTCGCTCGACACGCTCGCCGCGCAGGCCACGCCGCTCGCGAAGAAGCCGCAAGATCTCGCGAAGCTCGCGGTGGAGCTCGGGGGCGGCGCCGCCGTGCGCGTGCTCTTCGAGGGCGACGAGGACGAGCCGCCGCAGCTCTGCAGCATCGGCCGCGCGAGCGCCCGGTGCGAGCCGCTGCCGGGCGGCATCGGCAAGGCGGGCGGGCTCGAGCTCCGCGGCACGAGCGACGACGACGCGCCCTCGCTCGTGTTCGTCGCCTCGGGCAAGCAGGGCGCGTGGCGCGGCGGCTCCAAGATCGAGGCCAAGCGGGCCATCGCCGGCTACTCGAGCTCCGCCGGCCCCGGCGTCGTGCTCGCGGTCGACGAGGCGACCGCCAAGCTCGAGCTCGTGCTCGGCCCCGGCGACAAGCCGAAGCGCATCGGCGTGGCGACCCCCGACAAGCTCACCGTCACGGAGGCCGCGCGCAACGCGGTCGTGCTGTGGAACGACCTCGTGGTCGCCGCGACGAGCAAGGAGGGCGACCTCGTGCTGCTCGGCATGCGGCTCGCCGCCGATGGGGCCCTCGGCAAGACGGCGGAGATCGGCACGCTCGGCAAGGACGCGCGCGTCGACGCCCGCGCGACTCCGCCGCCGCGCTTCGGAGCCGCATGCCGCAGCGGCGAGGCGCTGGCGGTGCGCGTCGACGTCGGCGCCGAGAGCTGGCTGGCGACCCGGGACGCGGACCGCTGGAGCGCGCCCTACAAGATCGGCAAATCGGGCGGCACCATGACCTGCTCGGGTGCCGACGCGGTCGTGACGCGCGTCGACGCCGGCAGCGAGGGCGTGGACTCGACGGCCGTGACGCAGGCGAAGTGCGGGGGCGGCGCCTGCAAGGCGTCGACCATCAAGGTGAAGGAGCTGCTCGCCGACGAGGCGGGCCTCGCGCCCGCGCCGCAGATCGTGGCCGCGACCGTGGGCTCGAAGGTCGCCGTCGCCTGGCTCGCCGGGCAGCGGGGCGGCGTGCGCCTGCGCGTCGAGTCGGTCGGCGCGCTCGCCCAGGCGCCCGAGACCATCCTCTACGACGACCTCGTGCAGGGCGGCCAGGTGGTCGCCACGAGCACGGTGAGCGATCTGCGCCTCCTGCCGGGCGACGGCTTCGGCGTGCTCTTCGTGAGCACGAAGGGCGGCGTGTTCGCGGTGCGCGTCACCTCGGACGGCAAGACGGCGCCGATCAAGCTCTAGCGCTCGCAACGCGGCAGCGCCCGCAGCCGTGGCCCGGCCCGTGGCCCGCTCAGGCGGGCGGCTCGCAGTCGGCCCAGCCCTTGACGCTGGCGATCGGCAGGTCGCTCTGCGGGACGGGCTTCTTCGGCACCGCCACCGACTGTCCCGGCCCGAGGATCTTCTGGAAGGTCTCGTCGGGCATCTCGTAGTCGGCCCAGAGCAGGGTGCCGTCGGCGGCGTACAGGCCGAGCACCACCTTGGGCGAGCGGCACCCGACGCGGCCCGAGTTCACGATGCTGCCCGAGATCTCGAAGTGGCCGTCGGCGTTCTTCGCCGCCGTGAAGCCCGTGAGCGACACCGTGGGCGGGCTCTCGGCGGGGAGCGCGCGCACGCTGAGCGCGTGCGACGCGTAGGTCCCCTTGATCTTCTTCACGTCGCGGAGAAACTGGAAGACCGCGACCTCGCCCGGGGGCACGTAGGTGCGCTCCGCGTACACGCGCTCGATGGGCTCCTCACCGAGGTCCTTGGCCACCTCGGTCGTGATGGAGTCGGTGCCGATCTCCTCGCCGGCGGCGTCGTAGAGGCGAATCGTCACGCGGACCGAGGTCAGCCACGCGCCCGTGTCGTTCTTCACGGTGCCGGCGATCCGGAGAAAGCCCGCGTCGTCGATCCCGCTCTGCCCCTGCACGATCACGAGGCGGGCCGGGTCCGCACCGGGGCTCGCCGGGGTGCCGGCAGGCGGCGCCTCACCCGAGCCCTGACGGGGCGGCGCCGCAGGCTCGGCCGTGCCGGCCACCTCGGCCGCGCGCGGCTCGCCCTTCATGCCCTTGCCCGTGCCGGGCGTCGCGGCAGGCCCGGGCGTCTGCTGCGCGGCGGGGCTCTCGCCCCGCGTGTCGGCCGGCACGCCCCCGGCGGCGGCGCCGTTGCACGCGGCCAGGCCCAAGAGCCCCGCCACGACGAGTCCGAGTCCTGCCCGCCGAGTCCAGATGTTCGAGGTCATGCGCTCATCTCCTGTTGGCTGCATCCCTGGTGTCACGGAGGCAGTTCCAGCCGAGGCGCGCCGGATCACGGAAATCGACCGGAGCAGAAAGAAAGATCGGGCCGGCGCCCGCGCGCGGCCGCGCTCAGCGCGGAGCGGCGCCCGGCAGGTGCGCCTCGGCGGCGAAGGCGTGGAGCTCGGCGAGCGCCGCCTCCCGGCTCGCGCCGGCCGACTCGAAGTCGACGGCCGCCGCGGCCGTGAGCGAGGCCGCCCGCGCCCGCTGCTCGGGCTTGCCCCCCTCGACGAGCACGCGCGCGAGCAGCAGCCGCGCCTCGCCGCGCAGGCGCCCCGGCACGCGCCCGCCCGTGGCGTGGAGCTCGACCGCGCGCTCGAGCGCCACCTCGGCCGCGGCGAGGTCGCGGGTCGC
>JADLAB010000101.1 GCA_020848455.1 Polyangiaceae bacterium
ACGCCTTCACCTCCGGCGCCACGCTCGCCGGGTCGGGCACGACACCCTCGGGGAAGGCCTCGTGGGCGAGCTCCGAGCAGCACCCGACCTCCTCGCCCGGCGTACCCCCGGGGTCGCTGCACGTCGGAGGCTCGGTGCTCGTCGCGAGCCCCCCGGCGCCACCGCCGCCGGCGGGCCCGCCCCCGGAGCCGGTTCCGCGCGCCTCGCGCTGGTCGAGCACCACCTGCCCGCAGCCGAGCACCGCCGTCGTCAGAGCCAACCCAGCCGCGGCACGCAGGGCCGCGCGAGCAACCTCGTCACGCATGTCAGCACCTCCCACCCGGAAGGCTACGGCGCGCGCACTACCTCGACAATCAGCATTATCGAGACTGAACCGTATCTGTTTCGTTTACTATGCGAGTCGCCCGTCAGCGCAGCGGCGCGCGCAGGAGCTCCCGCGCGAGCTCCTCGTAGACGCTGCGCCGGTGGTCGTCGGCGCGGAAGAAGAGGCGGAAGTAGTCGTGGAGCAGCTTCACGCGCGGCTCTACCAGGCGCAGGCGGCGCGCCCGCAGATCGCGCTCGACGAGGTAGCGCGGCAGCACGGCCACGCCGGCACCGGCGAGCACCCGCTGCCGGATGGCCTCGATGGTCCCGAGGCGCAGCAGGCGCGCGAAGCGCAACCGGTCGCCGCCCTCGGGTGCGTCGCGGAAGTAGCGGTACAGGGGCAGCTCCGCGTCGATGTCGACGAGCGTGTGCCCGCGCGCCTGCTCGGCCCGCACGAGCGGCGTCTTCGCGAGGAGCGCCGTCGCCCCGACGAAGGCGTAGTCCTCGCGGTGCAGGCGGATGGTGTCGAGCTTCGGGTCGGAGACGCGCGTCGAGGCGATGGCGCAGTCGATCTCCATCGAGCGCACGCGCAGCACGAGATCGGCTCCGGAGCCGAAGTAGAGGTGGAGCCCGACGAAGGGCAGGGTGCGCGCGAGCGCATCGAGCTGCGGCAGGAGCCACGACAGGCCGAGCTCGTGGCGCGTCCCGAGCACCAGCTCGAGCGCCGCCTGCGCGCCTGCGCCGCGCCCGACGCGCACGCACTCGGCCGCTGCCGCGAGCGCGCGGTCGGCGAGCGGACGGAGCGCGAGCCCCGCCTCGGTGAGCCGGACGCTGCGGGTGGTGCGGACGAAGAGCGGCGTCCCGAGCTCGGCCTCGAGCTGCTTGATGCGCTGGCCGAAGGCCGCGGGCGTGAGCGCCACGGCGCGCGCCGCCGCTCGGAAGTGCAGGAGCCTGGCGGCGGAGGCGAAGCAGCGCAGCGACTCGATCGAGGGGAGCATCGACGCCCGTCCGGCCCGTCCCTCGGGTCGTGTCAGTCGAAGCTCTTGTCGTGCAGGATGCGCCACACCCAGTAGGAGATGCCGGGCTGCTCGTCGACCTCGGTGAAGTCCCACGCCTCGGCCGCGAGGGCGGCCCCCGAGCCCGACGGGTTGCAGGGCGCGTCGTAGCTGCGCGGCTCGTAGTCGTAGGGGGTGTAGTCGGGCGTCGAGGTGAAGGCGTCGAGCGGCAGCGGCGCCTCGGCGATCTCCGCGTTGGGGTACGGCACCCCGAGCACGGTGAGCACGAGCTTGTGGATGCTGGCGGCGTCGTAGTGGCCGTGGCTCACGTAGCCGCGCTTGACCCACGGCGAGGCCATGAAGAAGGGCGTGCGGTGCACCTCGACGTGGTCGGCGCCGTCCTGCGGATCGTCCTCGGTCACGATGACGAGCGTGTCCTGCCAGAGCGGGCTGTGGCTCAGGGCGTCGATGACCCGCCCGGTGGCCTCGTCGTTCACGGCGACCATCACCCCGGGGTTCGCCGAGAGCGCTTGCCCGCCCACGGTGTGGTCGTTGGGCAGCACGGCGTACACGAACGGCGGCAGGCTGCACTCCGCCCGCGCGAGGGCCGCGATGTAGCAGGCCTTCTCGATGTCCGGCTTGCTGATGGTGATGACGAGCCCGGGGAAACGGGCGTCCAGACCGGACGCACCGATGCCGACCATCTCGCCCATGTTCGCGTAGGGCACGCCGGCGCGGTCGAGCGCGTGGAACAGCGAGCCCTCCTCGGGGGTACCCTGCGCCGACACGCCGGCCATCGGCGCGCGCGTGCCGCGCCCCCAGGCCGTCAACCACGAGCGCTCGACGAAATCGGTGGTGCGGCCGAAGGCGGTCCAGATGTGCCCCTGGATCGACTGCTCGGCGTCCGAGTAGTAGTTGTCGAAGTTGGTGAAGGTCTGGGCGATCTTGCGACTGTTGGGCAAGAGCGTCGCCATCTCGCCCGGCGCGAGCACGAGCGCCGGGTCGCCGTCGGTGCCGGGCAGATCGCCGAACTCCGCGTCGTAGGTCTTGTTCTCGCGCACGATGAAGAGCACGAGCTGGATCTTCTGGCTCGGGCCCGCGGCGGGCGAGGCCGGCACCGGGAAGTCGTCGGCACCACCGGGACAGCTGACCGTCGGGTAGCCGGGCGTGTCGGCGAGCTCGAGCGCCTCCTTTGCCACCGCGCTCATCGCGCCGAGGTCGGCCGCGCTCGGCGCGGGCACGTGCTGCACCCCGCCGTGCATCAAGCGGACGATCGGCCCCTGGCCGAAGGTGTAGCTGCCGAGGTCGGGGCCCGTGCCCGTGCCCTTGCCGGCGAGGATGACGAGCGAGCCGTCGTCCCGCACGTCGACGTCGGTCGGCCACCAGGCGGTCGGGATGCGCCCCGCGCTCGTCAGCGTGGCCGTCGTGCCGGCGAACACCACGTCGAAGACCGCCACCGCGTTCACGCCCGAGAGCGTGGCGTAGAGGCGGCTGGTCGCAGGATCGAAGGCGAGCGAGCTCGGCCCGTGCCCGAAGGGCTCGCCCGCGCCGACGAGATCGACGCTGGAGGTGACCTCCCAGGCCGCCCGGTCGACGACGCTCAGGCGATCGAGATCGTGCGAGGCGACGACGAGGACGGTCGGGCTCAGCACCACGAGCCCCTCGGGGTTCTTGCCCACGTCGAGGGTGCGCGTGACGGCGAGGCCGACGGCGTCGAGCTCCGCGAGCAGGTGGCCGTCCCAGTAGGTCGCGTAGAGCGTCGCGCCCGTGGGGTCGAAGGGATCGGCCGCGAGCTCGAACACCGACTGCGAGCCGATGGGAATCGTGCCGAGCGACTGACCCCAGGTCGCGGCCTCGAGCGAGCGGACAAGCACCTCGTGCGCGGCGATGCTCGGCGCGACGGCGAGGCTCGTGCCGCCCTGCATCACCGCGATCGGCCCCGAGTACCAGCGCGCCGGACCGTAGGAGTTCGGCGTCGGGCCCCCGAGGTCGATGTCGCGCGCCGTGTCGCGCGCCAGCGTGCGCCCGACCGTGTCGACGGTGAAGGCGTACACGTAGCCGTCGCCGCCCCCCGAGGCGAGCGCCGTGTCGGGCGCGAGCCACGCGACGCCGTGGTAGAGCGAGGTCGGCGAGGCGAAGCGCACGTGTGCGGCCTTCGGGTCGCCGTTGCCCGCGAGCGCGGCGACGTCGAGCAGGCGCAGGGCGTCGTCGGCGATGCCGCCGTCCGAGGAGAGCCACAGCTCGGTGCCGGGAATGCGCAAGAGCGTCATCGGGAAGGTGCCCGCGAGCCCGGGCTCGTCGAGCGGCACGTAGCGGCCGGCTGGCGCGAGCAGGTGGCCGTCGGGCAGCACCCACTCCTGGGCCTGGGCGCGCGGGCCGGCCTTGCGCACGGCCTCGCCCACGGGCTCGCTCGCGCTGCAGCTGCCCGTGACCGGCGCCGGGTAGCTGCCGTCCCAGCAGCCGCAGGCGGCGGCGTGCGGGACCTCGCTCCACGCGTGCATGGCCGGGCAGTCGTACGGGGTCGTGATCTCGTCGCAGCTCCCGCAGAGGAACGCGCACGACAGCGGCACGGCGGACGCGACCCACGTCGGGTCGGTGCCCGGCCCGGCGAGCTCGGGCGGGCAGCCCTCGACGGTCGTCTCGTCGGACTTGCAGGCCGCGAAGAACGCGGGACCGAGCACCGCGACGCAGGCGCCGGTGAGCAGGGCCGGGCGCAGGCGACCGGGGCGTGACGCACCGCGCGACGCGCGGCTCGCGGGGGAGGAGTTGCGGCTCATGCTCGACGCCTCTCGACGGGTTGCGATGCGCGGCACGCCGGCCGGGGGCGCGGCGCACCGAGCGCTCGGGCGATGGTAGGCGATCGATCGGGCGAAAGCGATGCCCGGCGCATGCGGGCGGCGCCCCGCCGCCGCGAGCGCAGAGAGCCCCCGCGGCCGCGCTACTTCTTCGCGATCTTCTTCATCACGTCGACCGACTCCGGCGCGAGCGCGCTACCGGGGAGGATCTGTAGCTTGCCGGCGACGGCGCCGACGGCGAGCCAGATGATGGGCTTGCCCGCGCTGTCGACCGCGTAGAGCGCGAGGAT
>JADLAB010000102.1 GCA_020848455.1 Polyangiaceae bacterium
AGAAATCAGGGGATGACCCCCCCGCCCTTCCCTCCCGCCCCCGCTCCCCCACCCGCCCCCGCCCCCGCACCCGCGCTCGCACCCGCTCCCGCTCCCGCTCCCGCTCCCGCACCCGCTCCCGCCCTCGCACCCGCTCCCGCACCCGCTCCCGCACCCGCACCCGCTCCCGCACCCGCTCCCGCCCCCCGCCCCGCAGCGGACACTGCGCTCGGCCCGCACCGGTGCGCCTATCGGCGCCGCGCTTCGGCCGCCAGGGCTCGAATCGCCGCGGCTCCGGCCACGACGTCGGCGCGGGTCGTCAGCGGGCCGACGCCGAGGCGGAGCGAGCCGGCGGGCGCCGTGCCGAGCGACTCGTGCACGAGCGGCGCGCAGTGCAGGCCCGTCCGGCAGGCGACGTCGAAGTCGACGTCGAGGCGCGCCCCCGCCTCCGCCGGGTCGAGGCCGTCGAAGTTGAAGGCGAACACGGGCGTGCGGTCCGTCAGCGTCTCGGCGCAGTAGGGGGTCACGCCGTCGGTCTCGGTGAGCGCCCGCCAGAGCTCCTCGGCGAGCGCCATCTCGCGGGCGTGGATCGCGGCGACGCCGCCCTCTTGCTCGATGAGGGCGAGCCCGCGCGCGAGGCCCGCGAGCCCGATCGTGTTCGGCGTGCCGTACTCGAGGCGCAGCGGATACTCCTCGGGGTGGCGCCGGTCGGCGGAGCGGACCCCCGTGCCGCCGGCGCGCGTGAGGGCGAGCTCCACACCGGCGCCGATGCACAGGCCGCCCGTGCCGGTCGGACCGAGCAGCCCCTTGTGGCCGGTGAAGGCGACGATGTCGACTCCCATCGCCTGCATGTCGATGGGCACGACGCCCGCGGACTGCGCGGCGTCGAGGCAGAGCGGCACGCCCGCGGCGCGGCACACGGCGCCGATCTCCGCCACGGGCTGCACCGTGCCGAGGACGTTCGAGGCGTGGCTGACGACCACGAGGCGGGTGTCCTTCTCGATGGCCTTGCGGATGGCGTCGGGATCGACGTAGCCCCGCCCGTCGAAGGGCACGAGCGTCGCGCGGGCGCCGTGGTCGTCGACGGCGTGGGCGATGGGCCGCAGCACCGAGTTGTGCTCGAGGCGCGTCGTGACGACGTGACCACCGCGCCAGAGCCGGCCGAGAATGACGAGGTTGAGGGCGTCGGTGGCGTTGTGCCCGAAGGCGACCTGCTCGGGCCGCGGCCCGTGGAAGAGCTGGCAGACGGCCTTGCGGCAGCGGTCGACCATCGACTGGGCGACCAGGCCGAGGTCGTAGGTGGCGCGCCCGGGCGTGACGCCGGCCGCGGTGGCGAAGTCCACCATCGCCTGCAAGACCTCGGGCGGCTTCGGAAAGGTCGTCGACGCGCTGTCGAGGTAGTGCAGGCCCGCGCCGGGGTCGACCTCCATGGGCGGGAGCGTACGCGCCGGGCGGAGGCGAGGAAAGCGGCGCCGCGCGAGCGGTACGCGACGGGCGCGGGCCGCACACGACGCGCGCGGGCCGCATGCGACGCGGTCGGAGCGCACCCGAGACGCCGCGTGAGCACCGGCACGAGGCCGAGTACAATGCGCCCGACGCATCGGCCGCGCGCAGGAGGCGAGGAGTTGGCAGAGCTCGAGGTCGGCGACACGAGGCTCGACGTGAACGAGGACGGGTTCCTGGCGGAGCCCGAGCGCTGGAACGACGCGGTCGCCGCGGCGCTCGGCGCCACCCTCGGCATCGCCGAGCTGACGGCACGGCACTGGAAGGTGGTGCGCTACATCCGCGCCCACTACCTCGAGTTCGACGTGCCGCCGCTCGTCCGCAAGCTCTGCAAGCAGACCGGCTTGCAGCTCAAGGAGATCTTCGAGCTCTTTCCCGGCGGGCCCGCGCGGGGCGCGTGCAAGGTGGCGGGCCTGCCGAACGCGAAGGGGTGCGTGTGAGGGCTCGGTCCCGGGGGCATCGCCGGGGGGCGCGCGATGCCCGATTTGCGCTTCCGCCCCGCGCGACGCCGTGGTCCGATCCTCCGGCAGTGAGGACCGCTTGAAGCTCGCGGAGGCGCTGGCCATCGGGCTCGTGCTCGCCGGCGCGGCAACGCCGGCGTCGGCCGACGACGTGCCGCCCGAGCCGGACCGCGTCGCGGAGGGCGAGAGCTACGTCGGCCCGGTCGCGGGCCCGGTCTTCGCGCGCGCCGACGATCTCGCGGCCCTGCCGGCTCAGACCTTCGCGAGCAACTACGCCGTGGAGTCGGGCAAGAACTTCGGCGAGGGCGCCGAGGCCGCCGGGATCCAGCACCGGCTGCAGGCGAGCTACGGCGTCACCGACTGGCTCAAGCTCTCCGTCGACCTCCACGCGAAGCATCGGCTCGACACGAAGGAGCTCAGGGTGGGCGTCTTCGCGCCGGAGCTGCGCCTCACCTTGGCCGGCATGCTCGATGCGCTCGACCGCTGGCCGCTCGACGTCAGCGCCTACGTCGGCCCGCGCATCCGCATCATGGGGCGCCGCGATCCGGCCGTCGTGTTCGGGCTCGGCACCAACACGCCGCGCGGCCCCTTGCACTTCACGGTCAACACGGGCGTCGAGATCACCGTCCCCGATCCGGACGAGGGCACGGACCGGAGCTTCGGCCCGCGCTACGACCTCGGCGTGGGCCACGAGCTGGGCTACGGCTTCGTCGCGACCGCGGAGGTGTGGGGGCACGCCGCCTGGTCGCGCGGGGGCTACGTGGAGCAGGAGCACCATGCCGGGCCGGCGCTGCTCTTCGTCTACGACGTCGGCCGTTTCGGCCTCGGCGCCTCCGGGGGCTGGCGCGGCCAGCCGGGGCGCGACCAAGCCGACGTGCGCGGGATGCTCACCGTGGGCCTCGAGATCGGCGGGCGGCCATGACGCGCGCGCTCATCGGTCTCGACGACACCGACCACGGCGACAGCATCGGGACGGGCGCCCTGGCGCGCGAGCTCGGCCTCTACCTCGAGCGCCTCGCCGGCGCCGTGTCCCTCGGCATCACGCGCCACCAGCTGCTGGTGGATCCGCGCATTCCCTACACCTCGCACAACAGCGCCGCCTGCCTCGCCGTCGACAGCCCGGCACCGCTCGGCCAGCTCGAGGAGCTCACGCGCGGCTTCGTCACGACGCTGCTCCACCTCGGGGCCGATCCGGGGCTGTGCCTGCTCGAGCCGGGCGCCGGGGACTACCGCGAGCTCGGCGACTTCGGGCGGCGCGCGCAGACGACCGTGCTCGCGCACGAGGAGGCGCGCGAGCTCTGCCGGCGCGCCGGGCTCCGCCATCACGAGCTCGGGGGAAGCGGGCTCGGCGTCCTCGGAGCCGCGGCGGCCTGCGGGCTGCGCCTCGGCGGCGACGACGGGCGCTTCATCTCGCTGCCGGGCACGCGCGAGCTCGACGGCGTGCTGTCGGTCGGCGAGATCCTGCGGCTGAGCCCCATCGAGCGCGTGGTGGACGAGGAGGCGCGCGTCCTCGACGCCGGCGAACGCGTCGACACCTGCGGCTGGGTGCGGCCCGATCTGGTGGCGGGCGCCATCGTCCTTCGCACGCGGCGCACGGGGCCCGGAGAGCCGTATCTCGTAGAGCGCGACAAGCACCGGGACAAGCATTGAGGGCCCCATGAGCAGCTCCACCAGAGTCACCTACGGCAAGCGCGCGATCGTGTCGCTCGGCGTCGTGGCCGCGGCGCTGACCGTGCTCGCGGTGCTGCTCGAGATGAGCTGGGGCCTGCCGGTCAAGATGCCCGGGCACCGCGCCCTGCCCGGGGCGCTCGCGCTGCTCGTGGTCGCCGAGGTGGCGGCCCCGTGGCTCATCCTCGCCTACTCGGTGCTGACGCCGCTCGTCATCGTCTGGCTCGATCGAGGCGGGCTCGAGCTGCTCGTGCCGTGGGTGGGCCTCGCGCTCCTGCTCGTGGCGCTCAAGGACGCGCGCTTTCGCCGCCGCGGCTGGGCGCTCGTGGTCGCCGGGCTCGTCTATGGCGCGCTGCGCTATGGCGTCCTGCTGGGACCCCACAAGACGCCGCAGATCGTGCGGGCC
>JADLAB010000103.1 GCA_020848455.1 Polyangiaceae bacterium
CGTCTTGATTCAAGACAGGGGGGTTGTGGCGGCTCACGCTCGCGCCGCGAGCCTCCGTGCCGCCATAAGTGCCGCGTCTTGATTCAAGACACGGGGTTTATGGCGGCTCCCACTCGCGCCGCGAGCCTCCGTGCCGCCAGCGCGGTGCGGGGGTGCGGGGGGCGCGCGGGGCGCGGGGCGAGGGGTCGGCCCGTACGCGCGGGGGTGCGCGCCACACCGCGACGCGCGCGGGCAAGGAGGCACGATCCGGCCCGTACGCGCGGGGGTGCGCGGCGCGGGGGTCCGGCCAGGGCGGCGCGGCACGGCGCGGGGCGAGGGTCCGGCCGGCCCGGGTCGGTCGCGCAGACGCGGGCGTGGACACGCCCACGTGAACGATGGTGTGCTCGCAGGGCCGATGAAGACCCGACCCGCACCCGCACCCGCACCCGCACCCGCGCCCGCGCACGCACCCGCACTCGCACTCGCGCCCGCTCTCGCCCGTGCGCTCGCCGGTGCGTTCGCGCTCGCGCTCGGCGCGTGCAACGGACCCGCGAGCCCGGAGCCCGGGCTCGGCGGGGCGCCGTTCGCGCGCGGCGTCCTCTACGTGCAGACCTTCCGCAACTGCGGCGGGATGGTCCGCGAGGTACCGCCGCCCCAGCCGGCCCCCGGGCGCCGCCTGCGCGTCTTTCGCGGAGGCGACGAGATCGCCGTGCTCGTGAGCGACGCGAGCGGGCACTTCCAGATCCAGCTCCCCTACGGCAAGTACGGCCTGATGGACGCCGACCATCCCGGCGAGGTCGGCTGGGACGGCATCCTCGAGCTCTCGAAGGACACGACCTACGCCGGCCTGGACGCGCCGCCGTGTAGCGGCGGCGAGGGCGTGCCCTGACGCGCCGCTCGGCGGACGGAACGGAACGCATGCCCTTGCAGGAGCACGACCTCGCCGACCTCGGGATCTGGCGCCTGCCGATCCCCATCCCGTTCCCCCAGGCCGGCGGCCCGGTGAACGTCTACCTGCTCGCCGAGCGCGGCGGCGGAGTCGCGCTCTTCGACGCCGGGCTCGGCACCGAGGAGGCCGAGGCGACGCTCGCGGAGGGCTTCCGCGCCCTCGGCCGCAAGTTCTCGGAGGTGCGCCGCATCTACGTCTCGCACGGCCACATCGACCATTTCGGCGCGGCGCGCACCATCCAGCGCTGGCACGGCGGCGAGCTGCCCGTCTTCGCGCACCCGGCCGACTTCGGCAAGCTGCTCGGCCGAGGCGGCGCCCGCTGGGGGCCGCAGCTCGGGGCGTACGGCGCGCACCTCCGCCGCCTCGGCGTGCCGCCCGAGGCCCTCGCCGCCATCGCCGGTGAGGGACAGAAGAACCGCCGGATGGCCCACACGCTCGACGCGGTCGAGGCGGTCGGCGAGGGCGACCGGCTCGAGCTCGCGCACACGAGCCTCGAGATCTTGCACATGCCGGGGCACACGCCCGGCGTCCTGTGCCTCTACGACCGGGCGCACCGCATCCTGTTCTCGGACGACCACCTGCTCGAGCGCGTGTCGCCCAATCCGCTCATCGAGCTCGGCCCCGACGGACAGGACGGCTACTGGCGGCCGCTCGTGGCCTACGAGGCCTCGATCCGCAGGGCCCGCGAGCTCGAGGTCGATCTCGTGCTGCCGGGTCACGCCGAGCCCTTCGGCGGCCACCGCCAGATCATCGACGGCCTGCTCGGCTTCTACGAGCGGCGCCAGCGCAAGCTCCAGGCGGCGCTCGAGGCGGGCCCCCGCACGGCCTACGAGCTCGTCCAGGCGCTCTTCGCGCGCGCTCGCCCGCTCGACGTCTTTCTCATGGTGTCGGAGGTCGTCGGCAACCTCGAGGTCCTCGAGGGGCGCGGGCTCGTCTGGCGCGAGCTCGCCGACGACGTGTACCGCTTCCGCAACGCAGCGAGCGGACGCGCTCGGGAGTCGTAGGTCAGTCGGGATGCACGACGAGGTTGCCCGCGTGGCGGCCTTCCCACTTGTCGCGGAGCGCCTGGCGGAGCTCGTCGAACGCGAACACGTGGCTCACGTGCGGGTGCAGGCGCCCGGCGCGGGCCCACTCGAGCGCGCGCGCGAGGCGCTCGGTGCGAAGCGCCGGATCGTGGAGCACGGCGATGGCCGCGGGCGAGCCGAGCACGTCGAGGCCCTTCATGAGCACGAGGTTCGTCGGGATGAAGTTCGGGTCGCGACCCCCGCGCGCGACGAGGGGCGTCGCGGCCCAGCCGACGACGAGGTACCGCGCCCCGAACGCCGCCGCGCGCAGGCCCTCCTGCGACAGCTCGCCGCCGACCGGGTCGTAGACGACGTCGGCGCCCCGCCCGCCGGTGAGCGCCTTGACGGCGTCGCGCAGGCGCGGTGCGCCCGGCGCCCCGAGGACGACCAGGTGATCGGCCCCGAGCGCCCGCGCGGGCTCGAGCTTCTCGGCCGAGCGCCCGGCGGCGATCACGGTCGCGCCGAGGATCTTCGCGACCTCGACGGTTGCCAGGCCCGTCGAGCCCGACGCCCCGAGCACGAGCACGGTCTCGCCCGCGCGCACGCGCCCGCGCGTCACGAGCGCGTGGTAGGCGGTCTCGGTGCCGCCGAGCAGGCACGCGCCCTCGTCGAAGGACAGGCCGGCCGGGAGCGGAAGCGCGGCCGCGGCGGGGGCCACGGCATAGGTCGCGAAGCCGCCCCACGCGCGGTAGGCGCCGAGCGAGCGCGGCCCGGTGAGCAGGCCGTCCGCGAGCACCTTGGCCCCGAGCTCGGGCGCGCGCACCGCCGCACCGCGCCACACGACCTCGCCCGCGTACTCGAGCCCCGGCGTGTAGGGCGGCGCCGGCACGTGCTGGTACTGGCCGCTCGTCATGAGCAGATCGACCCACCCCACCGCGGCGCTCCTCACCCGGATGACGACGTCCTCGGGCCCGAGCGTCGCCGGGTCGGGCGGCGGCTGCACCTCGATGCGCAGCGTCTCCTCGAGCGCCTCCTGCGGGGAGGCGCCGAGCGCGTGGACGACCGCGCGGCGGCCGGTCGGCAGAGTGGGTGCGTGGCCCTCGGCGGCGTCCATCGCCGCGAGCCTACCATGCGGGCGCCGACCACGCGGCCGCGGGCGCTCGCCGACCCTCAGCGACGCCGAGCGACGCCGTAGGCCCGCCGACCCTCAGCGACGCCGAGCGACACCGTAGGCCCGCAGACCCTCAGCGACGCCGAGCGACGCCGTAGGCCCGCAGACCCTCCGCGAGGGCGTCGAAGACCAGGCGCACGCGCGCGCTCGCGCGCAGATCCTCGTGCATGACCACCCACACGTCGAGGTGGAAGGCGACCGCGGGCAGCACGCGCACGAGACGCACGGGGGCGCGGCTGAGCGGCACCTGACACGCGCCGATGCCGAGCCCGGCGCGCACGGCGGCGAGCTGCACGAGGTCGCTGTCGCACCGGAAGGCGAAATCCCGAGGCCCGAGCGCGACGCCGCGGCTGGCGAGCGCGTCGACGAGGGCGCGCGAGCGGTCGGCGCCCACGAGGAAATGGCCGCGCCCGAGCTCGTCGAGCCCCTTCGGCGGCGGGTGCTCGGCGAGGTAGCGCTCGTGCGCGTACAGGCCGACCTCGACCTTCCCCGTCCGGCGGCGCACGAGCCCGGCCTGGGCCGGCTCGACCATGCGCACGGCGACGTCGGCGTCGCGGCGCAGGATGTCCTCGGTGCGATTGGTGGCGACGAGCTCGATCTGCAGCCGCGGGTGAGCCCGCCGCAGATCGGCCAGCACCGGCGGCAGGACCTCGGCGCCGACCACCTCGCTCGCGGTGACGCGCACCGTGCCGTGATCGGCGTCGGCACCGCCCGACACGGCCCGCGCCAGCGCGCGCGCCGCGGACGCGATGTGCTCGGCGTGGGGCAGGGTGGCGAGCGCGAGCTCCGTCGGTACGAGGCCGTTCGACGCGCGCGTGAAGAGCACCGCGCCGAGCGCCCGCTCGAGCGCCTCGATCTGCCGGCGCACGGTGGGCTGCGCCACGCCGAGGGCGCGCGCGGCGCCCGAGAGGCTGCCCTCGCGCAGCACCGCGAGCAGGGCCTCGTAGAGATCCCAGGAGGGCTCGGCTGCGCTCATCAAATAATGATGAGCTGATGGACGCATTCGTACAATCGTAAATAGCGCTCCTGGGGCTTACACCTGTTCGAGGCGGCGCCACCAGCCGCGCGCCGCGAGGACGGAAGCCATGAACACCCACGCGATCACGAGTCCCGCCGAGCTCCAGAGCCCGACCGTCGAACAGGCGGCGGCACAGCCGCAGGGCGCTGTCTCCGGCTGGCCGCGCGCGCTCCTGCGCGCCGAGGGCGCGCTGGCCCTCGTCGCCGCGCTCGTGGCCTACCGCTACCTCGGCGCGAGCTGGGGCGTCTTCGCCGCGCTCTTCCTCGTGCCGGACCTCTCCCTGCTCGGCTACCTCGCCGGGCCTCGCGCCGGCGCCCTCACCTACAACGCGGCCCACAGCTACCTCGGCCCCGCCTCGCTCGCGCTCGCCGGGCTCGCCGTGCCACAGCTGCTGCCGTTCGCGATGATCTGGGTCGCGCACGTCGGCTTCGACCGCGCGCTCGGCTACGGCCTGAAGTACGCGCGCGCATTCGGCGCGACCCACCTCGGGACCGTGGGTCGAGCCGCCGCGAGGTAGGCGCGCTTGCCCGGGCGCGCATCGGCCCGCATCGGCCCGCGCCCCATTGCACTCGCCCCGCGTCGCGCCCATGCTCGTCGACGCATCGTGAGCCCGCCGAGCGATCCTCACGCGCCGCACCGCAAGGGCGGCGCCCCGAACCGCGCGCCGGGCGCCCCACTCGCCGCCGACGGCCCGACCCAAGGCAAGCTCTCCCTCGAGCCGCGCGAGGCCGAGCGTGTCCTCGAGGGCGAGGTCGCGCGCGTCACCTACGAGAACGACGAGACCGGCTTTCGCGTGCTCAAGATCGAGCGCCGAGAGGGCTCGCGCATCGTGACCGAGACCGTCGTCGGCACCTTCCCGGCCGCGCCCCCCGGCACCCACGTGCGCGCCACCGGCCGGTACATCGACGACCCGAAGCACGGCCCGCAGTTCCGCGCCGAGACGCTGCTCACGGTCGCGCCCTCCACGCTCGCGGGCATCGAGCGCTACCTCGCCTCGGGCATGGTCAAGGGCGTCGGACCGGCCTCGGCCAAGCGCATCGTCGCGGCCTTCGGCGAGCGCACCCTCACCGTGCTCGACCGCGAGCCCGAGCAGCTCCGCAAGGTGCCGGGCCTCGGCGCGGCGCGCATCAAGGCCATCTCCGAGGCGTGGGCCGCGCACCGCGACGTCAACGCCATCATGGTCTTCCTGCAGGCGCACGGCGCCTCGCCCGCGCTCGCGACGCGCATCTACCGGCGCTTCGGGCGCCGGGCGATCCACCTCGTGTCCGAGTCGCCCTACCGGCTCGCGCTCGACGTGTGGGGCGTCGGCTTCAAGACCGCCGACGGCATCGCGCGCTCGCTCGGGGTCGGCGAGGAGTCGCCCGAGCGCACGCAGGCGGCGCTCTTGCACACGCTGCTCGCGCTCGCGACGCAGGGCGACGTGTACGCGACCCGCGCCGAGCTCTGCCAGCGCACGGTGCCGCTGCTCGCGCCCGACGAGCCGGGGCCCGGGCCGGGCCTCGCCGAGCTCGACGAGGGCATCGACGCGCTCGCCGAGGGACGCAAGGTGGTGCTCGAGCTCCTGCCGAACGGCGAGACCGGCGTCTACACGCCCGACCTCCACCGGGCCGAGGTCGCGTGCGCGCGCCGGCTCGCGGCCCTCTTGCGCACGCCTTCGCGCCCGCTCCGCACGGTTGAAGCGAGCATCGCGCGCTTCGAGAAGGCCTCGGGTCTCGAGCTGTCGGCGTCGCAGCGCCACGCGGTCGAGGAGGCCGCGCGGAGCAAGGTCATGGTGCTGACGGGCGGTCCTGGCGTCGGCAAGACCACCATCGTGCGCGCCCTCATCGCCCTGTTCGAGGCGGGCAAGCACGAGGTCGCGCTCTCGGCGCCGACGGGCCGCGCCGCCAAGCGCCTGAGCCAGTCGACCGGGCGCGAGGCGAAGACCATCCACCGCCTGCTCGAGTACGACCCGCGCGGCCGGAAGTTCGGCCGCAACGCCGACGCGCGCCTCGACGTCGGGGTCGTCGTGGTCGACGAGACCTCCATGGTCGCGATCGATCTCGCCGAGGCCCTGCTCGAGGCCCTGCCCGACGGCGCGCGCCTCGTGCTCGTGGGCGACGTCGACCAGCTGCCGAGCGTGGGGCCCGGCGCCGTGCTCCGCGACGTCATCGCCTCGGGCGTCGTGCCGACGGTGCGCCTCGCGGAGATCTTCCGGCAAGCGCACAACTCCAGCATCGTGATCAACGCGCACCGCATCCACGACGGGCTCGCGCCCATCGGCGCCGTCGGCAAGGGCGAGCAGTTCTACCTGTTCGAGCGCCGCGAGCCGGGGGAGGTCGCCGACGCCATCCGCGAGCTCGTCACGCACCGCATCCCCGCGGGCTTCGGCCTCGATCCGGTGCGCGACGTGCAGGTCCTGACGCCCATGCAGCGCGGCCCCATCGGCGTCGTCGCCCTGAACGAGATGCTGCAGGCGACGCTCAATCCGAGCGGCCCCGAGGTGCGGCGCGGCAACCGCATCCTGCGTCTCGGCGACAAGGTCATGCAGCTCCGCAACGACTACGAGAAGGAGGTCTTCAACGGCGACGTCGGTCAGATCATCGCGGTCGACGCGGGTGCGCGGCAGCTCACCGTGCGCTTCGAGGACGAGCGCGACGTCCGCTACGAGGAGGGCGAGCTCGACGAGCTGGTCGCTGCCTACGCGACGAGCATTCACAAGAGCCAGGGCAGCGAGTACCCCGCCGTGGTCATCCCCGTCTCGACGCAGCACTTCGTGATGCTGTCGCGCAACCTGCTCTACACCGCCGTCACGCGCGGTCGCCGCCTCGTCGTGCTCGTCGCCGACCCCCGCGCCCTCGCGCTCGCGCTCGCGGCCGAGCGCAAGGAGGAGCGGCACACGCTGCTCGCGCACCGGCTCGCAGAAGCGCTACGGTGAGGACGAGCGGAGGGGCCGTGCCAGAAGCGGGAGGATGGGCGGGGCGGTTCGTGGGGGTGCTCTGCGCCCTTGGTTGCGGGCACTCGGCGCCGCCCGGGGCGTCGGACGCGGGCGCGCCGGAGACCGCGCTGGGGCCGAGCGCCGCGCCGAGCGCGTCGGGCCCTGCGGAAGCGGCCGCGCCCCCGGGTGCGAGCGTCGCCGGCGCGAGCTCGGCGGTCGAGCCGAGTGCGCCGCCGGCGCCCGGCGAGCCGGTCCTCGACCGGACGCTCGCTCCGGGTACGCTGCGCGTGCACCTCGCGCGCGGCGCGGACGCCCTCCCGGGCGTGGTCGTGCACGTCGTCGGCATCGGGGTCGACACGCAGCTCGAGGATCGCGCGAAGGCGACGGACGCTCACGGCGACATCGAGCTCGCGGGCCTCGCGACCGACGGCTCGGTCGCCTATCACCTGCTCGCGCTCGCGGTCGCCGACCGCTTCGAGTCGGTGCCGCTCACGCCAGGGCCGACGGCCGGCCTCCGGATCGAGCTCGTCGCGCCCCCCGCAGGCGTGGCCCAGCCGCTCGACGGCGTGCCCGAGGCCGACGAGCCCGTTCCGCCCGACGAGGTCTGGGTGCGCGTGCTCGGCAACGCCGACCCGGCAGCGGTCGAGCTCGTCGAGCTCGGCACGGGCGCCGTGCAACCGGCCGCACCCGCGTCCGGGACGCCGGGGAGCAGCCCGCACGCGCGCTTCACCGACGTCCGAGGGGCGGGCGTGCGCGTCGCCCGCCTGCGCGCGGGCGGGGGGACGTACGTCTCGCGGCCGCTCCTCGCGGCGCCGGGTCGAGGCGTCGTGCGGACCCTCACGGACAGCAACCGACCCGTCGCGCGCTGCCGCTACCTGCTCGAGCGCAAGCTCGACGATCTGGCGGGTCGGGTCCGCTGCGAAGTCCTCGGGCTCGGGGGCGCCCCGCGCCGCTTCGAGACCGGTGACGTGCGGTTGCCGCTGCCCGCGCACGCCCAGGGGGTCGCGCTCGACGGCGCCCCGGCACGCGCCGCCGTCGAAGGCGGCGAGCTCGTGTGGCGCGGCCCGCTCCCGCCCGGCCACACGGAGCTCGAGGCTCGCTTCGGTCTGCCCGTCGAGGCGGGGCGCGCGACCTTCGCCATCACACCGACCCAGGCCCTCTTCCAGGCCGACGCCGTGGTCGAGCGCGGCGCGACGACCGAGATCGTGGACCTCGTCGGCGCCACCGGCCCGGCCAGCGTGGAGGCGCCCGACGCGGGCGGCGAGTACCACAGGATCGGCGCGAGCGGCGTCGCGGCAGGAGGCACCTTCGGCTTCGGGATCACGGGCCTGCGCCGCCGGACGCCGTGCGAGGAGCTGCACCCCACCTTCACCGGGCACGAGCGCCCGCACCCGGCGCCCGACCTCGAGGCCGAGCTCGTCGACGGCCCGAAGGTCGCGCTCCGTTCGCTGCGCGGCCGCGTCCTGGTGCTGAACCTCTGGGCCAGCTGGTGTCCGCCGTGCCACGAGGAGCTGCCCTCGCTCGGCAGGCTCGCGCGCGGCCTCGACCGCGAGCGTGCGCTCGTCCTCGGCCTCGCCTCGGACGCGAGCTGGGACGACGTGCGCCGCGTCGCCGGCCGCACCCCCGAGATCACCGTGTGGCTCGATCGGCCGGCCTCGACCGCCGCGGGCGCGCTCGGCACGCTGGCCCAGAAGCTCGGCACGTCGAAGCTGCCCGAGACCTACCTCGTCGA
>JADLAB010000104.1 GCA_020848455.1 Polyangiaceae bacterium
CCGAGACCATCCTCGGCAAGCTCGAGTTGCTCGGGCTCATGGGGGCCTGACATGCCGCTCAAGGTCCTCGTGGTCGACGACTCGTCCGTGATCCGACGGGCGCTCGCGGCCGTGATCGAGTCCGCGCCCGAGCTGACTCTCGTGGGCACGGCGACGAACGGCCGCGCGGGCCTCGAGGCCATCCAGCGCCTCGAGCCGGACCTCGTGGTGCTCGACGTCGAGATGCCGGAGATGAACGGGCTCGAGGTGCTCGAGGCGATGCGGCGGCTGCGCAACCGCCCCTACGTGTTCATGTTCAGCAGCCACACCGAACACGGCACGGCGATGGCGTTGAAGGCGCTGAGCCTCGGGGCGATCGACTGCATCCCGAAGCCGGACGGCGCGGACGTCGACGCCAACCACGCCCTGCTGCGGACCGAGCTCCTGCCGCGGCTGAAGGCGATGGTCGGGCGCGTCGCGCAGCGCACGGTGACCGGGCCGAACCCGCGGATGCCCGCTGGGACGCCGTGGACGCCGCCGAGCACGACCGCGGTCGCGCGCCCCGTGCCCGCGCATGCACACGCGCCGCGGCAGACGGTGCCGTCGCTGCCGCCGCGCACGCTGACGCACGAGCGCCCGGCGGCGGCGCCGCTGCCGCGGAGCGCGCCGTCCGTGCAGGCGCCGAGCACCCCGCTCGAGACGCGTGGCTCGTACGACCTCAAGCCGATCGACGTCGTGACCATCGCGGTGTCGACGGGCGGGCCGAAGGCGCTGCTCGAGATCCTGCCGTCGATCCCCGAGTGGTTCCCGGTCCCGATCCTGATCGTGCAGCACATGCCGCCGACGTTCACGGAGCGGCTCGCGTCGCTGCTCGGCTCGCACTGCAGGATCCCCGTCAGCGAGGCGGCCGCGGGCCAGCCGGTACCGACGCGCGGGGTGCTCATCGCGCCGGGCGGCATGCACCTGGTCGTGAAGCGCCGCGAGCGCGTCATCGTGACGGACACGAACAGCGACCCGCCCGAGAACGGCTGTCGCCCCGCGGCCGACGTCCTCTTCCGCACGGCGGCGGCGGTGTACGGTTCGCGCGTGCTGGGTGTCGTCCTGACGGGCATGGGCTCGGACGGCCTGGCCGGGACGCGCGCGCTGCGCGCTGGCGGGGCGCGCGTCATCGTGCAGGACAAGGCGACGAGCATCGTGTGGGGCATGGCCGGCATCGTGGCGACCGAGGGTCTGGCCGACGAGATCCTGCCGCTCGGGTCCATCGCCGAGGTGATGATACGCCGGGCGAACGTGGGGCGATCGTTCGCGGGGAGGCCGTCGTGAGCCTCAACCTGGACGACGTCCTCTTCGTCGCGACGCTGGTGCAGAAGAAGGCGGCGATCCAGATCGACGCGAGCAAGCAGTACCTGGTCGAGAGCCGGCTGCACGCGCTGGCGCTCGAGCTCGGGCTGAAGTCCGAGGCCGAGCTCGTGCTGAAGCTGCGGCGCAACGGCGACGCGACGCTGAAGGAGCGTGTGGTCGACGCGATGACCACGAACGAGACGTTGTTCTTCCGCGACGTGCACCCCTACGAGACGCTGCGCACGACCATCGTACCCGAGCTCGTGAAGGCGCGGGCGAGCGCGCCCATCAACATCTGGAGCGCGGCGTGCTCGACGGGTCAGGAGCCCTACAGCCTGGCGCTGCTCTTGAGCGAGCACTTCCCGGCGCTCGGGCGTGGCGGTGTGCGCATCACGGCGACGGACATCTCGAACCGCGTGCTCGACCAGGCGCGCGCCGGGCGCTACACGCAGGCGGAGGTGAACCGCGGCCTGCCGGCCCCGCTGCTGGTCAAGCACTTCAAGCAGGACAAGGGGCACTGGCAGCTCGGCGAGCACGTGCGCCAGCTCGTCGACTTCCGGAACGTCAACCTGGTCGAGGCGTGGCCGTTCGCGACGCAGTTCGACCTCGTGCTCGTGCGCTACGTGATGGTGTACTTCGACCACGCGACGCGCGTCGCGCTGCTCGAGCGCATCCGCCGCTCGATGCGCCCGGGCGCCTACCTGCTGCTCGGCGGCGCCGAGCTGCTGGACCCCGACGTGCAGGGCTTCGAGCGCCTGACGCTGGGCCGCTCGGTCGTGTTCCGCCGCACCTGAGGGATGCGATCCCCACACCACGGCGCGGCCATCACACCGCGGGTGCTGGTGTCTATGGGCTGATGCTCTCCTCGCAGGGACGCTGACGTGCGGCTCCGAACGCGGTAGACCGCGGGTGCGGTCTACGCCGGCCTCGACCGTCCGGCGCGGTGCCCGCCCCACCACGGAGCGTTGCATGACGGCCCAGAACCACGATGCCGAGCGCATCGCGCGCCTCTACTCGGCGCTCAGCCACGTCGGGCAGGCCATCGTGCGGGCGACGTCGCGCAACGAGCTGTTCGACAAGGTCTGCCAGGCGCTCGTCACGCACGGACCGTTCGGCATGGCCTGGATCGGCTGGCCCGACCCGACCACCGGACGCATCCTGCCGGTCGCCGAAGCCGGCGACACCGACGGCTACACCCGCTCGATCGTCGTCTGCGTCGACGAGCGCCCCGAGGGCCTGGGACCCACCGGGCGCGCGCTGCGCGAGGACCGCCCCTACGTCTGCAACGACCTCTCGGCCGACGGCGCGATGGGCCCGTGGCGCACCCGCCTCGAGCGCCGCGGCCTCCGCGCCAGCGCCGCGTTCCCCATCCACTTCGGCGGCAGCACGGTGGGCGCGCTCAGCGTCTACGCGGCATCGATCGGCTTCTTCCGCACGGAGGAGATCGGCCTGCTGCTCCAGGCCGCCGCCGACCTCTCGTTCGCCCTCGAGCACATGGCCCAGGCCGAAGCCCGCCAGCTCGCCGAGGCGGCGATGGGGCGTTACGCCGCCATCATCGAGTCCACCGAGGACGGCATCATGAGCCTCGGCCTCGACGGCATCATCACGAGCTGGAACCCCGGCGCGCGCGCCATGTTCGACTACGAGGGCCACGAGGCCATCGGCCGCCCGGTCGCCATGCTCGTGCCGCGCGGGCTCGAGCACGAGACGACCACCATCGGCGTGCACATCGCCGCCGGCCGACACATCCGTCAGCTCGAGTCGGTGCGCCTGCGCAAGGGCGACCGCCCCTTCCCGGTCTCCATCACGCTGTCGCCCATCTACGAGCGCGACGCCGACGGCGGCGCGCGCCGCCTCGTCGGCATCGCCAAGATCGTGCGCGACATCTCCGAGCGACGGGCGAACGAGGCCCGCGTGGAGCGCGAGCAACGTTTCGTGGCCGGCCTCGTCGCGGCCATGCCCGGCGTCTTCTACCACTACGATCGCGACGGCCGCTTCCTGCGCTGGAACCGCAACTTCGAGCAGGTCACGGGCTACACCGCCGACGAGATCGCCACCATGCACCCGGTCGACTTCTTCGCCGGCGCGGAGCGCGCGGCGGTCGAGGCGCGCATCGCCGAGGTGTTCGCGCACGGCGAGGCGAGCGTCGAGGCGTCGCTCGTCGCCAAGGACGGGCGCGCCACGCCCTACTTCCTCACCGGGCGCCGCATCGAGCGCGACGGCGCGCCCGAGCTCGTCGGCGTGGGCGTCGACATCGCCGAGCGCATCCGCGCCGAGCGCGCCCTCGCCAAGAGCGAAGAGCGCTACCGCACGACCCTCGACACGACGCTCGAGAGCTGCCAGCTCATCGGCTTCGACTGGCGCTACCTCTACCTCAACCCGGCGGCCGCGACCCAGAACCGGCGCCCCAACGCCGAGCTGCTGGGCCAGCGGATGCCCGACGTCTGGCCGGGCATCGAGGCGACCCACGTCTACGCGCTGCTCCGCCGCTGCATGGACGAGCGCGTCGCCCAGCACGACGAGACCGAGTTCACCTTCGCCGACGGCTCGACGCGCTGGTTCGACGTGCGCGCGCAGCCCGTGCCGGAGGGCATCTTCGTCCTGTCGATCGACGTCAGCGAGCGCAAGCAGGCCGAGCAGGCGCTGCGCGACCTCAACACCAACCTCGAGCGCCTCGTCGCCGAGCGCACGCGCGACCTCGACGCCGCGCGCGTGCGCGCCGAGGCCGCCGATCGTATCAAGTCCGCCTTCCTCGCGACCATGTCGCACGAGCTGCGCACGCCGCTCAACTCGATCCTCGGCTTCACCGGGATCGTGCTCAAGGGCATGGCCGGCCCGCTCACCCCCGAGCAGAGCAAGCAGCTCGGCATGGTGCAGAGCAGCGGCCGCCACCTCCTCGACCTCATCAACGATGTGCTCGACATCTCGCGCATCGAGGCCGGCCAGCTCGAGCTCCGCCCTGCGCCCTTCGACCTGCGCGCCGCCGTCGAGCGCGCCGTGGCCTCCGTCGCGCCGCTCGCCGACAAGAAGGGGCTCACCCTCGAGGTGGTGGTGCCGGACGGGCCGCTCGAGCTCGTCAGCGATCGGCGCCGCGTCGAGCAGGTGCTCCTGAACCTGCTCAACAACGCCATCAAGTTCACCGAGCGCGGCGGCTTGCGCCTCATGGTCGAGCGCGGGACGGACCCGCTGCTCGCGGGCGCCGCGCCGACGCCCGTCGTGCGCCTCGCCGTCGCGGACACCGGGATCGGCATGCGCGCCGAAGACCTGGCCACGCTCTTCCAGCCGTTTCGTCAGATCGACTCGGGGCTGCAGCGGCGCCACGACGGGACGGGGCTCGGCCTGGCCATCTGCCGGCGGCTCACGGAGCTGCTCGGCGGCAGGATCCACGTGCGCAGCGAGCCCGACGTCGGCAGCGTCTTCACGTTCGTGGTGCCGCTCGTGCGGCCGGAGGCGACATGAAACGGACGATCCTCGTGATCGAGGACAACGAGCACAACCGCTACCTCGTGACGTTCCTCCTCGAGCAGCACGGCTACCGCGTGCGCTCGGAGACCGACGGCCGACGCGGCATCGAGGCGGCGCGCGCCGAGGTGCCGGACCTCATCCTGCTCGACATCCAGCTCCCGGGCATGGACGGCTACGCGGTCGCGCAGGCGCTGCGCGGGCACCCTGAGCTGCGCACGATCCCCATCGTCGCCGTCACCTCCTACGCCATGCCGGGCGACCGCGAGCGGGCGCTGGCGGCGGGCTGCACGGGCTACATCGAGAAGCCGATCGACACGGAGACGTTCGTGGTGGCGCTGGCGGCGGCGCTCGGGCCCGACGCGGCAGGGGGTGGGTGATGCGCGTCCTCGTGGTCGACGACAAGGAGGACAACCTCTACTACCTGAGCGCGCTCTTGCGGGCGGAGGGCCACGAGGTGGTCGGCGCGCGCCACGGGGCCGAGGCGCTGACGCTGGCGCGGCAGGCCCCGCCGGACGTCGTGATCTCGGATCTGCTGATGCCGGTCATGGATGGCTACACGCTGCTGCGCCACTGGAAGGCGGACGCGCGGCTCGGGTCGGTGCCGTTCATCGTGTACACGGCGACCTACACCGAGCCGGAGGACGAGCGGCTGGCGCTGAGCCTCGGCGCGGACGCCTTCATCCTCAAGCCGACGGAGCCCGACGAGTTCCTGTCGCGGCTGCGCGAGGTCACGACGCGCGACACGGCGGTCATGCCGCGCCCGGCGCTGTCGACGACCGGCTCGCAGGTCGTGATGCTGCGCGAGTACAACGAGACGCTCGTGCGCAAGCTCGAGCAGAAGACGCTCGAGCTCGAGGAGACCAACCGCTCGCTGCAGCGCGACATCGCGGCGCGGGTGCGGGTCGAGGCGGCGCTGCGCCACAGCGAGGGGGTGTTCCGCCAGCTCACCGAGGCGATCCCGCAGCTCGTGTGGATGACCAACGGCGAGGGCTCGAACACGTACTGCAACCAGCGCTGGGTCGAGTACACGGGCCAGGGCCCCGCCGCGAGCGAGGGCCTCGGGTGGTACGCCCCGTTCCACGCCGAGGATCGCGGGCGCGTCGAGGCCGCGTGGAGCCAGGCGGCCGCCGACGGCGGGACGTGCACGCTGGAGGCGCGGCTGCGCGGCACCGACGGCGCCTATCGTTGGTTCCTGGTGCGCGGCCTGCCGCTGCGCGACGAGGCGGGCGTGGTGACGCGGTGGCTCGGGACCTGCACCGACATCGACGAGCTGAAGCAGGCGGCGGCGCAGCTCCAGGCGACCGAGGCGCAGCTCCGCCAGGCGCAGAAGATGGAGGCTGTGGGGCAGCTCGCCGGCGGCGTCGCGCACGACTTCAACAACCTCCTGTCCGTCATCCTGAGCTACGCGGCGTTGATGCGCGAGGAGCTGCCCAAGGACGATCGGATGCACGACGACCTCGCCGAGGTCTTGCACGCCGGACAGCGCGCGACGGATCTCACGCGGCAGTTGTTGGCGTTCAGCCGCCAGCAGATGTTGCAGCCGCGCGTCCTCGATCTCGGGCTCGTGCTCGGCGACATGAAGAAGATGCTGGCGCGGCTCCTCGGGGAGGACATCCAGCTGGTCGTGACGGTCGACGCGCCGCTGGATCCGGTGCTCGCGGACCCGAGCCAGATCGAGCAGATCGTCATGAACCTGGCCGTGAATGCGCGTGACGCGATGCCGCGGGGGGGCACGCTGACGATCGGGGTGCGCAACGTGCGGGTGGACGCCGCGGAGGCGGCCGCGCGCCCGAACGTGTTCGCGCCGGGGGCGTACGTGGTGCTGACGGTGCGCGACACCGGCACGGGCATGGACGCCACGACGCGCGAGCGGCTCTTCGAGCCGTTCTTCACGACCAAGGGTCTCGGCAAGGGCACGGGCCTCGGGCTCTCGACGGTGTACGGCATCGTCAAGCAGAGCGAGGGCCACATCGACGTCACGAGCGAGCCGGAGCAGGGCACGACCTTCGAGATCTACCTGCCCGTGACGGCGCGGGAGGCGGCGGAGGTCGACGTGTTCGTGGACCCGATCGCGGCGGTGCAGTGCTGCGAGACGCTGCTGGTCGTGGAGGACGACCTGCAGGTGCGCTCGTCGACGTGCGCCATCCTGCGGCGCGCCGGGTATCAGGTCGTCGACGCGGCCGACGGCCCCGACGCGCTGCGGATCGCGGCCGAGCACCTGGGCGCGATCGACTTGCTGATCACCGACGTGGTCATGCCGCACATGAGCGGGCGCGAGCTCGCCGAGCGTCTGGTCGTGCTGCGCCCGGAGATGCGCGTGCTCTACGTGTCGGGCTACACCGAGACGGCGATCGTGCAGCACGGCGTGCTCGACGCCGGCATCGCCTTCCTCCACAAGCCCATCACCCCGGACGCGCTGTTGCGCAAGGTGCGCGAGGTGCTGGCGACGCCGTGACGGCGACGCTCCACGAGCGGAGCGAACGGCCGCCGTACACCTGGCGGAAGGCTCCACGAAGCGACCGGATGGCCTCGGCCCCGCGCGCCAGGCCAGCGCGCGGGATCTTTGAGGCGTGGGTGAGCGGGGCTCCGGCGCCCACCCACGCGCAGACGGCCATCTTCCTCGTTCGTGGCGCTCCGCCGACGTTGGTGGGCGCCTTCGGATCGGTCCGTGGAGCCTCCGGGTCGGCGCGTGGAACCTCGCGAGCAACGCCCGTGACGCGATGCCGATGGGCGGATCGATGACGATCAGGACGGACGACGTGACGATCGTGGCGGATCCCGTCACGCCGCACCCGGAGCTCACGCCGGGTCCGCACGTGAAGATCGCAGTGGAGGACACTGGCACCGGCATCACGCCGGATGTGTTGCCGCACGTGTTCGAGCCGTTCTTCACGACGAAGGACGAGCGTGGGGTCGGGCTCGGGCTCGCGACGTGTTGCGGCATCGTGCGGCAGGCGGGCGGGTCGATCCAGGTGACGAGCCAGCTCGGGGCGCGGCACACTGGACCAACGCGTCCGACAAGCCCTCGCCCGCCGCCCCTACCCGAAGACGGCCGACGCGCACTGACGAGCGCAGGGCCGCGCCCGTGGCCCCTCAAGCTCGGTTGAAGAAGAGCTCGTTCTCCAACGGCACATCACAAAGAACGGCAGATGATCGGGATCGTCGGATTCGAGCACGGAGAAGTACCCGCCCTCGACGCCGAACCGTTCGAGGACCCTCGCGCTCATCTCTTCGCCCATGCCCTCGCGCTGGTGGAGACTTGGCGAAGCCGCGAACTCCGGCAGCGGTACGAGATAGCGTCGACTCTTCGAGACGAACGCGCGCCGCACTCCGATGAGCGCACACGCGTCAGGTCCCGCATGTTGTCGTGAAGCCAGAGCCAGCAGCTTCCGCGCTCGACGACTGCGCTCCCCGCGCCAGCGGCGTGCGATCGGGCCACCGCGGCGACCAACTCGTCGAACTCGCGGCAGCATGATCGCACTTCCGGCAGACATCGCGAAGTATGGAGACAGGTCGACAGTCGCTTCCGCGATCGCCTTCGAAGCTCCCTCGGATCG
>JADLAB010000105.1 GCA_020848455.1 Polyangiaceae bacterium
CGGCCCGAGTAGTCGACGCGCTTGCCGAGCAGGTTCTGGCGGAAGCGCCCCTGCTTGCCCTTGAGCATGTCGCTCAGGCTCTTCAGCGGGCGCTTGTTCGGGCCGGTGATGGTCTTGCCGCGGCGGCCGTTGTCGAACAGGGCGTCGACCGCCTCCTGCAGCATGCGCCGCTCGTTGCGGATGATGATCTCGGGCGCGTTGAGCTCGAGCAGGCGCTTCAACCGGTTGTTGCGGTTGATGACGCGCCGGTAGAGGTCGTTGAGGTCGCTGGTCGCGAAGCGGCCGCCGTCGAGCGGCACGAGCGGGCGCAGATCCGGCGGCAGGACGGGGATGACCGTCAGCATCATCCACTCGGGGCGGTTGCCGCTGTCGCGGAAGGCCTCGACCACCTTCAAGCGCTTGGCGAGCTTCTTCCGCTTCGCCTCGCTGGTCGCCGCGCGCATCTCCTTGCGCAGCACCTCGGCGAGCGCGTGCACGTCCACCTGCTTCAGCATCTCGAGCACGGCCTCGCCGCCCATGCCCGCCTTGAAGCCCTCCTCGCCGTACTCCTCCATGAGCTCGAGGTAGCGCTCCTCGAGCAACAGCTCGCCGCGCGTCAGCTGCGTCTGCTTGGGGTCGATGACGATGTACGCCTCGCAGTACAGGACGCGCTCGAGGTCCTTCAGCGAGATGTCGAGGATGTTGCCGATGCGCGAGGGCAGGCTCTTCAGGAACCAGATGTGCGCGACCGGCGTGGCGAGCGAGATGTGGCCCAGGCGCTCACGCCGCACCTTCGAGGGGATGACCTCGACGCCGCACTTCTCGCACACGATGCCACGGTGCTTCATGCGCTTGTACTTGCCGCAGTTGCACTCGTAGTCCTTCACCGGCCCGAAGATCTTCGCGCAGAACAGGCCGTCGCGCTCCGGCTTGAAGGTGCGGTAGTTGATGGTCTCTGGCTTCTTGACCTCGCCGTGCGACCACTCGCGGATCTTCTCGGGGCTGGCGAGCGAGATGCGGATCGCGTTGAACGACAGCGGATCCTTGGGCTTCTCGAAAAAGCTGAAAATGTCTCTCATGTTGGCCCTACGTGTGCGCGTTCTCGGTCAGCGTGAAACTCTGGGGGGAGGAGGGGAGATGAACCGCCAAGACGCCAGGGGCGCCAACCGGGGTTCCTTTCCCGCCCTGGCGCGCCTGGCGCCCCGGCGGGTGGTCCTCTCCGTGATCGGCAGCGGGTCTCGTCACTCCTCCTCGGCTGCCGCGGCCGTCGGGGGCACGACGCCCGCGCCCTCGTGGACCGTCTCGACGAGCTCGACGTTGAGGCACAGGCTCTGCAGCTCCTTGATGAGCACGTTGAAGCTCTCCGGCAGGCCCGGATCGAGCTGGTACTCACCCTTGACGATCGACTCGTACATGCGCGTGCGGCCCTGTACGTCGTCGCTCTTGACCGTGAGGAACTCCTGCAGGGCGTAGGCGGCGCCGTAGGCCTCCATCGCCCACACCTCCATCTCGCCGAGCCGCTGCCCGCCGAACTGCGCCTTGCCGCCGAGCGGCTGCTGCGTGACGAGCGAGTACGGCCCGATGGAGCGGGCGTGGATCTTGTCGTCCACCAGGTGGTGGAGCTTCAGGATGTACATGACGCCCACCGTCACGTCGTGGTCGAAGGCCTCGCCGGTGCGGCCGTCGAACAGCACCGTCTGGCCGGTGCGCGGCAGCCCGGCCATGTCGAGGGCCTTCTTGATGTCCGTCTCGCTGGCGCCGTCGAAGACCGGCGTCGAGAGGTACATGCCCTGGTGGTGCTTGCTCGCCAGGCGCTTGACGTCCTCGTCGCTCAAGGACTCGACCAGGCCGTCGAACTCGTGGTCGCCGTGGTAGAGCTCCTTCAGGCGCGCGCGGATCTCGCCGACCGCCTTCTGCTGCTCGAACATCCGCTGCACCTGCCGGCCGAGCTCGCGCGCGCCCCAGCCGAGGTGGATCTCGAGGATCTGCCCGACGTTCATGCGGCTCGGCACGCCGAGCGGGTTGAGCACGATGTCGACCGGCGTGCCGTCCGCCATGTACGGCATGTCCTCTTCGGGCACGATGCGCGACACGACGCCCTTGTTGCCGTGACGGCCGGCCATCTTGTCGCCCACCTGCAGCTTGCGCTTGATGGCGATGTAGACCTTCACCATCTTGATGACGCCGGGGGGCAGCTCGTCGCCGCGGCTCAGGCGCTCGATCTTGTCGCGGAAGTGCTCCTCGCGGCTGCGCACCATCTCCTCGAGGTCGTGGAGGATCTGCTGCACCTTCTCGGCCGACGCGACCGGGATCTCGCCCCAGTACTTGCGCGGAATCTCGCCGATGCCGTCCTTGGTGATCTTGTCACCCTTCTGGAGCAGCACCTTGCCGCGGTCGTCGACCAATTTGCCGGTCGTCAGCTTGCCGACCAAGAGCTCGCGCACGCGCCGGTAGAAGCTGTCGCGCAGGATCTTGATCTCCTCGTCGCGCGTGCGCTCGATGCGCGCGCGCTCCTGATCCTCGATCTCCTTCGCGCGGCTGTCCTTGTCCTGGCCCTTGCGCGAGAAGACGCGGGCGTCGATCACGATGCCCGACACGCCCGGCGGCACGCGCAGCGAGCTGTCGCGCACGTCGCCGCTCTTCTCGCCGAAGATGGCGCGCAGGAGCTTCTCTTCCGGGGAGAGCTGGGTCTCGCCCTTGGGCGTGACCTTGCCGACCAGGATGTCGCCCGGCTGCACCTCGGCGCCGATGCGCACGATGCCGCTCTCGTCGAGGTCCTTCAGGCCCTCCTCGCCGACGTTCGGGATGTCGCGCGTCACCTCTTCCTTGCCGAGCTTGGTGTCGCGGGCGACGCACTCGAACTCCTCGATGTGGATCGAGGTGAAGATGTCGTCCTTGACGATGCGCTCGGAGATGAGGATCGAGTCCTCGAAGTTGTAGCCCTGCCACGGCATGAAGGCCGTGAGCACGTTCTGGCCGAGCGCCAGCTCGCCCATGTCCATCGCCGGGCCGTCGGCCAGCACGTCACCGCGCTTCACCACGTCGCCGGTGCGCACGATGGTCTTCTGGTTGTAGCAGGTGCTCTGGTTCGAGCGCTGGTGCTTCATCAGGTGGTAGATGTCCGGCACCTCGCTGCCCTCGCCCGTGGGCCGCACCACGATGCGCGTGGCGTCGACGCTCTCGACCACGCCCTCGCGCCGCGCCGCGATGCACATGCCGGAGTCGCGCGCCGCGCGCAGCTCCATGCCCGTGCCGATGAGCGGCGCCTCGGTGCGGATGAGCGGCACCGCCTGGCGCTGCATGTTGGCGCCCATGAGGGCGCGGTTCGCGTCGTCGTGCTCGAGGAAGGGCACGAGCGCCGCCGCGACGCTCACCATCTGCGTCGGCGCCACGTCCATCAGCTGGATGGTGTCGGCCGGCACGATCTTGAACTCGCCGTTGAAGCGCGCCGAGACGGCGTGCTCCTTGAAGTGGCCGCGGTGGTCGAGGCCGGCCGTCGCCTGGGCGATGTACTTGCCCTCCTCCTCGAGCGCCGAGAACCACGTTACCTGGTCGGTGACGCGCGCGCCCTCGACGCGGCGGTAGGGCGTCTCGACGAAGCCGTACTCGTTGACGCGCGCGAAGCACGACAGGCTCGCGATGAGGCCGATGTTCGGACCTTCCGGCGTCTCGATGGGGCAGATGCGGCCGTAGTGCGTGGCGTGCACGTCGCGCACCTCGAAGCCCGCGCGCTCGCGCGTGAGGCCGCCCGGCCCGAGGGCCGAGAGGCGGCGCTTGTGCGTGACCTCGGAGAGCGGGTTCGTCTGGTCCATGAACTGCGACAGCTGCGAGGAGCCGAAGTACTCCTTCACGACCGCGCTCACGGGCTTCGAGTTGATGAGGTCGTGGGGCATGAGCGTGTCGATCTCCTGCGACATGCTCATGCGCTCCTTGATGGCGCGCTCCATGCGGACCAGGCCCACGCGGTACTGGTTCTCCATCAGCTCGCCGACCGCGCGCACGCGGCGGTTGCCGAGGTGGTCGATGTCGTCCACCGAGCCGCGACCGTTCTTGAGCTCGATGAGGTGGCGCACCGTCTCCAGGATGTCCTGGGGCGTCAGCACCACCACGTCGAGCGACGGCTTCTGGTCGTCGGCCACGTCGCGGTAGAACTTGTAGTTGAGCTTCAGCCGGCCGACGCGCGAGAGATCGTAGCGCTCCTCGTTGAAGAACAGGTTGTTGAAGAGCGTCTTGGCGGTGTCGAGCGTGGGCGGGTCGCCCGGGCGCAGGCGCCGGTAGATCTCGAGGATCGCGTCTTCCTGCGTCCGGATGCGGTCGGCCATCAAGGTGTCGCGCAGGTAGCTGCCGACGTTGAGGCCGTCGATGAACAGGACCTCGAAGCTCTCGATCTTGGCCTCGCGCAGGCGATCGAGCTTCTCCTCGGTCACCTCCTCGTTGCACTCGAGCAGCACCTCGCCGGTCTCGGGATCCACCACGTCGCGGGCGCTCACCTTGCCGGCGAGCTCCTCGATCTCGAGCGGCAGGCGGGTCATCTCCGCCTCCTTCAGCTTCTTGATCGCGACCTTGGTGAACTTCTGGTTCTTCTTGACGATGACGGTGCCGCCGAGCTTGATGTCGCGCGTGGCGCGCTGCCCGGGCAGGAGCTCGACGTCGAGGCTCTTGGAGTACTTCTGCCCCTTCTCGAGGTAGATCGTCTCGGTCTGGTAGAAGTAGTTGAGCAGCTCCTGCGTCCCGTAGCCGAGGGCGCGGAGCAGCACGGTGGCGTGCATCTTGCGGCGCCGGTCGATGCGCACGTAGATGAGGTTCTTCGGGTCGAACTCGAAGTCGAGCCAGCTGCCGCGGTAGGGGATGATGCGCGCCGAGTGCAGCACCTTGCCGCTCGAGTGGGTCTTGCCGCGGTCGTGGTCGAAGAACACGCCCGGCGAGCGGTGCAGCTGGCTGACCACCACGCGCTCGGTGCCGTTGATGACGAAGGTGCCGGTCTCGGTCATCAGCGGGATTTCCCCGAAGTAGACCTCCTGCTCCTTGATGTCGCGGACCAGCTTCTCGCCGCCCTCGCCCTGATCGTAGATCATGAGCTGGGTCGTGACCTTGATCGGCGCGGCGAAGGTCATGCCGCGCTGCCGGCACTCGTCGACGTCGTACTTGGGCGGCTCGAGGTTGTACGACACGAACACGAGCTCGCTCGTGCCGTTGAAGTCCCGGATCGGGAACACGGAGCGGAAGACGCCCTGCAGCCCGTACTCGCGCCGCTCGTTCTGCGGCACGTCCATCTGCAAGAACTTGTCGTAGCTCGACTTCTGGATGTCGATGAGGTTCGGCACATCGACGATGCGCTTCACGCGGCCGAGGTTCTTGCGAATGCGATAGTTGGTCTGGATGATGGATGTCATCGCGTCCTCTGGAGAGGCTTCAGGCTTCGTAAACAGAGCGAGTGCGGCGGGCTGTCAGGCGTGCGCCCGAGGTGCGGGGTAGCTCCCCCGCCTCGAGCCGGGTGCGGTCGGGGCGCCGGCGCACGGGAGGTCGATTCCCGTGCTCTGCCACCCGAGTCGCGGCGCCAGGTGCGCTCGCGCGCGGCTGCGCGCGGCAAGTCCCGTGCCGGTCGGAGTGCAGACATGCCGCAACCGCACCGCAGGGTACACCTCTACCCTGGTGCGGCGGGCGGCGTGCCCGACACCCTGACCATCGGACCGAGCGTGCGTGGCTCGGACCGGCAAGGCTATGCGTTGGATCATTCAGCCCGATTGTGGCCTGGCGCTGTTGCAGATGTCGGGTGCGGCGGCAAGTCGCCTGTCGCGCCCGACGGGTCGCGGCTTCGGTCTTCGCGCGGTGCGCGGTGGCTCGTGCCCCGCCGTCGGAGGACGGCCGGAGCACGAGCGGCGCGCGTGCGCATGACGAAGTGCGTGCTCGGAGGAGTGAGGAACGGTCGACCGGGGCCGGTGGCTCCGCGCGGCGCGCGCGCGCCGTCGCAGGCGCGCGCAGGAGCGGCTCGGAGGCAGCCAGCCGCCAGCCGCGGTTACTTCAGCTCCACCTTGGCGCCAGCCTCTTCGAGCTTCTTCTTGATGTCGTTCGCCTCGTCCTTGGACACGCCTTCCTTGACGGGCTTCGGCGCGCCCTCGACGAGCTCCTTGGCTTCCTTGAGGCCCAGGCCGGTCAGCTCGCGCACGACCTTGATGACCTGGATCTTCTTGTCGCCGGCCACGGCGAGCACGACCGAGAACTCGGTCTGCTCGGGCGCTGCCTCGACCGCCGCCGCTGCAGGTCCCGCCGCGACGGCCACGGCCGCCGGAGCTGCCTTCACACCCCACTTGCCTTCGAGCAGGGTGATGAGCTCGGCCATCTGGATGACCGGCATGTTGGAGAGGTACTCGACGACTTGCTCACGCGTAACTTCAGCCATGACACTGGACTCCTTGATTGCAATCAGCGGCGAAGGCTCACTCACCCGGTAAGCTCTCGGGTGGCCCTCGATAAGTTCTGGGAAGCTGCGACGCGCGACGGCACCGTGCCGGCTCACGCCCCGCAGCGCGCGGCGGCTCAGGCCTGGTCGCTCTTGGCCTTGAGCAGGTAGACGAAGTTCTGTGCGGCCGCCTGCAGCTGCTGCACGAACTGCTGCGCCGGGGCCTGGAAGGTGGCGAGCAGCTTGGCGCGCAGCTCGTCCTTGCCGGGCATGGTGGCGAGCTGCGAGACGACCGCCTCGCCGGTGATGAGCTGGCCGTCCACGAGACCGGCCTTGATGCGCATCTTCTGGTTCTTCTTGGCGAACTCGCGCAGCACCTTGGCGGCTGCGCCCGGCTCGTCGTAGCTCAGCGCCACGCCGGTCATGCCGCGCAAGGTGGTGCCGAGCACGTCGTTCCAGCCGCGCTTCTTGGCCGCGAGCTTGAGCAGCGTGTTCTTGACGACCTTGTAGTCGACCTTGGCCTTGCGCAGCTCGTCGCGCAGGTTGGTCGCACCGGCGACGTCGAGCCCGTTGAAGTCGATGAACACCGCCGACACCATGCGGTCGAACCGCTTCTGCATGTCGTCGATGATGGCCTGCTTGCTTGCGCGCTCCATGTTAGGCCTCCGTTACCTTGCCGGTGTAGGCGCTCGTGTCGACGCGCACGCCCGGGCCCATGGTCGACGAGAGCGTGATGCTCCGGAGGTACACGCCCTTGGCCGTCGACGGCTTCTGGCGCATGAGCTGGGCGATGAGCGCCCCGGCGTTCTCCGAGATCTGCTCCGGCTTGAAGCTCGTCTTGCCGATGCGCGCGTGCACGACGCCCGCCTTCTCGACGCGGTACTGGATCTTGCCGGCCTTCGCCTCGCGCACCGCCTCGCCCACGGCCACCGTGACGGTGCCGACCTTCGGGTTCGGCATGAGGCCGCGCGGACCGAGGATCTTTCCGAGCTTGCCGACCTGCCCCATCATGTCGGGCGTCGCGATGACGCGCTCGAAGTCCATGAAGCCCTCGGTGACCTTCTGCACGAGGTCGACCTCGCCGACGAAGTCGGCTCCGGCCTCCTGGGCCTCCTTGGCCTTGTCGCCCTTGGCGAACACCAGCACGCGGACCGTCTGCCCGGTGCCGTGCGGCAAGACGACGGCGCCGCGGACCATCTGGTCGGCGTGCCGAGGGTTGACACCGAGGCGCACCGCGAGGTCGACGGTCTCGTCGAACTTGGCGGCCGCCACCTGCTTCACGAGCGCCGAGGCCTCTTCGAGGCTGTAGCGCTTGGTGCGGTCGATTTGCGCTCGCTGCGCCCGCACTCTCTTGGTCAATTTGGCCATGGTTCCTGCTCTCCTGGCGGCAAAGATGCCTCCCACGGCCGCGACCCGTGGTTTGGAGTGACGTCACCCGCGTACGCGGACGGGATGCTTCTCCGGGCGGCCCGCTTCCGGGCGGCCCGCGCTAGATCGGCGCGTCAGTCGGAAATCGTGATCCCCATCGAGCGCGCCGTGCCGGCGATGGTGCGCATCGCCGACTCGATCGAGGTCGTGTTGAGGTCCTCGATCTTGAGCTCGGCGATCTCCTTCAGCTGCGCGTTCGTGATCTTGCCGACCTTGATCTTGTTCGGCTCCTTGGAGCCGCCGCCGGGCTTCTTCGAGGTCTTGAGCCCTGCCGCCTTCTTCAGCAGCACCGACGCCGGCGGCGTCTTGGTGATGAAGGTGAAGGAGCGGTCGGCGAACACCGTGATCACCACCGGGATGATCATGTCGCCGGCCTTGGCCGTCCGCGAGTTGAAGTCCTTGCAGAAGGCCATGATGTTGACGCCGTGCTGGCCGAGCGCCGGGCCGACCGGCGGCGACGGGTTGGCCTTACCGGCCGGGAGCTGGAGCTTGATCTGTCCGACGACTTTTTTCATGGCGCTTCTGACTAGGGGCTAGGGGCAGTGAAGGGGCAAGGGGCAAGGGGCAAGGGGCAAGGGGCGGAGGATGCGGGGCGGGCCAGCTGCCCTGGCCCCTCATCCCGTGTCCCGTGCGCCTTGCCCATCAGCGCTTCTCCACGGTGGCGAACTCGAGCTCGACGCTGGTGGGGCGGCCGAAGATCGAGACGATGACCTTGAGCTTCTGCTTCTCGACGCTCACCTCGTCGACCGTGCCCATGAAATTCGCGAAGGGGCCGTCGAGGACGCGCACCTCCTCGCCGACGTTGAAGGTCATGCGGGCCTTGGGCTTGACCGCACCCTCGACGATGCCGCGGCGCATGCTGTCGATCTGCGAGACCGGCACTTCCTGCGGGTTCTGGTCGCCGATGAACTTGATGACGCGCGGCGTCTCCTTGACGAGGTGCCAGGTGCGCTCGTTCATCTCCATCTCGACGAACAGGTAGCCGGGCAGGCTCACGCGCTGGCGCACGCGCTGCTGACCACCCGGCCGCGTCTCGGTGGTCGTCTCGCTCGGGATGAGCATGTCACCGAAGTCGGCCTCCATGCCGTGCTGGGTGATCCGCTGGCGCAGCGCATCGCGCACCTTGCTCTCGTAGGCGGAGTAGGTGTGAACCGCGTACCACTTCTTAGCCATGCGTGCAGAGCTCCTATCGAACGGTGCGTCTTCACTGGCGATCCTCGGCGACGCCGCGGCGCCGCCGCGCGGACCGCTTCCCCCGAGCCCGCCGGACCGTTCCCCGTCCACCGCAGTCGCTGCGGTGCGCACCTCCAGAGGACCATCCATCATGAGCCCGTGCTGTAGACGAGGTTGGTCACGAAGCCCCACAGCCGGTCGAGCACCGTGAGGTAGAGGGTGATGACCGCCGAGACCACCAGCACCGTGACGGTGTTGCTGGTCGTTTCCTTGCGCGTCGGCCACTTGACCTTGCCGACCTCGTCCGCGACCTCGTCGGCCCAGGTGCGGACCGTCGCCTTGCGGTAGTAGTAGAGCGTCAGGAGGCCCGCGACGAGCCCGCCGATGGCGAGCGACAGCGTCGAGCGGCTGAAGAGCTCGCCCTCGTGCGGAACCGCTGCGAACGCCGGCAGGTTGCGGCTGAAGAAGTCGCGGGTGGACGCCCAGGCCCACAGGCCCGTGAGCGCCTGACCGAGCACGTACGCCGCCAGGAGCCACATGGCGATGAAGCCGACGGCCACCCAGCGCCCGGCGCCGAGCTGGCCCGCGGCGACCTCGGCCTCGCCCTCCTCGTCCTCCTCGCCCTCGGCAGCTGCCTCGCCGGCGCCGCTCGCGGTGGGGGCCGGGGCGGCGTCGGACTCGTCCGGCTCGCCCTCGTCGCGGCGTTCGTCTGCGTCGCGCTCGTCCTCGTCGCGGCGTTCGTCTGCGTCGCGCTCGTCCTCCGCCGCGGCGCGCGCGGCCTCGCCGTCGCGGGCCTCGTCGTCCGTCGCGGACGCGCCGGCCTCGGTCGTGTCGAGGTCGCGCTCGTCGTCCGCGCCGGGCGTGCGCGGCTCGACCGGGGCACCCGTGCCACGGGACCCTGCCGGCTGCTTGCGCTTCTTCTTGCCTACCTTCGCCATGACGTCACGCGCCGCGATCGGCGCCGTTGTTGGAAGACCCGGCAGGGGCAGAGAGACTCGAACTCCCGACCTGCTGATTTGGAATCAGCTGCTCTACCAGCTGAGCTATACCCCTGTGGCCGGACGCGCCGGCCTCGTGACTCGTGCAGCGTGCGCGTCGGGTCCGGGCCCGCCGCGGCTCTGGTTCACTTGCTTTCCTGGTGGAGGGTGTGGCGCCCGCAGGTCTTGCAGAACTTGCGAATGCTGAGCACCTTGTCCGGTCGCTTGGTCGTCTTGTAGTTGCGCGATTTGCACTCGGTGCAGCAGAGCACCACCTCGAGCCGCGTCGCCGCTCCGCCCTGTGGCCGGGCTCGACGAGCCCCGGGCTGGGGCTCGCGAGCGCGAGGCGGAGGGGTGGCGCTCATACCAGGATCTTCGTCACCACGCCGGCTCCGACGGTGCGACCACCCTCGCGGATCGCGAAGCGCATTTGCTCCTCGAGCGCGACGGGCGAGATGAGCTCGATCTCCATCTGGATGTTGTCGCCCGGCATGA
>JADLAB010000106.1 GCA_020848455.1 Polyangiaceae bacterium
CCGGGCCGAGCGCGGTTGCGTCGTCGGGCCCGACGGCCGCGCCCGCCGCGAGCTCACCGGCCTCCAATCCCCCGCGCCTGGCGCCCGACCGCGGCCACTGCGCCTGCAAGCTGGGTGGCGCGGCCCCGGCCGGCGGCTCGGTCGTCGGCCTGGCGCTCGCGGCGCTCGCGCTATGGCGCCGGCGCGCGACGTCGTCCGGACGCTGAAGGGCCGCCGCGCGACCGCGCGCGAGCCCAGCCTTGCGGGCCCCGGCCATCTCGACTAGCGCAAGCGCGGGTGGCGAGCGCGGGTAGCGCGTAGACTGGTCGCAGGCGGGCGGGCATCGACATGGCGAGGACGGGCGGCGCGTGGCTTCTGGGACTCGGTGCGCTCCTCGGCGCCGCCGCGGTGGCGTGCGGCTACGCCGTCGGCGCCGATCCGGTGAAGAACAAGGCGGGCGCCGGAGGTAGCGGCGCCACGACGTTCTCGACCGCCACCGGGGGCGGCGGCGCGGGGCCGACCGGCGGAGCCGGCGGCGCGACGACGGGGAGCGGCGGCGACGGAGGCGCGGGCGGCACGGTGGTGCCCGTGCCCGACCCCTTCGCGCCCACGGCCATGGGCACCGGCGAGTGGACCGGCACCCTGCCCCCGGGCGGGCTCTTCGATCCGGAGGCCACGGTGTACTTCCCGGGCACCGTGCTGCCGGGCGAGAAGTTCCCGATCGTGCTCTTCGCCCACGAGCTCGATCTCGGCGACACGGACTATGCGGCGACGCTCTCGCACCTCGCGAGCTTCGGCTACGTCGTGGCGAGCGTGGAGTACGACTACAACCCCCTCGACACGGACCACCACGCGCCCGTCGACTCGATGACGGCGGCGATCGAGCTCCTCACGCAGAGCCCGCCCGCCGCCATCGGCGCCATCTCCGACGGCACCCGCATCGTCGCCGCGGGGCACGGGCTCGGGGCCAAGGCAGCCGTGTGGATGGCGCTCGAGAACGGCAGCATCGACGCCGTGGTGGCGCTCGACGCGCTCGACGACGAAGCGGGCATCATCCCGTCGAGCAAGCGCCCGTCCATCACGCCCGAGATGATGGCCGCGATGGACGTGCCGGCCCTCTACCTCGTGACCGAGCGCGGGCCCGCGGGGCTGTCCGAGTGCGTGCCGCGCCCCTCGAACGGCTGCCGGTTCCGCGAGGCCACGCCGGCCGGCGTGCCCAAGTACCTCATGGTGCTCGAGGACTTCGGCCATCTGCAGCTCGTCGACGGCTACAATTGCCTGAGCTGCCTCACGTGCGACCGCGGCCCGCAGGCCACGCACGACGCGAAGCAGCTCGCGGCCCGCGGCCTCGCCGTCGCGTTTCTCGAGTACACGCTCCGGGGCAAGGCCGGCTACCTGCCCTACCTCGCCGGTGTCGAGCTCGAGGCCCGGCGCGCGCAGAACCTCGTGCTCGACGCGACGGCGGAGTGGCAGTTCTGCGTCGAGCAGTGAGGGGGCAGGACAGGATGAGAGGCAAGGTCTCGGTCGCGGCGGCGCTCCTCTCGGCGGTCGTCGGCATGGTGGTGGGTTGTCGCCTCGAGCTCGAGGCGGCGCCGAAGCAGGCGACGGTCGCGCGCTTCGACACGACCGCGGGCGTCATCCCGATGCCCTCCGACGTCGTCTTCGACGACGAGGCCGGCGTCGTGTCGCTGCCCATCGAGGACGACATGACCCCCGCCGAGCAGGAGTTCCGCGCGTTCCTCAACGAGGGCGACGGCTTCTCGACCGCCTTTCCGGCCAAGGTCGACTTCTCGGCGCCCATCGATCCCGCGTCGGTGACCCCCGAGCGCTTCCAGCTCTGGGACATGAGCGCGCAGCCGAAGCGGCTCGCCTGGGCCTGGGAGGCCGAGCGACCCGCCGGCTACGAGGGGCCGGTGGCGCGCCTCGACGACGCACACACCCAGCTCATCGTCGACGCGCCGCGCGCGGGCTGGCGGCGCGGCGGCCGCTACATGCTGTTCGTGCGCGGCGGGGCCGACGGGGTGCGCGACGCCGCCGGCGGCCCGGTCGACGTGGACAAGGCCTTCTACTTCCTGCGCCTGCGCCAGAAGCTCGACGCCTACGAGAACCAGCGCGCCTTCCCCGGCGACACGCGCGACGCGCGGCTCGAGACGGCCGGCAAGCTCGAGGCGCTGCGGCTCGAGCTCGATCCGTTCTTCGCCTTCCTCGAGAGCACGGCCCTGCCCGCGGCCGAGCGCGTGGCGCGCGAGGACATCGTCGCGCTCTGGACGTTCCACGTCACGACCCGGAACGAGCTCGCGATGGACCGCGCCTCGCAGCGCGTGCCCTTGCCCTTCGATCTCCTGATCGAGCCGGACACCGGCAAGGTCGAGCTCACGCCGGCGCCCTGGGACGACGCGCTCGAGCGCGACGCCAAGCTCCAGCTGAACGAGCTCGACGGCTTCGGCGTGTCGGCCAACCTGTTCTTCGAGACCACCCAGGCGGTCGATCCCACCACCGTCGACGCGCAGTCGGTGACGCTCTATCGCCTCGACGCGCCCTTCACCGAGGTGCCGCTCGCCGAGGTGCGCGTGATGGCCGACGCGGGCGTGACGCCCTGCCAGCAGACGCCCCCCGCCCCCGACTGCCGGCACCTCGTGCTCGTGCCCGAGGACGCCGCCCTGCCCCTCGAGCCGCGCACGAGCTACGCCGTCGTCGTGTCGAAGACGGTCCGCTCGGCCGACGGCGGCCCCGTCGTGCCGATGCTCATCGGCCACTTCATGCGCGCCCCGTCGGCCCTCTACCTCGACGGCCAGAGCCAGATCGCCTCGCTGCCCGACGACCTCGCCGCGCGCCTCGAGGGGACGCGCAGCCTCGTGGCCCCCCTGCTCGACTACCTCGGCCGCAACGACGTCGTGACGGCCTGGCCCTTCACGACCCTCGACGTCGAGCCCGACGTCGCCGCCCACGTGCACCGCGCCGACACGCTCGCGCTCCCGGTCGAGCCCACGGTGACGAGCTGGAAGACGCTCGACGCCTTCAACCGCGACGAGCCCTTCGAGAGCCTCTTCCCGGGCGCGCTCGCCCAGGCGGTGCGCGACGTGTACGCCCTGCGCCTCGGCGGCGTGGCGCGCGTCATCGAGGGCACCCTGCCCTCGCCCTACTACCTCGACCGCGAGACGCGGCGCTTCCGCGCCGACGGCGGCTACGAGCTCGAGGACGTGAAGTTCGTGATGACCGTGCCCGAGACGGCCACGGCCGCGAATCCCGCCCCGGTCGTCGTCTTCGCCCACGCCGTCGTCACCGACCGGCGCTTCGTGCTCACCATCGCCGGCGAGCTCGCGCAGCGCGGGCTCGCCGCGATCGCCATCGATCTGCCCTTCCACGGCGACCGCATCGCCTGCGTCGAGTCGAGCCTGGTCGCGATCCCGAACTTCCTCTCGCAGGAGCTCCGGGACCTGCTCGGCTACTACGACAACCTCATCATGCTGCCGCCGTGCGTGAGCGGCGACGCGGCGAGCTGCAGCGCCGACGGGAAATGCCTCGACGCGAACGGCGACGTCGAGCCCTTCAACAGCTTCCTCATGCTCGCCGGCAAGCCCGCCGTGATGGACGTGAAGCCCGCGTCGGGCGCCGCCTTCCTCGACATCAACGACATCCCCTACATCAAGGACCACTTCCTGCAGGCCCTGGTCGATCTCGGTACCGTGCGCCGCTCGCTCCAGCAGGCCGACTGGACGGCCGCCACGGGCTACCCCATCCGCAAGGACCGCATCCACTTCGCCGGGCAGTCGCTCGGGGCGATCCTCGGCGCCGTGTACGTGGCCTTCGATCAGGACATCGAGCGCGCCGTGCTCAACGTGCCGGGCGCCGACATGGTCGACCTCTTCATGGAGTCGACCTACTTCAGCCCGCAGTTCGAGGACTTCTTCGTGCGCGAGCAGATCCCCCAGGGCAGCTTCCGGCAGGAGCGCCTGCTCGACGTCGCCCGCTGGCTCATCGACTCGGTCGATCCGCAGGCCGTCGCCCACCTCTACCACTCGAACGGCAACCCCACCCTCCTGCAGATCGACAGCGGTGCGCCCGGCGGCGACATCGTCATCCCCAACCGCACGACGCGCGTGCTCCAGCGCGTCAGCGGGCTGCCGATGCGCGAGTACGCCTCCATCTTGCACGGCGATCTCGTCATCCCCGTCCTCGGCGACGCGATGCTGAACGACATGGCCGCCTTCCTCGCCGGCGAGATCAGTCAGTGACGGGCGCCGCGCGCTCGCCCCGCCCGCGCCGCGCGCCGCGCGCGCACGCGCACGCGCTCCTCTGCGGCGCCGCCGCGCTCCTCGTCGGCCCGCGCCTCGCGACGGCGGGCGGCTACGAGGTCGCACAGCAGGACGCCGCCGCGGCCGGCATGGGGAGCGCCGCCACGGGTCTCGCGGGCTCGGCGGCGGCCGGCTGGTTCAACCCCGCCGCCCTCGCCGACGGGGCCGGCCTGCGCACCGAGCTCGGCCTCACCTTCGCCCTGACGACCCTGCACGCCGAGGCCCTCGAGGGAGCGCCCGACGCTCCGTGGGAGGCCGAGACCGACAACCCGGTCAGTACGCCCGCCTACCTCTACGCGAGCTTCGCCCACGCCGACTGGGCGGCGGGCATCGCCGTGCAGACCGCCTTCGGCAGCGCCGTCGTGTGGCCCGACGACTGGGTGCAACGCTTCGACATCCAGCGCTCGCAGCTGCAGTTCCTGCGCGTGGCGCCCTACTTCGCCTATCGCATCGACGTCGTGCGCCTGGCCGCGGGGCCCGAGCTCGACGTGGGCCGGCTCTACGTCAAGCGCGCGACCAACCACGTGGCCGAGGAGGGCTCGGCGGCCATGGTGCTCTCGGGCGTCGGCGTGGGCGGGCAGGCGTCCGTCTTCGTCGAGCC
>JADLAB010000107.1 GCA_020848455.1 Polyangiaceae bacterium
CGCGCCCGGCCTCCGGCGCCTGCCCCTCGACGCGAGCCTCGCGCCGACCGCGGCCGAGTGGATCACCGTCGCGGATCTGTCGAACTACGGCACGGGCTCCTACGCCTACGGGCTCGACTACACCGGCGCCATCCTCGACATCGCGGCGGGCGACTGGAACCTGCTGCTCGGCAACGAGGTCCAGGTCGACGGGACGCTCCTGCCGACGTTGTTCCTCACGCAGCCCACGCTGCCGCCGCCGGACGACGTGCTCGATCTGCTGTCGGGCTCGACCGTGCTCAGCAGCCAGGTGTTCTTCTCGCACAGCTGCTGCACCGACCACTCCGGCGTCCTGCGCTACGACGTGTTCGGCGCGCCGGGCGCCCAGTGGTCGGTGTTCCTCACGAAGGACAAGATGGGCAACCCCGACGCCTTCGCCGCCTGGGCCACCGAGGTCCCGGAGCCCACGGTGTACGTGGTGGGCGACACGGCGATCTACAAGGTGCTGCCGGACGGCACGATCGTGAACCAGCAGGAGATCCCGCTCTTCACCTCCTTCGAGCCCGTGCAGATGCGCACCGACTCGGCCGGGCGGCTCTACTTCGCGTACTCCGACGTGCTCTCGGTCTTCGACACCGCGGGCAGCAACGGCTTCACCGAGCTCGCGCACCGGACGCTCCTGTCGGCCACGCGCTTCGATCTGCTCGAGGAGGACCCGTCGACGGTGCACGTCTTCTACGGCCAGGTCGACGGCGAGGCGATGCTCGGCGAGCAGCTCTTCTACTGGTGAGCGTCGCCCGCCGGCGGCGCCCCGGCCGCGCCCTCGGCGTGGGCGCGCAGGCCGCGGCGCACGAGCGCGACCGCGGCGGCGATCACGGCGGCGTTGACGGCGAGGAACGCGACGAAGAGCGGCAGGCCGCCCGCCTGCGCCGCGCGGACGTGCAGGACGGCGAGCGCATCGACGTCGAGGACGGCGAGACGCTGGGCCTCGCGCGCGGCGATGACCCCGAGCATCGCGAGCGCCGTGCCGAGCGAGGCCGCCCCGAGCGCCGCGCGGCCGAGCCGGCCCCAGAAGCCGACGGCGACCCACGCGAGCCCCGCAGCGAGCGCCCCCGCCCCCGCCACGAAGAGCCAGGGGCGAGCGAGCGGGCCGGACAGGGCCGCAGCCTCTACCTCGGACACGAGGCCGCGGTACGCGAGCGCCAGCGCCGCCGCGAGAACGAGCCCGACGCCGGCCGCCACCGCGAGCCCCCGCACCTCGCGCGGCTCGAGCGGCGCGGCCTGCCGCTTCGCCGCGGCGCGGAGCTGCCAGCCCACGAGCGCCGCCATCGCGGGCAGCGCCGCCGCGAGCCACAGGCCGAAGCGCACCACCACCGCGGGCTCGCGCCACGAGAGCGGCCCGCCCTGGTAGACGCGCACCCACGAGCCGCGCGCGAGGGCGAGCGCGTGCTGGTCGGTGAACGAGAAGGCGACGAAGGCAAAGGCCGCGAAGGTGCCGAGGCCGAGCGCGCGGCGCGCGAGCGTCCGCGGCGCGAAGCGCCCGCTCTTGGCGAGGTACAGGCCGTAGAAGCCCGCGACGAGCGCCGGTACGATCGCCATCCAGCGCCAGAAGAGCAGCAGGTTCGAGGTGTAGAAGGCCTCGCGGTAGAGGATCTGCACGAAGAGCAGCGGCGCGACGCCGAGCGTGATGGCGCCGCCGAGGGCGAACGGGAGCCAGTCGACGAGCAGGGCGGCGACCCTCCCGGCCGAGCCGCGGGCCCCGGCGCGGCCGAGCGCGTGGACGGCGACCCAGCCCGCCCCGGCGAGCACGTACGAGAGCAGCACGGCGTGCAGGAAGAGCGTGAGGGCGTAGAGCGTGGCGTAGCCCGCGGTCGCGGGCGGCAGCCCGAAGGGGAAGGGCTCGCTCACGGCCGCACCTCGAAGGGCGCGGGCTCGGTGCCGGCCTCGTCGAGCCAGGCCGCGAGCGCCGCGAGCTCGGCCGGGCTCGCCGCCGGTCGGTCGCTCGCCGGCGCAGCGCCATGCAGCGACTCGATCCAGCGCGCCAGGGCCTCCACCTCGGCCGCAGGGCCGGCGAAGGGCGGCATGAAGCCCTTCGTGCGCTGCAGCATCGCGACGTTCATGCGCAGCTGGGTCGGCGTCCAGGTGCGCGTGAGCTCCGCGAGGCCGTTCGCGCCGCTCGCGGTGTGGCACACGCTGCACTGCAGCCGGAAGACCTTCGCCCCGAGCGCGAGCTCGGGCGGGAGCGCGGCGTCGGCGCCGGCGAGCGGGTACGGATCGTCGGTCACCGAGCCGCGGGCGCGCAGCGCCGCGACCTCGTCCCGGCCGATCGAGTTCGAGTAGAGGACCTCGCGCACCGTGAAGGGCTTGCGCGCGCCCTCGCGCACGAACTCGCCCGCCCCGGTCGCGCCGAAGGCGAGCGCGCAGAGGAGCGTCGCCGTCGCGCCGTTCACGTAGAGCTTCTGGCGCAGGAGGCCGAGCGCCGCGTAGCCGCCGACGAGCAGCGAGGCCAAGGCGGCGATGGCGACGAACATGGTCATCGGCACCGAGCCGCCGAGCAGCCACGCGCGGCTGTCCGCGGGGATGACCGCGAAGAACCAGAGGCCGAGCAGCGGCATGGCGATCATCGGCGCCATGAGGTGCGCGGCGCGCGTGATGAGCCGCCGGCGGCGCTCGCGATCGAGCTCGGCCATGGTGTTGATGACGACCGTGGCCGCGAGCGCCGCGATGGTCGTCGCGACCACCGTGCGGAACAGGAGCGACGGCCAGAAGCTCGGGTTGAAGAACCCGGCCCAGAGCCCGCCGCCCTCGAGCCAGCGCCCCGGCGTGAGCTGCCACGACAGGATGCCGTTGATCCAGAACAGCGAGAACCACGCGGCGAGCGCGTAGATCGCGAGCAAGATGCGGCGCGTGCGGTCGGGCAGGCGCGCGGCGTAGCGGTAGAAGAGGTAGCCCGAGACGAGCTCGACGCAGAAGAACGTCCACTCGACCGCCCAGAGCCAGTGGAACTCGTCCACCATGAGGCCGATGGTGCGCGGGCCCACCTGGATGGTCGTGAGCCACATCGCGACGCCGGTGACCGCGCCGAGCACGAACGACACGAGCACGAGCACGCGGAAGAAGCCGTCGAGGAAGCGGCGCGCGTCGGGCTCGCGCCCGCGCTCGGCGAGCCACTGGAAGTAGTAGAGGAGGATGCCGCCCCCGATCGCGAACTGCGCGAGGAACACGTGCAGGATGCCGAGCCCGCCGATCACCATGCCCTTCATCGCGGGGCCGAAGTCGTGGGTCGGGTAGAAGGGCGGCATGGGCGCTCGCGGCGCGCATCGGGGAGCGCGCGGCGGCAGCCTAGCAAAGCGACCTCACCTAACGGAAGGTTTGCGCGCGGGCGCGTCCACCGCTGCGGCCCGGCGGCGCCGAGCGGTGATACGCTCGCTCGGTGGTCAAGCTCGTCGCGTCGCTCGTCATCCTCGTCATCTGCCTCATCGTGTGGGGCATCACCGCGCTCATCCAGGCCGCGAGGAGCAGCGGGTCGGGCGCGGGACCGGGCTACGGGCCGCCCTACGGACCACCGGGCTACGGACCACCGGGCTACGGGCCGCCGGGCTACGGGCCGCCTGGGCAGCCCGGCTACGGGCCACCGCCGCAGGGGGCGCCGTACGGCCTGCTCCCACCGGGACAGCCGGGCTACGGGCCCCCGCCCGGTCCGGTCGGCTACGGCCCTCAGCCCGAGCAGCCAGGTTACGGACCGCCGCCCGGACAACCCGGCTACGGGCCGCCGCCGGGACAGCCTGGCTACGGGCCACCGCCGGGTCCCGCGGTCGGCTACGGGCCGCCTGGCGGCCCCGCCGGTTACGGCCCCGCGCCTGCACAGCCTGGCTACGGGCCGCCTCCCGCAGCGGTGGGATACGGCCCGCAGCCGGCACAGCCCGGCTACGGACCTCCTGCCGGTCCCGTCGGCTACGGCCCCGCAGCCGCGCAGCCCGGGTACGGGACGCCGCAGGGGCAGCCCGGATTCGGACCGGCGCCCGGCGGCTCGGGCGGGCCGCCGGTCGGCTGAGCGGCGAACGACGCTCCGTCAGCCGCCGGTGTCGCGGGCGACGACGAAGAACGTGGTCTCGCCGGGAGCGGTCACGGCGCCGAGCCAGAGCCGCCCGACCGTGTCGCTCATGAGCGAGACGGACGTGCCCGGCGTCGTCAACACAATCGCGTCATGCGCAGGGCCAACCGTGCCGACGAGCGCGCCCGAGGTGATGTAGCGCACGCCGACCACGTCGAGCGCCGTGTACGAGACCGGATCGAAGGGCTGGAAGAGGACGAGACCGGGTGCCCCGGCCCCTTCGCCCATCGCGGCGAGCTCGCTGCCGAAGCCCGGCATCGTGAGGAGGTCGACTCCGTCGGTCGGGGGTGCGCCCACGCCGACGGTGCTCGCGGCAAAGCCACGCACGGTGAAATCGCCCGAAGAGAACCGGGTCTCGACGGCAAACACATGGCCGTGCTCGTCGGCCGCGACAGGCCCGTTCGCCTCGCCGAAGGTCGCGACGGGCAGGGCGGCGCACAGGTCGAGCGGCGCGCAGAAGTCGGCCGCGTAGACGGCCGGCGACGCGGGCGCCGGGGTGGCGGCGAGGGCACCGAGCCCGGTGTAGAGCAGCCGCCCGCCCGAGGGAGCGCCGAGCCCGACGCCGTCGAAAAACCCCTGCACCGCAAAGCGCGTGGCGACCGAGGTGCCACTCACCATCAGAACCTCGCCGTCGCTCGTGCCGAAGTCGCCCGTCCACGAGAGCAGGGTCCAGTCGCCGAACGGCAGATCGACCGCCACCGCGCCGAGGTAGACGCTGCCGCTCGCGACGATGTCGAGAGGGATCTCGGTCGCGAGCGGGACGAGCGCGCCCGTCTGGGTCGCGGGCACGTCGAGCCGCACGAGCTCCGCCGCGCCAGGTGCGCCGCCCGGACGCACGACGAGCGGGCCGCCGTGCCGTCCCCAGGTGGGTGACAAGGCGTAGCTCACCTCGAAGGGGGCCGTGTACCGGCCGACGACACAGAGACCCGGTTCGTCGAGGGCGAGGACGGCCAGGTACTCGGACGGATCGAGGCACGGGGCCGCACCGCCCGCGTCCGCGCCCGCGGCGCCCCCACCGGCGCCACCCGCGCTGGCACCGGCACCGCCGGCACCGCCGACGCCGCCGCCACCAGCCCCGCCAACGGCCGCACCGGCGGCTCCACCCGCACCGCCAGGCGCTGCCCGGTCATCGAGGGCGACCGGGCACCCCGTCCACAAGGCACACCCTACCGCCAAGAGCAGAAGCTCGATCCGCGTCATGCCGACCTCCGATGGGCGCTTTCCCGCACCCTGGGTTGGGTCTCGCGACGGCGAGCTCGCGCGAGCGCGCGGGCCGACGGGCGAGGCTGCGCCGGCTCGGGCGCTCGGGCCCGAACACGGCGCGTGGGGGCGCGCAGCAGGTCTCCTGGCTTCCGGATCGACCTCCGGCGACGCCTTCCCAAGCTCGCTGCCTGCGCTCGTAGGAGACGCGCATGCACCGCTCGCTCAGTGGCTTCTTTGACGAGTGTCGCCTTCGTACCCGGTCACAGTGGCGGGAGCCGCGCCGGCATCGGCGCGAGGACGGCCTCGAGCCTCACCGGCTTCCCTCTTGCCCGGTGCGCGCCGCGCGCGCGGCCGTGGCCGCAACGCACGGAGAGCACCGACTGCAGGCCATGTTGTCAAGCGCGGGAGCCGAGGGCGCCCGCGGTTCCGAGCGTTACCCGGTACTGTGGCTCGCACAAGGGGGTCGTGGAGGGCACGCGGTCGACGGCGCTGCACCAAGCTCGCCGACGACCACGCGTCCGCTACCAACGGCATCCTCACCGGCATCGTCGATCCGGTGGAGTTCATGGCAGAAGCCCATCGCGTCGGCGCCATCGTCGCCGGCAGCACCTGCAGCGTGCCGCCGGAGACCTACGATCTGCGCGACTCCGCCGACATCCTACTCGACGGAAGGCAGGACCCGCACAGGCCTTTCCGCCGCGTTCACCTTCTCGTTGCGCCGCGTCCGGCTCGGGGCGCCCGTCGAGCCCGAGCCGATCACGCCCGACCCCTGCCCACCATGAGCCGAAGGACGAATGGGCGCTCGGCGGCTCGGGCGGGCCGCCGGTCGGTTGAACGTCAGCCCCGCGCCGCTCGACGCCGCGCGGGCGCCCGAGCCGCGCCCTTCTTCGCGTGCCTCGCTTCGCCGAGCTTGTCCTCGACCTTCGAGAGCCGCGCGCGCAGCTCGCCGTGCTCGCGGCGCAAGGTCTGGACCTCGTCGCGGAGGCGCCGCAGCTCCTTCTTGCCGCGCGCCCCGAGGTCGCGCAGAGCCTCGCGGATGCGACGGCGCACGCGCGCGTCCTTCTCGCGGTCGAGCGCGGTCTGCAGGGCGGCGCCGGCGCGCGGGTCGCCCATCTCGGTGAGGGCCTCGACCACGCTCGTGCGCACGTGCGGATCGCGCTCGTCGAGCAGCTCCTCGAGGTGCTGGCGCGTGCGCCGGTCGCTCGTGATCTCGGGCAGGGCGGCGATCGCGGTCCGGCGCGCGCGCGCGGGAATGCCGTAGCGCGTCTGCAGGCGCAGCGGCTCGACGGCGCGGTGGTCCCGGAGCTTCGCGAGCCCGTCGATGGCGCCCGAGCGCAGGGTCTCGGCCCAGCTCGGCCGGTCGAGCAGCGACACGAGCTCCTCGAAGGCCTGCGGCTGGCGCGTCTGGCCGAGCGCGCGGCACGCGGCGGCCGCGACGAGGATGCTCTCGTCCGTCCGCGCCAGGCGCTTCAGGAGCACGGCCGCCTCGGGCGTGCGGAAGCGGCCGAGCGCGGTCGCGACGGCGCGGCGCACCTTGGGATGGCGCGTGCGGCTCGCGGCCTCGAGCAGCTCGTAGGCCGCAGGGGAGCGGATGTTGCCGAGCGCCGTCGCCGCCTCGGCGCGCGCGCCCCAGAAGGCGCGGCTGCGCAGGTGCTCGCCGAGCGCGCGGATGGTCGCCGGATCGTCGTGCCGGCCGAGGGCGTGGGCCGCCAGCAGCTGGCCACGACCCGTGGGCGCAAGGGCGAGCTGCTGGCGCAGCAGATCGACCGGCACCTTCAGGTGCACCCGGCCGAGGATGCGCAGCTCGGGATCGACGACGCAGTAGCGCGGCCGCGGCATCGGCAAGGCGAAGGTGTGCGCCGCCTGGTCGATGCTGCGCCGCACGCGCTCGGGGCGCCCGCCCCGGCCCTCGGAGTGGCCGATGTCGAGCTCGAGCTCGAGCGCGAAGGGCGCCGCGCCCGGGGGCAGCTGCTGCTTCACGCTGACGACGAGCGCGCCGCCGGCGTAGTCGACGGCGACATCGAGCCGCACGTGCCCGCCCCGGTGGATCTGCTCGTCGAAGTAGCGCGCCAGGCTGCGGCCGCTCGTCTCCTCGAGCGCGCGCTGCAGGTCCCGCGTCTCGACGACCCCGCCCGCGTGCCGCACGAGGTAGCGGTGCACGCCGCCCCAGAACAGCTCGTCGCCGAGCAGGCGGCGCAGCCCGTGCAGCACGAGCCCGCCCTTCTCGTAGAGGTGCCGGTCGAAGATGTCGATCGGCGCCTCGAAGTCCTGGCACACGACGGGGCGCTCGTAGCGACCCTCGGCCTCGCCGAGATAGGCGGCGAGATCGGCGCGCAGGCCGTGCTCGTACTCGTCGCGGCCGAGGTGGTGCTCGCGCCACACGTGCTCCATGAAGGTCGCGAAGCCCTCGTTGAGCCAGCCCTCGCTCCAGTCGCGACAGGTGACGAGATCGCCGAACCACTGGTGCGCGAGCTCGTGGGAGATGAGGTCGTCGCTCGTGACGTCGAGGGCGGCGCGCTGGTCGAGCAGCGTGTGCTCGTAGAGCGTGGTCGCGCCGGTGTTCTCCATGCCGCCGAAGATGAAGTCGTGGACGACGACCTGCGCGTACTTGCTCCACGGGTACGGCACGCCGGTGAGGCGCGCGAAGAGGCGCACCATCTCGGGGGTGTTGGCGAAGGTGCGCTTGCCGTCGATCTCGCGCCCGACGGGCACGTAGTAGCTGAGCGGCACGCCGTCGACCTGGCCGCCCGACAGGTGGGCGAACTCCCCGGCCGCGACCGTGAAGAGGTAGCTCGGGACGGGCTGGGTCATCTGGTAGTGGAAGTGCCCCTTCTTCTGGGCGGCCTTGCTGCTCACGAGGTCGCCGTTCGAGAGCACGAACCAGCCGGGCTCGACCGCCACCTGGATGTCGAAGGTCTGCTTCACGTGCGGGGCGTCGTGGCAGGGGAAGAGGTGGCGCGCGTCCTCGTCCTGGCACTGCGTCCAGACCTGCCGCGGCCGGGTCGGCACCTCGGCGTCGGGCGCCAGGAAGTACATGCCCCGCTGCGGCTCGGCGCTGTAGCGCACGCGCAGCGTCGCGGCGCGCACCGAGGCGTCGAGCGACACCGACAGGCGCGTGCCGTCGTAGACGTGGCGGGCACGGCGCCAGCGCTCGCGCTTCTTGCTCGGGCGGCGCGCGGTGGCGCGCACCGTGAGCGACACCTCCTCGAGGTCGAAGCCCACGGCGTCGAGCTCGATCTCGGTCGCCTCGGGATCGGCGCGCAACAGATCGAGCTCGGCCGTGCCCCGCAGGCGACGCGCGGCGGGGTCGAGCGTCCAGTCGACGGCGATGTGGGCGACGACGAAGGGACGCGCGCGCTCGTAGCTGCGCTCGGTGCCGGCGAGCACGAACGGGCGCGCCTCGGGGCCGGGCGCGGCGGCGGGCACGCGCGCCTCGCGCAGGGAGCGGTAGGCCGACAGGACGGATCCACACGCGCAGCGATCGTGCAGGCGACCTTCCAGATTCATGGCGGGCGAGCATGCTTGGTGGCGTGGCCGGGCACAAGCACGCGCTCGCGCGACTCCTCCCGGCCCGCTACCCGCCCTGGCACTCGCCGAGCTGACAGGTCGCTCCCGTCGCGAAGCCGCAGCAGTCCTCGGCCACCGTGCAGCCGACGGTGCTGCACGTCCCGGGCTGCGCGTAGCACGCGTACGCCGACGTGCAGTCGTCGCTGCAGCGCTCGGCGAAGAAGGCGAGCCACGCCGAGCGGGTGGTGGCGCTCACGCCGCCGAGGCGCGCCGACAGGACGCCCTCGCAGTCGGAGAGGAAGAAGAGCTGCTCGTCGCAACGGCACAGCTCGTCGACGGCATCTCGGTAGCCGTCGAGCGAGAGGGCGCCCACGCAACCGGGGCTCGCGACGCCCACGATCGCGACCGCGATGGCGGCGCCGAGGAGCGCGCCCGCTGCCAGCCTCACATCGCGCCCCCGACCACGAGCCCGCCGCCCTCGGGGCCGAGCCACGGGAGCACGAAGGGCACGCCCCCCGTCGACGCCGGCTCGGGGCTCGACGGGGCGGTGAGCCACACCGTGAGGCCGACGGCCGTCCCGAGCAGGCCGGCGATCCCGAGCCACTGGCCCGCCTCGGCGAAGCGCTTGGCGGCGTTCGCGGCCTCGAGCCCCTGGGGCGAGCAGAACTTGTTCACGCAGCCGTCGTCGCGATCGGCCTGGCCCTTCTTCACGATGGCGCCGAGCTCGAGCCCGCCCGCGACGAGCACGGCGGCACCGCTCGTGGCCGTGACCGCGATGCCGGCGATGCGCTGCGCGGAGCTCGGCGGCTCGCCCGGCTGGTCGGGGTCCTCGGGCGGCGGCGCAGCGGCGACGATGGCGCCGACGTCGAGCTCGAGCCGCTCGCTCTTGCCCGGGACGATCGTGACCGTGTGCTCGGCGAGCACCTGCTTGCCGCGCACGACGGCGAGCTTGTACGTCGCCGGATCGAGGGGCTGCGGCAGGCCGTAGAGCTCCGGATCGACCACCGCGCCGTCGCGCACGACGCCGACGCCGGACACGGGGTTCCTGACGACGAGCAGGAGCTTCGGCACCCGCGGCTCGAGCTCCTTCAGGTGGTCGCTCGCGTAGTTGAGCCGCTCGGTGCTCTTCTTGTCGAGCGGGTCGGCCGCGAGGTTCTTCTTCGCCCACTCGATGCCCTCGCGCCACTGCCCCTGCGCGGTCGCGAGCCGTCCGAGGTTGCCGTTGCACTCGGCGAGGTTGAGCAGCGTGCCGAGCTGCCGATCGAGCTTCAGGCTCGCCTCGAACTTGGGACACGCCCCCGCGTAGTCTTTCTGCGCGAACAGATCGCGCCCGGCCTGCCACAGCGTGTCCGCGAGCGCGGCGTCGTCGGCGCGCGCGCTGCCGGCGAGCCCCGAGAGGGCGACCCCCACGACGAACGCCGCGGCGCGAGCGCGGCCCGCGCGTCGGCCCTTCGGACCCACTGTGAACGAGCGCTTGCTAGGCACGACGACCGGGCTCCGAGACGAGCGTACCGAAGCTCCGGGGCGGGGTCGAGGGCGGCGGGAGTGCCGCGCAGTGCCGCCGCGCTGGCGCGGGATCAGGGGGTCCGGGCGCTTTGCGCCGTCGGCAGCCCGTGGCAGAGCTCGGGCTCGACATGCGCGCCCTGCCTCTGCCTCTGCCGCGCTTCGCGCTCGCGCTCGCGCTCGCGCTCGCGCTCGCGCCGAGCGCGCTCGGCGGCTGCGAGGCGCGGCCCGGCACCGGGCCGGCCAGCAGCTCGGGCGCGGCGCACGGAGCCGTCGGTCCCGACGCGCGCGAGCTCTGCCGGGCGATCTTCGCCCCGCTCGGACCGAAGCTCGACACGGCGTGCCGCGTCGCGGACCGGGCCGAGCGCGCCCACGGTCACCTGCGCGAGCTCGCGCTCGAGGCCGAGGCGCGCTGCGTCGCCGCGTTCGAGCCCGTGCGCCGCAGCGGCCAGGGCGAGCTCCGGCCCGAGGCGATGCGCGCCTGCGGGGCCGCCCTCGCCGAGGTGTCGTGGAAGGACGTGCTCGACGCGCGCGATCTGTCGCTCGTGTTCCCGGCGTGCCGCGAGCTCGTGCGCGGTCGCCTGCGTGCCGGCGACCCGTGCGCCTCGAGCCTGCACTGCGCCGACGGCCTCGTGTGCGCCGGAGAGGCCACGGGGCGCACCTGCCGCGCGCCGGCGGCGCTCGGGGCGCCCTGCCTGCGCGGTCGACCCCTGTTCGGCGGCGACGCCCACCCGCTCTGCGAGGCGGGCCTCGGCTGCACGTCACCGACGACCGACCCCGACCTCGACCATCCGCTCGGCGCGGCGCCCGGGATGCTCTCCCCGGAGGAGCTCGCGCGGCTCCCGCCCGCTCGCCAGGTGCGCGACGGAGCGGGCGCGCTCGTCGGCGGCGCCGTCGGGCTCGATGCCCCGCCCCCCGCGGCGGAGCCCGCGGCGAGCGCGCGCGGTCCGTTGCCAGCCGCAAGCTCGGGACCGGCCCCGGCGGCGCGCTGCGCGCCCGAGCCCCCGGTCGCGGCGGAGGGCCAGGCCTGCGGTCGGCTCGGCTGCCAGCCCGGCCTCTACTGCGACGCCTCCGGCGGCGGCGTGTGCCGCCGGCGACGCGCCCCGGGCTCGGCCTGCGTGGCCTCTCCCGAGTGCCAGGGCCGCTGCGAGGGCGCCCTGCGGGGTGCGGGCGTGTGCGTCGCCTTCTGCGGCGGCTGAGCGCCCCTGTCGCGGGACCGGCCCGGCCTGCTATCTTGCCGGACGTGCCAAGGGCTCGCTCCCGGCCTCGCGCCGTCCTCCTCGGGCTCGCCGCCGCCCTCGTCGCAGAGGGCGTGCTCGGCGGCTGCTCGCTCGGCAACGTCCACGTCGACGCGTGCACCGCCGACGACGAGTGCGTGCTCGCCTTCGGGCTCGGCAGCAGCTGCGACGCCGAGGGCTACTGCAGCGACGCCGCGAGCTGCCAGACGGGCTTCGACTGCCACGAGCGCTTCGGCGGCGGCGCGTGCGTCGCGGGCACGTGCAGCGACGTCTTGCCGACGCTGCCGGGCTGCACGGTCTCGGAGCCGACCGCGCTCGCGGGGGTGCGCCTCACCGGCCCGGGCTCGCCGCTCGTGCTCGGCAGCCTCTTCGCGACGGACGAGCAGGCGGACATGGCCTACTCGGCCGCCGCGCGCCTCGCCGTGCGCGAGATCAACACCGCCGGCGGCCTCGTCGACGGGCGGGAGCTCGCCATGCTCGTCTGCGACATCGGTGGGCCCGGCAACGCCCTCACCGGTGACGCGCGGCGCGACGCGGTGCGCGGGGCCCTCGACGCGCTCGCCGGCACGCTCGGCGTGCCCGGCCTCGTCGGCCCGAGCACCTCGGTCGACTCGCTCACCGCGATCGGGCACGTGCTCGCCAGCGGCTACCCGACGGTCCTCGTGTCGCCGTCCGCCACGAGCCCCGCCCTCACGACCGAGCCCGACAAGCTCGCGCCCTCGGACCCGGCCGGCCTGTTCTGGCGCACGGCGGCGAGCGACGAGCTGCAGGGGCAGGTGCTGGTCGACTTCGTCATCGGTCAGTACCCGGTCGCGGCGGTCATCACGCGCCTCGCCGTCGTGTACGTGCAGGACGCCTACGGGCAGGGTCTCGCGAACGTCGTGCTGCAGCGCTTCGGCTCGGCCAGCACCGACCTCTTCCCGTACGACGCCGCGACCAACCTCGGGGCGCTCGCGGCGCAGGTGGCGGCCGCCAACCCCGACGGCGTCCTCGTCGTGTCGCTGCGCGCCGTCGACACGGTGGCGATCTTGCAGGAGATGGCGCTCACCTCGCTCGCGGCGAAGCACTTCTACTTCACCGATGGCTCGAAGGAGAGCTCGGTCCTGCTCGACGCGACCCTCCCCCAGGTGGTCAAGGACATCATCCTCGGAGCGGCCGGCACGGCGCCTGCCGCGCCGCGGGGCCCCATCTTCGACCAGTTCAACGCATCGCTGCTCGCGGACTTCGGGCTCGACGCGACGCAGTGGTCGTTCCTCGCCAATGCCTACGACGCGAGCTACGCGCTCGGCTACGCGTCCGTGTTCGCGCTGTCGCCGGGCGTGCCGTTCGACGGGCGGAAGCTCGGCGAGGGCCTCGGCCGCCTGTCGGGTGGCCCGGCGATCGACGTCGGGCCGAGCGGCTGGTCGAGCGCGAAGGCCGCACTCAGCGCCGGCCCCCTGGCGATCGACATGACCGGCACGAGCGGCCCGCTCGACTTCGACCCGGCGACCGGTGAGGCCCCGGGGCCCATCGAGATCTGGCGCGTGCTTCCCGATCTGTCCGGCTTCGAAGAGCTCTCGGTCGTCGTGCCGTAGCGCTCCACGCCGCACGGCCGCGCGGTCCGGCCACAAAAAGAATGGAGAATGATGGCGCTCGCGGGAGGCGGGTCGCTAAGATGCCGGTTCTCCCCCGGGAAGTTCCACCAGGGCGCGGTCCACGGTAGCGGCATGGCCAAGAAGCCCAAGGTCGAGCGTGGTGACGTCGTCGCCGGGCGGTACCGCATCGACCGGGTGATCGGCAAGGGCGGCTTCGGGGCCGTGTACGAGGCGAGCGCCCTCGACGGCAGCCGCGCCGTGGCCCTCAAGGTCATGCACCAGAAGCTCACCACGAGCTCCACCGACCAGCGCCGCTTCCAGCGCGAGAGCGCGCTCGTCCAGAGCCTGCTGCACCCCAACGTGGTGCGCGTGCTCGACTTCGGCGAGACGGACGCCGGCCTGCCCTTCATCGCGTTCGAGCTGCTGCACGGCCGCGCCCTCGAGCAGGTCATCAAGGCCGAGGGCGCGATGCCCTGGCCGCGCGTCGCGCAGATCGCCTCCGACGTGCTCCTGGCGCTCGGAGCGGCGCACGCCCTCGGCATCGTCCACCGCGACATCAAGCCCGCCAACGTCTTTCTCTGCGAGGGCGAGGGCGGCACCATCGCCACCAAGGTGCTCGACTTCGGCATCGCCAAATCGCTCGCCACCGAGGCGGGCAAGGCGACGCAGCTCACCGAGACGGGCCAGATGCTCGGCACGCCGTACTACATGGCGCCCGAGCAAGTGCGCGGCCTGCAGATCGGCCCGACCATCGACCTCTACGCGCTCGGTCTCGTGATGGCCGAGATGCTCACCGGCCGGCGCGCCATCCGTGGCGAGAGCGTGATCGAGGTCTACATGGCGCAGATCTCGGACGCGCCCCTGACCTTCGAGCCCACCGTCGAGCAGTGCCCGCTGCGGCACACCATCCACCGCGCCACCGCCAAGCCCATCGACCAGCGCTTTCGCTCCGCGCAGGAGATGTACGACGCGGTGCAGATCGCCCTGCGCACCGCCCCGGCCGACGCCCGCCAGGCCGCGCGCCAGATCCCCCTCGGCTCCACCATCGGCATCGACGACGACTTCGCCGGCATCACCGGTGCGCTCTTCCTCGGCGTCGGCAAGGACGAGCCCGAGCCCGAGCTCGAGCCCGAGAGCGTCACCGATCCGCTCGAGGGGCGCCCGAGGGGCCCGCGCCGCACCTCGCAGCCCTCCTATCCCGCGACCTCGGCGCCCGCGACGCCGGCGCCCGCGGCCGCGCGCCCCGAGCCCGCCCCGCAGCCGGTCATGACGCCCGAGCGCATGGCGCTGCTCGCGCAGCAGCCGAGCGAGCGCTCGCTCAGCGACTCGGCCGCGACCAAGCTCTACGACGCGAGCGCCCAGCGCAAGGCGGCGAGCACCGCCGCCACGGCGCTCTACACACCGGGCGCGCCAGCCCAGGGTCAGGTCGCCGAGCGCGCGGCGCAGGGGCAGCGTGCCCAGGCGAACGCCCAGCAGCAGCAGGCCCAGCAGCACCACGCCCAACAGCAGCAGCACGCTCAGCAACAGCAGCACGCCCAGCAGCAGCAGCACGCCCAGCAGCAGCACGCTCAGCAGCAGCACGCCCAGCAGCAGCACGCTCAGCAGCAGCACGCCCAGCAGCAGCAGCACGCCCAGCAGCAGCAGCATGCTCAGCGGCAGCACGCCCAGCAGCAGCACGCGCAGCAGCAGCACGCTCAGTACGCGCAGCAACCCTACGCGCAGCAGCAGCACGCCCAGCAGGCACAGCCGGCCTCGCAGCCCCAGCCGCCGAGTGCGAGGAGCGAGTCCGCGCCGCCGCCGAGCCCGGGCTACGCGAGCTCCAGCCGCTCGCCGTACCCCGGTGACGCACGGCAGGGCCCGTACGCGGCACCCATGTCGTCCGGCTCGCCGCTCGCCGCCTCCGCCGCCGCCGCTGCACAGGCGCAGATCGGCGGGCAGCGCGGGCCCCAGCGGCCGGCATTCAATCCCGACCGCACGCTCGACGACGTGTCCGAGATGACGCTCGACGACGTGCCCGCGCAGGCGGGCGCGCCGACGAGCCAGGCGGGCCGGGCCGGCCGCGGGGCCGTGCCCGGCACGATGCCCATGGCGGCCAAGCCGGACGAGCCGCCCGCCGATCCGCTCGGCTCGACCGTGCACATGGCCGAGGACGAGGCGCACGCCTACTACGGAAAGGGCGGGGGCGGCGCGCGCCCGGACGCGAGCCGTGCCTCGAGCTTCGGGCCGGCGTCGGCGGCCTACGGAGCGGGCGGAGCGCGGAGCTCGACGGCGCCCGCGTCGGTCGCGGCCCCCGACCGGCTCTCGCACCAGCCGTCGGGCATCACACCCTCGCCGCTCTACGGGTCGGGGCTACACGCCGTGCCCGGCACCGCCGCGTCCCCCTCGAGCCCGGGCGCTCCGGCCGCGGGGAGCGCCGTCGCGTCCGGGCGGCGGAGCGGCGTTCCGGTGTGGGCGATCCTGCTCGTCCTGGCCGCCCTGGCAGGGGGCGGGGTCGCGGCCTTCCTGGCACTGCGCTGATGCGCCGCTTCTCGCAACTCCGCGACTCTGTTACGCAGCTCGAACCATGGCGCCGCCGGCCGAGATCGAGACATGGACCAAGATCAGCAAGTGGGTCGGCGACCTGGTCGCGGGTCGCGCCTTCTTCGTCTGGTACGTGGCCCCGTTCGTGTTCGTCGGCCTGTTCCTGCTGACGAGCGCCGCGCTGAGCGCCCGCGGCCGCAAGCGCCTGAAGGAGCTCGAGCGCTGGCTCGCGGACTTCCTCGGCCCCCTGCGGCTCCGCGAGCCGGACGAGGGCCCCTACCGCTCGACCGCCGGTGAGGGCGGCGGCGCTCGGCTCCAGAGCCGCCGCGTGCGGCAGCTGCCCGAGGTGTTTCGGCCGCTCGAGGAGCGCGTCGGCAACGGCCGACGCCTGGCCGACATCGTGCTCGTGCCGAAGCAGGCCTACCTCGCCGTGCGCGGCGCCAGCGTCACGAGCTCGCACGACCACCAGACCGTCTTCCTGCGCCTCGCGGACATGGCGCCGAGCTTCACCCTGCGCCCCGTCCCCATCGTCGACGGCAAGCCGCAGCTGCCGGGGCGCGTGGGCTGGCACGTCGGGCCGTTCCTGTTCAGCCTCTCGGCGGCGCTCTTCGGGTTCATCGCCGTCATCTGGCGCATCCCGAAGGCGACCCCGCAGACGTGGTTTCAGGACGACCCCGATTTCGCCGACCGATACTTCGTCGAGGACTTCGACCGCCGCCAGGACCGCGAGGCCATCGAGGCCTGGCTCACGCCCGAGCTGCGCGAAGCGCTCTGCGATCTGCCGGGCGTGTGGCTCCAGAGCAGCGGCAAGGCGCTCGCGGTCACGCTCTACGGCGACGCCGACGCGAGCCGCCTCGACGAGCTCGTCGGGGTCGCCGACGCCTTCGCCGCCGAGCACGGCGCGGGTGAGGACGCGCTCTTCCCGGAGGAGCCCCCGACGCCGGACAAGGCGCAGCAGGCGGCGCCCCGGCCGGCCGATCCGAAGAGCCGCATCCTCGCGGCCGTCATCGACTACGGCCTGTACGCCGTCGCGGCGGCCTTCGTCGCGGCCACCATCTACCTCGGCAGCGACGTGAAGGACCGGAGCACCGCCTTCGACAACATTCTCGGCGCCCCGCCGGCCGACGACGGCACCGGCCCGTGGAACGGCGGCTGGACGCCCGGTGGCTTCGGCTGGTTCGTCCTGTCCGAGCTCATCCTCGTCGGCCTCTACGTCGCCCAGGCCTACCTCGCGAGCTCGCGCGGAAAATCGATCGGCAAGCAGCTCGTGGGTGTCCGCGTCGAGCGGCTCCGGGGCGGGAAGCAGGGCTTCGTGCGCGGCGTGCTCCTGCGCAGCTGGCTCTTCTGGCTCTTGCCCATCGGCGGCGCCGCGGCGTTCTTCGCGTATCGCGCCTCGGGGGGCATGCCCCAGCTGAAGCAGCTCTGGCCCGCGATCTCGGGTCAGCCGCTCATCCTCATCATCGCCGCGGTCGTGGTCCTGGCGGACGCCCTGTCGGGCCTCGTGCGCGCCGACGGCCGCTGCCTGCACGATCTGCTGGCCGGCACGCGCGTCGTCTTCGAGCCCGGCGCGGGCGGCGAGGCAGCCGCCGCCGTGGCCGCGCCCGCGGCCGCGGCGGCGCTCGGCCCGGCGCCGTTCGGCCTGCGCAAGCCGCGCGAGCCGAGCAGCGAGGCCGCCCCGAAGAAGAAGGCGCGCGAGCCGGGCAGCGACACCGCCCCGAAGAAGAAGCTCGCCACCGGCGAGGCCGGCGCGAAGAAGAAGCTCGCCACCGGCGAGGCCGGCGCGAAGAAGAAGGCGCTCGAGCCGGGCAGCGAGCCGGGCGAGCCGACCTCGAAGAAGAAGCCCGGGTCGAGCGACGAGCCGGGCTGAGAGCGGACCGCCCGCGAAGGCGGCGCTCGGGACGGCGCCGCACGAAACGGAGCCCGCCGCCAAGCGCGCGCGACAGGTGGGCTCACCCGAGGAGCTGCGTCACCAGCTCTTCGATGCGCTGTCCGATGGCGCTCGTCTCGAGGTAATCCCGCACCGCGCGCCGTGAGGCCGCGAAGTGCTTGTCGAGGTCGAGCGGAAACGCACCAACTGCCTCTTCTGCCTTCTTGCCGAGCTCCGCGAGCTCCGCGTGCGACTTGTCGCCGGGATCGAACATCGGGATGGGGAGGGTCCAGATGTGCTTGTCCACGTCGCGCTCGTCCTTGCCGTACGACATGAGTGGACGGACAAGCTTCGTGGTCACGGCGGCGTTCAGGATCGCGCAGAGGTAGTGGGCCTCTTCGACCGTGGCCGCCGAGGCCCAGTAGAGCTTGTGGTCGACGACGGCGCGGCGATCCGCAAGCCTGGCCGCCGCGAGGTGCATCCCCGCCTTCACGTACACCACCCGCTGTGGCTGGATCGCGAACTGGCTCTCGAGCTCACCGTGGAAGTTCAGTCGTTGCGCCAGCGTCAATCGCTCGCTCGAGCGGTTCTTGTTCCAGCACTGCTCCGCCCGGCGGCACCAATCGGTGAGGCCCGGATAGCGCTCGATGCGCTCGTTCTGCGAATCGAGCAAACCCTCGGCATCCCGGGGAACGACCGCGAGCCTGGGCTCGAGGATCCGGTACGGGAGCACCGTCTCTCCGAGATGGATCGGTCGCAGGAACTCCGTCTCGACCACACCCTCGAGCGCAGGGAGGTGCTTCCAGGGCTTCTTCTCGTTGGCGCTGCGGACCGACCGGATCGCGGCTCGCCCGGCCACCTGGCCGAGTGGCCCCGCCTTCATCTTCTCCACCATGAAGAGCACCCGGGGGACGATGGTCGCGCCTTGCCGGAAGCGCTGTCGGTACGGGGAGCCGCTCACGGCCGGCACGGCCCCTGCGTTGGCGACGCTTTGCTGCAAGTGCGGGGCGACCGCCTCCCACGAAGCGTTGATCGTGGGCAGGCGCCCGATCCAAACCTCTGGCTGACCCGGCATGGGCACGGCGCTCCCGGTCCGCGCCCCGAAGACCGCAGCCGCACCCCTCGGGAAGAAATGCGGTCGGATGCGGCGGAAATCCCACGGGCGGAAGAAGCTGACGCGCAGCTCGCCACCCGCGCGGTCGTAGTTGCCTGCGCGGAAGCCCTCGAACTGCTCGCGGTCGACGACCGCGTTCGGCATGACGAAGGCGAAGCGCCCTTCGGCCTTCAGATAGAGCTCCACCGCACGAACCACGAACAAGCCCGACAGGTCCTGGTGGGTCGCGACCTTCGCGCCGCGCCACAGGCTCCGGGCCTCGCTCATCTCGCGGAAGTCCTCCTGCATCTCGGCCGGCATGAAACGGTACGAGAGCCAGGGAGGATTGCCGACGAGCACGTCGACGCGGTTCTCGACCCGAGCGAGCCACTCCGGCCGCGCGAGGTTGCGGATATAGTAGCCCCAGATGTGGTCCCGACCTTCGTCGTGGAGGCGGCACATCGTCTGGAAGGTCGCCGCGATGGTCTTCTTCGCTTCCTCGGGGATGGCGAGCCGCTGAAGGAGCACGGCGAGGGACGGCGCCTTCGCGCCTGGTAGGCGCGTCGGTGCCGACGCCCTCGTGGCGAGCTCCTTGACGAGCTCGTCGAAGACATGGGTGTCCTTGAGGACGCTGCTCGGAAAGCGGAACTGCGCCGGGAACAGCTCGCGCTCGTCGTCTGCAAGGATCGTGAGCTCCTGGTCGGACCAGAGCGTCGGGCTCTTCTGCCGCCACTGGAGCGAGTCGCCGAGGTAGACGGGCACCTGGATCGGTCCCCGCTCCTCGTGCACCAAGCGCTCGCGCCCGAGCGCGAGCAGGTAGGTGACGCGGGCAAGTGTGACCGCCACCGGGTGCAGATCCATGCCGAGGACGTTCCGCGTCACGCCGCGAAGGGCTTCGGCCAGAGGCGTCCCGTTCGCATCTGCTGCGGCCAGGTAACGGCGGACGGCATGGAACAGGAAGGTCCCGGACCCGCACGCGGGATCCAGCACGCGAACCGCGAGCGGATCGACGACAGCCTCCGCCACGAGCCGCTCTGCCAGCCAGTCGGGCGTGTAATATTCGCCGAGCTTCTTCCGGGTCTCCGCGGTGATCACCGACTCGTAGAGGACCTTGAGCACGTCGTGCTCGACCGACGACCAGTCGAACCGCGCGAGTCGGCGCCCAAGCGTCCGCACGAAGGCGTCGCCGTTTGCGACACCCACGACCCAGTCGAAGAAATCGGCCTCGACCACGCCGTGGATGCCGCTCTCGTCGAATTTCGCACCCGAGAGCAGCGACGCCGGAACGACGCTCTCCACGTCGAGACCGAGGACGGCGTGGGCGATGATCTCGGCGGAGTTGACCAGCAGCGTGTGCTCGATGAACAACTCGTCGCTGTCCTCGAACTGCGTGCCGAGCGCGGTCTCGAGCAGGCGAGCCCAGAGGCGCCGTTTGGTGCGCACACCAGGCGAGCTCTTGTGCTCGGCGTAGAGGGCGGCGAGTGTGGCGCGATCGAGCGCGTGGGCGCTGCTCCCGGCGCCGAGGCGCACCGCGATTTGCTCGGGCGTCGGGCGCAGATCACGGGCTGTGGCGAGCACGCCCTCCAACCAGATCAGCAGCGCGCTCGGCTCGGTTCGGCCGGCGACCACGGTGATCTCGGACACCTCCACCAGGTGGCCGTGCTCGAGGTGGTAGCAGTGCCACTCGGCGCCGTCCGTGACGATGCCGACGTATCGCCGCCCGAACTGCGCTTGCCGACGCTGAACGTAGCCCTCGAGTTGCTGCGCCGCGTCGACCCGCACATTGCCGACGCGAAGATCTCGCTTCACCTCGATCACGGTCGCGCCGACCTCTACGTCGATGCGCCGGCCGCCTCCCGCCTGCGCCTCCAGAAAGACTTCGAGGTTGTCGTCGCGGAGGTTCAGGTCCGCCGTCAGGAGCAGCTGGCGCACGTCCGCCTGCACCATCGCCTCGGGCCGAGTGGAGTCGCGGTTCGCGAGCTTCGCGATCAGTTGCTCCGGTGTCGTCTGCACGTGGCGGTCGTCCTCGGTCTGCTGGCTGCGATCGTGCGTCCATCGTGGCGGCGCTTCGGGCCGCGCGACGCTCGGCGGGGGCACTATACGCGAAGTCGTCGTGGGCTCGTGCGTCAGGACACGGTTGCATGCGTGAGGCGAGTCCGAGGAGATGGCGGGGCCGACGAAGACGGAGACCACGCGTCGTCTCCGAGCACGACGCATGCCAGGGGAGACGGAAGGAAACTTCAGGCGCCGACCGCAAACGGGGGGTGGCGCCCGCCGGCGCCGCCGTGGCGGGCGCCACCCGCGATGAGTCGACCCGCGCGACCCGCGAGCCCGCCGGACCCCTTGACGACGCGGCTCGACGGGCCTCTCATGCTTGGCCGCGCCACGTCGAAAGGAGATCCTCTGTGCAAAGCCCGACACTCAAGACGCCCGTCGAGAAGTGCGTTCGACTCTGCCGCTTCACGGTCCGCATGCTCGGCAAGTTCGCCGACAAACCCCCGCTCGCCGCGGTCGCGGCGAAGCTCGAACCGGCCGGCGGGGCGCTCGAGAGTGCACAACAGGGGTACGCCGCGGCCGTGACCGCGCTCGTGCCGGTACGTGTCGACGTCCGCTTCGCCGACTGGACGTCTGGGCGCGCCGTGCGCGCGGCGCATCGCGCGGCCGAGACCGCCGACGGCCAGAAGGGCGGCCGGATCACGACGCACCTCTTCCCGAACGGCATCACGCCGGTCGTGCAGGGGTTCGGCGCGGCCGAGGTCGCCGAGCTCCTGAATCTCGAGGGTCGCTACGATGCCGCCACGGGCTTCTGGCCCGAGGCGGCGACCGAGAAGGCGAAGATCGCCGCCGTGCGCAAGCAGTACCAAGACGCGCTCGGCGCGCGGACGACCGGCATGCAGCAGGCCAGCAACCTCCGCGCGGCACGCGACGTCGCCAAGGAAGACTTCCTCGACGCTTACGGCAAGGCCCAGGCGGGCGTGAGGGGCGAGTTCACGCGCGACCGCGCCATGCAGGAGCTGTTCTTCGACCGAGTGTGGACGGAGTCCGCCGTCGAGGACGACGGCGAAGGGAACGACGAGGAGCCCGGCGTAGGCGGGGGCGACCCCACGCCGACCGCCTGACGGCACGGCCAGCGGCGCAGCCGCCCGAACGACCTGAGCCGCCCCCACGGGCCCGGACGCGACCGCGAGGCCGCAAGATCACGTGCTTCGGCGCACTCGCGATGCCGCAGGGGCGTTCGATCGGCTCCGCCGGAATCCAGGCGGAAGCCGATCGAACGCCCGAGCGGTCCTTACCCGGGCCCTGCGGCGCCGATCGCGAGCTCCGGGAGCGGCGGACGGAGGCCGGCGGCAACTGGTCGACGGGTCGTGCGGTGCCCGCCCGCCGCCGGCCTTCGATCCTCGTGCGCTCGTGCGGGTCCGGCGGCGTGCCTCCGCGGGTATCCGTGGCGCCCCGGTGCGGACAGCCCGCATCTGCTGAACACCTGCCCGTCAACGAATCGTGTACGACATCCTCCGCTCGTGCACAGGTGACGTTGGGGCATCTGGACAGCGCCAAGTAGAGGCGTAGCGTGGACCACCTGCGCGCACGCGCTCGACGGCCGAGCGCGACGGCAGCAGGACGGGTGGTGGCGATGAAACGCGGACGTTGGCACGCGCTCGTGCGTCTCGTGGTGGGGATTGGGGCGCTCGTGGCGCTCTGGGCCGGCTGCACGCTCGGCGGCGACGGAGCCCCCGGCCACGGTGGTCGAGGCGGCGGTGGCGCGGGTGCGCGCGACGAGGCGGCGACGACCCTCGAGGCGCGCGCGGTCGAGACGCGCGCGTTGCTGGTCGAGCGAGGCTTCGCGCCCGCAGCCCCGGATGCACACGCAACCCTGCCGCGGCGCGGCCGTCGTGCGGCGCTCCGCGCAGCGGCTCCGCCAACGGCGGACGGGGTGCTCGTGCTGACGAGTGACCGCGGCGCAGCGCGGCTCGAAGTGCGCCCGCTCAATCGCTCGGCCGCGCCCGCCACCGAGGTCGAC
>JADLAB010000108.1 GCA_020848455.1 Polyangiaceae bacterium
AGACCGTGGCGGGCGCCGGCTTCCCGAACCCGGACGGCACGCAGGCCGAGCAGGCCTATCGCGAGACCACCGGCACCGTCGCCGACCACGGCGACGGCACCTACACGTACACCTTCGCGACCGACATCTCGAACGTCACGACGCCGGTCACGAACACGCCGGTCCCCTACGAGGCGGGCGTCCGTCACCGCTTATCGATCATGATGGGCGGCCACGCCGGCCCGACCGCGAGCGCGAACTACGACTTCGTGCCCGACGGCACCCCGCTCGCCAACGTCGAGAGCCGCGCCATCGTCGAGACCGCCACCTGCCAGAACTGCCACGGCTGGCAGTTCGCGGGCCACGGCGGCGACCGCCTGCAGGTCGAGAACTGCGTGACCTGCCACGCGCCGGGCAGCGTGGACGCCCAGAGCGGCAACACCATCGACTTCAAGACGATGATCCACAAGATCCACGCCGGCGGCGAGCTCGCGAGCATCCCGGGCGCGGACGGCATCGTGTGGGACAACCCGGGGACCGTGGCCGACGAGTCCGCCGACAACGGCGAGTACGCGATCTACGGCTACCAGAACACCAAGTTCGAGTGGTGGAAGGCCGACTTCCCCGCGGTCATCGAGAACTGCACCAAGTGCCACACGGGCGCCGGTGCCGAGGTCGCGAACTACAAGAACGTGCCATCGCGCGCGGTCTGCGGCTCCTGCCACGCCAAGACCTCGTTCGTCAGCCCGGCTCCCGCGGGCATGGTGCTGCACAGCGGCGGCCAGCAGCTCACCGACAACGCCTGCGCGGCCTGCCACTCGGCGGGTAGCCCCATCGGCGTCGACGAGGCGCACGACTGGATGGCGAAGTTCGCGACCGACGACCCGCGCAACACGCCCGAGTTCTCGGTCGATCTCTCCATGACTCCCCCGGCCAACGGCACCCACTACGTGAACGGCGAGGCACCGGTCGTCACCCTCGTGCTCCACGACCTCGAGAACGGCGGTGCCGTCATCGACCACTCGAACCTCACGGCGGAGACCTCGTCGGCGAACTACGAGGGCTGCGTCCCGTCCGGCAACCCGCTCGCCTGCCCGGCGAAGGACGGCCTGCTCGCGGCCTCGAACTTCTTCGTCCAGGGTCCGCGCGGCAATCGCGGCCCGGTGCTCACGACGCGCGCGCGCATGTCGAGGATCACCTCGAGCGGCCCCGGGCCGTTCGACCTCACCGGGGCGAGCGCCACGCTCGAGATCAAGTTCGACGCCGGCCTCGACGTCTACAGCGAGCTCAACGGCGGCGTCATCCTCCGCGGCGCGGTCAGCGTGCCCGTGGTGGCGGCGTCCTTCGTCAACGTCGCGGCGGCGACGGTCGACGAGATGGTGACCTGGCTCAACGCCAACGCGGCCTTCAAGGCGCGCGGCATCGCCTGGAAGGAAGCGAACGGCAACCTCTCCATCCGGAGCCGCAACCTCGGCAACGTGTACTCCGTGCAGCTGACGACGGGCGCCGCGAACGTCGGTCGCGTCTGCACGGTGGCCTTCGCGGTGGCGGGCGTGTGCGACAGCGCCGTCAAGGTGCCGAGCAGCACCGCGAACTCGATCGCCAAGCAGGCGAGCGCTGCCAACAACGACCCGAAGGTCACCTGGAACGCAGCGAACATCCAGTACCAGCTCGACCCGGTCGACGACCTCGAGCCCGGCACCTACGTCGTCAGCGTCGAGATCGGCGATCGCGGCCGCAAGACCGCGACCGACTACAAGACGCCCTCCGTCGCGAAGCTCACCTTCAACGTCAAGCAGGCCACCGAGGAGGCCCCGCCGGCCCGCAACTGCAACTCCTGCCACCAGAACGACGACGGCAAGGGCTTCATCCTCGACTTCTCCCGCCACTACAAGATCTTCGACGACACGGCGGTCGACCAGTGCGGCGCCTGCCACGACTACCAGCCGACCTCCGCGACTGGCGAGTGGAGCGGTGGTCACCCGATCGCCAAGCGCGTGCACGCCGTCCACAACGGCTCGAACCTCAACTACCCGCTCGCCACGGTGGCGTACTCGAACGGCGACCCGGTCCCGGGCCGCAACTGGGACATCACCTTCCCGCAGGACATCCGCAACTGCGAGACCTGCCACTCGGCCAACGCGAGCGACAGCTGGGTCACCGAGGCCGCGCGCCTGCCCTGCTGGGGCTGCCACGACTCGGACGCCGACCGCGCGCACTTCAAGGCGCAGGTCTACGACCCGACGCCCAACGACCCCTGGAGCGGCGACGAGGAGGAGTCCTGCCAGGTCTGCCACTGAGCGCACCTGACCGGACGGTCCACGGCTAGCTAGCCAGCCGGCCGTGGTGACGAGGGCGGCGCCTTGCGAGGCTGCCGCCCTCGTCCTTTTTGTCGCTCGCCGCGGCGTGATTTGCGCGCCTGCGCCCGTCGGCCCTTGTGCTCCGGTAGCGCGTGCGCGCTAGACTCGCGCGCGATGGGTCGTAGGTTCGGGACGGCGGGCATGCTGCTCGGGGCCCTCGCGGCGCTCGGCGGCTGCGGGCAAGGCGGAGCGGGCTCGTCGGCGGCGAGCACGAGCGCGAGCGTGGCGCGCCCGGCGGGCTCGGTGCCGGACGACGCGGTCGCGATCGTCAACGGCAAGGTGCTGACCGAGCGCGACGTCGCGTTGCGCATCAAGGGCGACAGCCACAGCAAGGTCGAGGACACGCCCGAGAACCGCAAGCAGGTGCTCGAGAACGTGATCGCGCTCGAGCTCGCGGCGCAGCGCGCGAGCGAGCTCGGGCTCGACGCCGACCCGGGCTACCAGGCGGGCCTGCAGCAGCTCCAGGCGCAGCTCGACGCCTACCGCCGCGCCGAGCTCGCCCCGAAGCTCTACCGCGACGAGGTGAGGCGCAACGCCGCGCCCACGGAGGCCGAGGCGCGCGCGTACTTCGACCGGAACCTCGCGCGCATTCGGCGGCGGGTCCACGTGCTGCAGATCCTGCGGCGCAACCTCGGGGCCATCGAGGACGCGAGGCGCCAGCTCGAGGGCGGCAAGCCCTTCGCGGAGGTGGCCGAGAGCCTGCAGCCCGACGTGCCCGGCCGGAAGAAGCCCTGGGACGTCGGTTTCCTCCGCTGGAACCAGGTGCCCGAGCCGTGGCGCGCGGTGCTCGACACCCTCGAGCCCGGCGGCGTGAGCGGCGTCATCAAGGGCCCGAACGAGCGCTACTGGCTCATCGAGCTCGTCGCCGTCGAGGAGGATCCCGACATGGACTTCGAGACGGCCAAGCCCATCATCGTCGACGCGCTGACCAACACCCGCACCCAGGAGCTGCGCGCTCGCACCGAAGAGGAGCTGCGTGCGCGCGCCCACATCGAGTCCCTGACGCCCACGAACAAGCCTCCGCCGCCGGAGGAGTGAGCCATCGCGTCAGGGCGCCCCGCCGTCGTAGGCGAGCCCGGCCGCGCGCGCGAGCGACGCGACGTCGAGGTCGCGCACGTACTCGACGAGGTTCTGCCACACCGCGTGGAAGCCGAACCCGCCCTCGACCATCTCGGCGATGGCGTCGTCCTTCGAC
>JADLAB010000109.1 GCA_020848455.1 Polyangiaceae bacterium
CGGGCGTACACACGAGGCCCGAGCGCGGATCGATCACGATGGGCTGCGGCGAGCCGCGCCCGAAGAGCACGACGCGCCCGTCGGGGAGCGCGAAGGGGTCGCCGTAGGTCGGCGGGATCGGGATGCGACGCCAGCTGCCGGCGTCGAGCGCGTACACGGCGGCCGGATCGTGGGGCAGGCCGTGGTCGTCCGGGTGCTGCTCGGCCTGCACGACGTGCGAGCCGGTGAACGCGAAGAGCCGCAGCCCGCTCGCGGGCCGGGCGAGCGGCGCGCCGGCGGAGGTGACGTCGCGCCAGCGATCGGTGCTGCGCTCGTAGACGGCGCCGTGGAACGGCGCGTCCTGGCTCCACCAGAACACCGCGTCGTCCGTGGCGGTCACGAAGGCCGCGTCGGGGGTCGGCCCCGCTGCGATCGCGGTCCAGGCGTCGGTCTCGGGGTCGTAGAGCGCACCGACGGCCCCGGCGCCGCTCGCGCCCGCGCCGAAGGCGAGCACCCGATCGCCGAGCGCGAGCACGGTCGGCGCGCCCGTGGCGGCGGGCCGGCCGTCCGCGGTCACCGCCGCCCACACGCGCGCCCGCGGAGCGAAGCGCCAGCCGCCTCCGAGGCTGCGGCGGTCGAAGACGACGAGCCGGCCGTGCGCGTCGAAGCCCTCCACCCCCACGTGGTCCGGACCGCCCGCGAGCGAGATCGGCTCGAAGGAGCCCGCCGCGACGTCGGCGAGCGCAGCCTGGAGGCCGGGTCGCTGGCTGTCGTTGCGCCACAAGAGGAGCACGTGATCGGGCCCGACCGGCATGAAGCGCCCGCCGGACATCGGGCCCGTGTCGCCGCGCCGATAGGTCTCCGGCCCCGGGCCCGCGTCGAGCCAGCGGTTCGTGTCCGCGTCCCACGCGACCGCGCGCGCCGGGCCGACGCCGCTCCGCACCACGACGAAGCCGCGCGCCGCGGGGAGCGCGCGCGTGTCTTCACCCTGCACGGTCCCGACGGGCGGAATCGGCGCCGCGGGGATGGCGCGAAAGCTCACCGGCCGGCAGCCGGACGGCGCAGGCGCCGGCCCGGGCGCTCGTCCCGGCCGAGGGGGCGCGACCGGCGCGAAGACGCCGTCGCCGCCGCGCACGCCGTCCCGACCCTCCGGCCCGGCGGCGCCGCCCGGTTTGCCCGGCCCGCACGCCGCGCCGAGCGCCGCGCAGACGACCGCGGCGCCCAAGGCCCAGACCCAGCGCTTCTCGCGGTACACGACCGCATTGTACGCTCGGCCGCACTTCAGAGAGCGCGGGAGCGGGCGCGGGAGCGTCCCCCTCCGCGCCCGCCGAGGCGCACGTGAGCGACCATCACTTCGGACCGTAAGGATCGGGCGGCGGCGGGCATGGCTCGAAGGTCACGCCTTCCCACGTCAGCTGCGGCGGTCGAGCGCGCACCTCGATGCGGCCGTGGCGCCACGCGATGCTCGGCGACCAGAGCCAGAGCTCGTCGCCGGCGAGCAGCCAGCAGCCGCCGACCTCGCCGCGGCTCGACTCGCTCATGCCGCCACGCCCGTCGGGGCCGACGTGGACCTCCCAGACGACCGCGAGACCGTCGCTGCGCCACTCGGTCTCGATGCGCGTCAGGCCGGGTGCGCCCGGCGCCTGTCGCTCGCCGCACCAGCGCGCACCGTCGAGCGCCCGCATGCGAGACGGCTCGGGCGCGGCGTGCGTTCCAACCTCCGCGATCACCTTCCGGCAGGTCTCGACCGGATCCGGAATCGGGTCGGGCTGGCGACGAGGCGGCGCGTCGATCGGGCCGGCGTCGGGGGGCGCGGCGACGCGCACGCCCTGCCCTTCCCCATGCTCGTCGGGCACGAGCGGCGGCGCCGGCTCGCGGCTGGCCGGCGAACACCCGCAGGCGACGAGGACGAGGACGAGCAACCGGCGACTCCGCGACACCAGAGAGCGATAGAGCAGGTGCGCGAGCGATGCTAGCGGCTCACGTCGCTTCGAGCAGGACGGGCGCCGACGTGGTGCCGCACATCACGCGCGCCATGCCGCCTTCGCGATAGGTGGCGAGCGCGAAGACGGGGGCCAGCCGGGGGCGACTTTCTTCCACGACGGATTCGGTGAACCCCGCCGTCATGCCGCCATCTCCGCGAGCGCAGCGCGAAAGACCTGAAAGCTTCGCGAGGTGTTCCGGTCCGGCACCATGTGCGCCGCGATCGCGCGCGCCACCTCGAGCTTGCGGAGGCCGGTCCTGAAGTAGCCCGCCCGCTGCAACACGCGCTCGAGCGCCTCGCACGTGCCGCCTGCGATCGAGTCCGGGTCACGGAAGCCCTCCTTCGCAGGCAACGTCCGCGCCACGCGCGGATAGGCCGCCCTGACCGCCTCCCAGTCACCGAAGTACCACGCCTCGAGCTCCTCGATCGCGATGCGCGTGACCACCGCGAATCTACCCGCGCGACCACGCCGCGACCGGGTGAACAGGCCCGCGGCGCTGGCAGCCGCTTCGAGACGGGCCTTCAGGGCCGAGCAGGTGTCAGCGTCACAGTCCACGAGTACGAGCACGCGCCACGACTCAGGAACCCAGCCCGAGTAGCCTGTGAGTCTCGCCTCCAGCTTGCCAAGTAGGTCCGGCTTGCCTTGGTGGGCGTGCAGGTTGAAGGTCGTCGCCCCGAGGATGCGTGGGAGCAGCAGCTCCAGCGCAGCTTTGGCGGAGCCCTCCTCCACCAGCATCTCGACGTGTTCGACCGTCACGACAAGCGTCCTCTCCGCACTGGGGCGCCGGCATTGTCGAGGGGATCGCCGACACCAAGGTGACCTTCGAGCCACAGGTGCCCCATGCTTGCACCAGCGGCCATGAAGTCCGGGACACCGGGTATGTCCGCGGGCCGCACCGCCCGCGTGAACCCACGCTCGTCCCGATACAGGACGCGCACCTCCTCCGGTCGCGCCGCGTCGAGGAAGAAAGGCGAATGCGTCGTGACCAGGAGCTGAGAGGCCTCGCTCGCCGCGCGGCACTCCTCTCCTAGCTCCGTCAGCAGCCTCGGGTGCAGGAAGTTCTCGGGCTCCTCGATGCCGATAAACTGCGGCGGCACCGGGTCCTTCAGCACAACGAGATACGCGAGCATCTTGAGCGTGCCGTCCGAGGCGAAGTGCGCAAGGATCGGATCAGCGAACGGCGCGTCCTTGATACGCAGGAGCAGGCGACCGTCCGGCATCGGCTCGGAAAGCACCTTCTCCAGCCGCGGTACGCGTCGTTGCAGCGTCGCGAAGATCTGTGCAAGGCGCTCCGGGTGCTGCTCCTGAAGGTACTGCACCACGTTCGCCAAGTTGTCGCCGGTCTTGCTGAGGCGCTCCTGCGCGCCCGCCTCAGGCTGGCGGCGCGCGTCGTCGATGGAGAGGTACGAGACGTACCAGTCGGTGATGAAACGGCGAAGCGCGGCGACCCGGGGGTTCTTCGCCAGGCGGCCGAGCGTACTGACGGCGAGCATATCCCGCTCGTCGAGTCGCTCGCGCACCTTCGTGTCGTTCCGCACCGGTTGCTCTCCTGAGAGCACCCAGCCCTTGCCGTTCTTGAAGCTCAAGATCTTGTAGGGTGCGCCCGCCACATTGCGCGCCACGCGCCGCCACTTGAGCCACTCCTCCACCACCACGGGCCCGCCGCGCTCCTCGTCGATCTCGAGGTGGTACGTCGCAGGCTGCTGAGACTCCCCTGACTCCGAATAGCGGAGCTCGAACACGATGGGCCCCGTGCTCCCGCGGGTACGCAACTCGCGGAACCGGCCCCGCTTGTCCCAGGCCTTCCGCAGCCCCAGCGTGAAGCACTCGGACAAGAAGTTGAAGACGTCAAACACCGTGGACTTGCCGCTCCCGTTCGGCCCGAGGAGGACGGTCAGCGCCGTGAGCTTGTCGAGCTCCACGTGGCGCAGGGCCCGGAAGTTCTCGACCTTGAGGTATTCGATGCGAGCGGGGCTGGGCCTCGGGAAGCGTAGGCGGAATCTGGAGGGAATCATGGTCCTTGCCTTGATTTTCTCATTCGTTCCGTGGCGGGCATCATGACACCCCGCCGTTCACCGCGTCCGCATCGCGGCGTCGCAGCAGCTCTGGTCGAAGCCCTCGGCGCCGGCGCCGCTAGGGCGGCATTGGACCTCGAGCTCAGCGTGTGTCATGCGCATCATAACCTAGCCACCTACCTGGCCTCCCGGTCCATTTGCACCCGCTCACGCCCGGACGAGGCCTAGCCTGAGGCCCAGCTGCTCCTGGAACGCCTCTGGGATGTCGCCCCAATGCTCCACGAGCAGATCCACGAGCGCCGTTGACTCCGCGCCCTCGCGGTTCGGCTTCTGGGCCTTGAACGCATCGACGAGCAACGGCGACCGCGTCGCGATGAGTACCTGCGACTGTTGGGCCCAAGCGCGGCATTTGTGCGAGACCTCTCGCGGCAGACTCGGATAGTGCCTGGTCCACTGCCGTGTTCATCGTTCGGGCTGGAATATGATCTGTGTTCGAAGCCCGATCGGAAATGGCGTGTCGAACCCCTGCGTTCCGGTGGCGGCGCCAGACAAGCAGAAGTGATGTGTGGTTGTCGTACCGGTCGGCCCGACACACGGCACCGGTCGAAAGTTCGTCATGCCCTTGCTCTGCGGAAGGAGAGAAAGCCCGAACGTGATCGTGCCAATTGTCATCCAGCTAGGCATCAGAGCGAGCGCGCCGATGTCATCCGACGGCAAGCTGGCCGCCCAGAAGTCCGACGGGCTCTCGATGCCAACGTTCCAGTGGCGCTCGCCCTTAGTTGCGGCCGACCAATTGACCCCGGGCGACCCAGCGACGCTCTTCAGCGTATATGTCGGTGCGGCGTCCAGGAAGCTGAGAATCATGGTGCCGGCGGGGATGGTATTCGGCGCAATTCTTACCGCACCGCCCGACACGCGCTCCGTCAGGTCGCTGAATTCGTCCGGCGTCAGCGGCGCCAGCCCGAAGTCGAAGCCGTTCGCGCCTGGGACCTTCTGTGCAACTTGAAACGCGCGCAGTGCGAATTTTGTGACGCTTCCGGACTCCTTATGCATCGCACGGAACGACTCCGGTCCCGGCGGGCGGCTGAGGGTCTCGACGATATGAGTTACACCGATTCCGATCAGCCGATCACCGACGTCGATCCGCGTGGCTGGCGCACCGGCATTGTTTGGTCCCTTGACCAAGACTTCGCCGCCAGATCCGGAAAACCTGTTCAGCTCGCCATAGAACAGATTGTCCTCAAAGGGTCTAAGGCCGCGAGCCTCAGCGGCGGCGGCTTTCGCAGCCGGAGCTTCCTCGGTCGGCTTGCCGAGGCCCAAGAGTCCGCCGAGCAGCTCCCGTAGCTCTTGGCCCAGTCGATAGAGATCAGTCATGTGTCACCCTTCGGCCCGTGAGCGGATGCCCGGCGCAGCCAACCGCCAGCCGGGATCGTCGAATATCACGGCCGAGCCGCTGGCGCGATGCCAAAGCTGCGGTGCTGTACTGCGACATGGTTTTGCCGCGCGCCCGTGCCCGCGAGCGACTCGCACGCGCCCCTTCTGCGCCTGTCGTCGCCCGGTCCATCTCTGCGACTCCCGAGCCCGCCGCCACCTCCTCGGCCACGCGGCGACGCACACCGAGCGAGAAGCTCTCTGCCGGCAGGTTGAGGCCGGCATCGAGGGGCGCCAGCCCCGTCGTTCCGGCCGCGCCACAGAGCAACCGCGGCACCGTCACCTCGCCCACGAGCGACATGAGCCTGCGCGCACGCGGCTGGGAGCGACTCCGCAAGGCGACGCCGTCAGCCTTGACGACCTTGACCACGCGATCGGCCGCCGACCTCAAGACCATGTGCGCTTGGAGCACGCGCCGCTTCAGCTCCCGCCCCTCCTCCACGACGTAGGCCTCCAGTTGCTCGTGCGTCATGCCCAGCGCCGTGCTCGACTCGAGGTGCTCAACCATGCCCGAGAACTTCGCCCGTGCGTCGGAGAACGGGTCGGCTGCTTACCTCGCTTCGGTGTATACTGCGCTCACGGGGACCTCCGGTGCTATGACCTTCGACAAGCCATAGGTAGCCGGCGGGCCCCGCCTTGTTCAGCACAAACGCATCGAATCCCGCGATTCCTTTCGGAGCCGAAAAGATCTGCACCCAAAGGCTGGTGGGGTGAGCGCGATCGGCGCGGGGTCCCAGAACAGCCGCGATGCGCGCCGTGCGTCACACGCGCAGCTTTCGGTTGAGCAACTCAAGGTCCCTCCGTGCGCCACGAACGACGGCCTCCGCGAAGCTCTGCTCGCTGTCGCCGGCGTCGTCGTCGAGCGACGGAACACCGCCGAGCAGCAGCCCGAAGGCGTTGATTCGCTGGCGCATGACGCCGACCGCCTTCTCGTCGCGCGTGCCGCCGAACGTCGGGTACGCGTAATAGATCGGCGCCTTCGTCAGCGCAGCCCACGAGCCGACGCGGCGAACGCGGCCGTTGCGCTGCAGCGTGCGCACAGGGCTCGGGTCAAGCTCGTAGTGGACCAGGTGCCGGCAGCAACGATGCAGGTCGACACCCTCGCTCAGGCGGTCGGTCGTGACGAGAACGTCGGGACCGAACGGGCTGTTGAAGAGCGCAAGCACGATGTCGGGCTTGCCGGTGTAGAGCGTCTTCGGCGGTTCGCTGTAGCCGTCGCTTTCCCACGCACCCATCACGCGGATTCCGTCGTCGAGTCTCCCTGGGAAGTGTGAGCCTTGGCCCCCGAACGCGCGCTGCCCCTTGGCGATGCTATTCAACAGCGCGCGCGTGGACGTCGACTGCGCGTCGAGGAGGGACGCCACCAGGGTCATCGCAGCGTCAAGAATCGTCGGCACACCCGAGCCCGCGCGGCGCACCCTCGTCTCGGCGAATTGCGCGGCCAGCAAACTGGCGGTGCTTGCGGGCTCGCCGATCCAGCCCGCGAGCTGTGCGCGCACACCGGGTGTGCAGAGCCAGTCGATGATTGGCGAGACAAGGTAGTCGTCGAGCGGCAGCACGAACTCCCACGCGGTCCGCCACACCTTCTCAGGCGGACCTCCGCGCGAAACGCTCTCGGTCTTCAGGGCGCGTTCAAGCGCGCCGAGCAGTTCGCTCGCAGTCGCCCGATGGTGGCAGAACACGAGTACCTTCTCGCCCGCGTCGACCAGGGGCCGGATAGCGTCGCTTACTGCCGCGACCTTCGGGTGGGGCTTGGCACGCCGGGCGCTCAGCGACTTCTTCGCCTCCTTGATGTGCCGGAGCACGGCGCGCTCGGAGTTGGCGCCCGCCCGCTCGGCGACGCGTTCGAGCTCGGTGGCGACGTGCTGCCAGCCGACGTGGAAGCGAGGGTCGTTGCGGCGCTCGCCCTTCCGCTTTGGCGTGAGGTGGAGAATGCGGTCCATCCGCAAGAGGAGCTGAAGATCCTCGGCCGACGCAGGAGGCGTCGCGATCTCCCAGCGTGAGGTCCCGACGGCGCCGAAGTGCTTCCTCTCGACCGCCGACAGGTCATCGATGCCGTGGCGGATGAGGTACGGCTGAAGCTCCTCGATGGCGGCCCTCGCGGCGCCGACAAGGCGCTTGGATTCGGCAGCCACGTCGTGACCGTCGCCGAGGGAGTAGAGGCGCTTCAGGTCGCCCGCGTAGCGACGCACCTTCTCAAGGTCCGAGGCACCGGTGAACTGCAGCAGTTGCTCGAGTTCGGTCAGCCTGATGCTGAACGGCGTGGCCGTGAGAATCAGCTTCCGCTTCGCGCGATCGCCGAGGTTGCGCAGGGCGTCGTTGAACGCGCTGCCATCGCCCTTCGCGCGGTGAGCCTCGTCGATGATCATGAGGTCGCACGCGGTCTTCTGCTCGCCGTCGCCGTGGCTCCTCACCAACTCGTAGTGGGTGGCGACTTGAATGCGCCCGGCGTTCAGTTTGCCAATGCTGCCCTGCTTGATGCGGTCGTACCTTGCACCGATCTGCTCGAGCATCGGAATATGTCGCTTGAGTTCTTCAGCCCAGCGCCGCCGCAGCACCTCGTTGGGCGCGTAGATGCGAACGCGTTTGTCCTGGCACGCGACGACCCACGCGACGAGCGCGCCAACGGTCGTCTTCCCGAGGCCGACGTCGTCGGCGAGAAGCACGCCACGTCCCCCAGCGATGCGCGAGAGAATCTCCTTGGCCGTCTTGAACTGGCGCACAAGTGGTTCGATCTCGAGGCCGCCCGTCTCCCGCTCGATGTAGCGAGCGGGGTTGTCGAGGAAGCGCCACCGGCGCGCGTCGATCTGAAAGTCGTCCATCATGCTTCCTCGTCGATGCGCCAGCGCAGCTCCTCGACCACAAGCCCGGCGGCAGGTCCTTCACGACGGGCGTAGAGCGCGCGCAGCTCTTCACCATCCAGCCGCACGCGCTCGAGCATGAGGGGCTCAGCCTTCGCCTCCTCGCGCGCAGCGCGCCACGAGTCGACAACGCCAAACGCCGCGCGCGCATCCAGCCAAGCCTGTACCGAGTAGTCCGTGGGAAGCGCACCGCCGAGCAGTCGGCGTGCGGCGCCGAGGCCGGGGATGGAGTCGGCGTCCACAATGGGACCGCCGTACCGTTGCAGAACGAAGGCTTCGCGCAGCGCCTTCGCGAGCGCGGGGTCGACTTCGGGAAGGGGCGTATTCGAAAACGCCGTGGGCGGCCGGAGGTCGAGGACGTCCACCTCCAGCGTCTCGCCGCCCTGTGTGAACCGCGCGACGAGCGGCGTGTGCTCCGGATCCTTCCAGGGCAACGCGCCAGCGGCGCCGACGAGCGGGACGGGGACCTCCGCCCCTCCGCTGAAGTTGACGACGGCGGTGATCGGCGTCGCCGAGTCCAGGCTGCGCGCGAGCAATTGCACGAGCTTCCCATCCCAGCTCGCCTCGGCCCACTCGAGCATCGACGCGCGCTCGTCTTCGTCGGCACGATCGACGTAGAAGGGCACGGTGTCGGGCGGATCGAACTGGTTACCGATGGATTCGAGGTCGGTCCACTCGGACTCGAAGACGACGCCGAGCTCGAAGTTGCGCGGCGCGGTCTTCCCCGCGCCCCACGCGGCGACGCTCCAGTTCGCCGACGTCACGAGCAGTCGACGCTTTCGCCGACTGCGCAGCAGGTACAGCTTCGCGTGACTCCACCGTGGATCGGCTTCGCGATGTAGCTCCGTGAAACGAGCCTCGGTCGGGAGGCACTCGACCTCCACGCCGCTGTCCTCGAGCGCCTTGCCGGCAGTTTCGGAGAGCGCCCAGCCCGAGGTTTCAGCCCACGGGTGGCTCGTCGCGATCCATTTCAGATGGAGCTTGCCGGGGGCGACGCCGACGTCGGTGCTCCATGCCTCGACGGTCCGGCCGTTCCACTCGCCGATGGTCGGCGTCAGGACGTGGATCTCGGACGGATCGAACTGCTTCAGTTGGCGCGCGGCGCTCTTGCTTCCGGGAATGCTCGCGACGAACGTAACGTCGACGGGGCACTCCGCACGGCCGAGCAGCGTGATGAGGCGTTCGAGTCGCGCCGTCGCGACAGCGCCCGCTGATGCGCCGAGCGCTTCGAGAAATGGAACGAGCTCACCCCACGTGCGCCGCGAGCTCACGGTGGCCCGCTCGCTCAGGCGAACCGACGCCTGCCACCCCGCCTGCACCTGTCCCTTGAACGCCGGGGCCGTAAGGTTCGTCGACGAGACATGGAGATCGAGGTGCTCCTCGTCACCAATCTTCCAGTGGAACGCCCACAGCTTGGCGTGCTGCACAGCGCGAGCGGCGGCGCCGACCCTGAAGTGGCTGACGTAGCGCCACAGCCACGGGTACTGCGACGGTTCCCGTGCGACGCGCGGCGGCGACGAGATGACCGTGATCCGACCATGGAGTTGCTCGAGCGCCGTGCCGAGCTCGCCGAAGAATAGCGTCCGCTCTTGGAGCTCCTGGGAGAGCGAGTGGCTCGCGCCCAGAAGCGATGGCAGCAGGTGCTCCACCAGGAGCCCAGCATCGGGCTGCTCGAAGCTCGTCATCCACGCCTCGTGGAGTCGGCCACCGCGTGGAGGAATGGGAAGGACCTCGTTCCAGTCGGGCGTGCTCACAGCGCGTCGGCCTCCTCGTCGTCGGGCTCTTGCTGCGAGAGCGCATCGAGCGCGTTGTTCATGTTGGCGACGCCGCACTGGGCAGCGAGGCGGGCCAAGGGCCGCAGACGGAAGCGGTAGTCTGTCGCGGCGATACCCGTATCGGCGACCAGCGGAACGAGCTTGCCGGCTTGTTCGCGGAACCAGCGCCGACCACCACCATGCTCGACGTGGTGCCGCGACAGCACCCGCAGTTGTTCTGCGGTCGTGGTGGCAGCCTGCATGGCTTCCGCGAGCCGGGTCACGACCTGCTCGTGCGAGAACGTGCTACGGCCCGGTGCGCGCAGCCACGCGGCGCCCGCTTCGCGGAGTCGATCCAGCCGATCGTGGATGTCGGCCGAGCGGGCCAGCTTCTCGACATCGGGGGACTGCTTCGCGTCGTCGTGGTTGATCGCGTTCCATACGCCTCGCATCGCGTGCATCGCGTCGTCGGCGAAGCGCGTGAAGTCCGGAAGGGAAGCCAGCGACGCGGGCTCGACCTTCGCCGCGAGCGCGGTCGAGGCAGCGAGCGCGTCGCAGAGCTCGGCGTGCGTCGTCGCCATCTTCGCGCCGGCCAGCACCTCGGCAGTCACGCGACGAGTCGATGCAGGCGCGAAGATCGCGGGCTCGAGGAGCGTGCGCTCCTCCTCGGGGAGTCGCTTGCGGATGGCGTCGTCGGGCGTGGGAAGGAAGCCGCCGGTCGCACACGACCCATGCCAGCCACGCTCGACCCAGTAGCGCGCCTCGTGACCACCGGCCCACCGTCCCCACTTCGTGCCGTTCTCAAAGTGCTCCTGCTTGAGGCGCGCGGCACGCGGGAGGCTATCGTTGACGAGGCCCGCGAGCTTCAACGCGGTCTCGGCCGGCGTCCAACCGTCGCCAGTCGTCAGCCCGGGGACGGTGCGCAGCACCACGCGGTACGCTCCGTACGTGCCGACCTGCCGGTAGCGGCGAAACTGGTCAGGGCTCATCGCGAAGTTCGGGAGCCAGCGTCCCTCGTCGATGCCGTCGAGCCAGCGCTTCACGCTTCGTCGCCCGCGCAGCTGACCGGTGGTCTGCTCCGACACGAGCGTGCGCGCGACCCAGAGCAGCTCCAGCGGGCGCAGCCATGCGTAGCGCGCCCGCTGGTCGTCACGCCGAGAGAGGTCGCCGCCGCCCGCGCTGCGCCACGCAACGTGCGACCACTGAAGGCACCACGAGATGATCGAGATCCATCGCGCGTCGGAGGTGTTGTTGCTCAGGCCGGGCGCCAGCAGGTCCGCGAAGTGGTCCGCGCCCGCGCGGAGGCCGAGCGCGTCTCCGCGCCGAATCGGCACCGCGTCCCAGGGGGCGGTGAAGTACCAGCCGTGCTGCTCAATCATCCTCTCACCGGTCGGCCCATGTCTTCGGGCCAGCTTCTCACCGCGAAGAGCGGGCTAGGGTAGGTGCCTCGTCAGCTCACGCCGCCGCCTCGGCGCACATGGGGCGCCGTGCGCTCTCGCGGCTTTCGGAGGTGCCGCCTTGGCGAGCAGGGCGTCGAGCTCGTCGCAGAGCGCAGTGCCTGCGAGCGGCGCGAGCATGCTCCGGGCCAGCCGCAGCGCCACGAGCCGGCGGACGGTGGGGGCGAGCGGCCGCGTGCCCAAGAACGCCGGGAGCCTCGACCGCGGTTGCGCCGGCGAGCGTACCACGCCCGTCAGCCGCGGAGAGCCCATGCGCCGCCAGTCCGAAAGCCCGGTAAGCCGCGCCGACCCTTGCCGGACCGCCCCGAACTTTCGCGGACGGCGGCGCGCCTTGCCAATCCTTGGATTCCACGAGAGTTTTCGCCGGAGCCGAGAACCCTCGGTGCGGCGCCTCGCGGCGGCGCTCCCGGCGCCGCGCCGCTCGCCGTCGCTGCCCAAACCCTGCGACGCGGTGCGTCGGCCGTTTTCCCGGTGGAAACGGACACCTGGGCGGCGCGGCGAGATTCCGGCCCCGCCGACCGCGAGCTCGCCGCCGTTCCGGGGACGTTCGGCGCGGCCGACGAAGCCTCGCGGCCCGTCCGCGAAAGTTCCGACCCGTCCGGCAAGCGAGGCGGCGCCGATGCGGTTTCGCGCACTTAGCGTGACCGTCGCCGCCTCCCTGCCGGCCGCGGGTGTCACGTCGGGGATCCGGGGCCCGGGGCACCGGGGCCCCCGGGCGTCACGGGCGGCTCCGGCACGACGTCGGTCTCGTCCTTCTCGCGCCGCTTGGCGAGGCCGAGCCGGATGAGCGACGCGCGGCCGAGCTTCGCGTTGCGTGCCTGCGCGCCCCAGTCGCTCAGCCACTGGTAGAGCTCGACGAGGATCTGCACGCGCTCCTCGTCGCTGACGACCGGGGCCGGAGCCGCGGTGGCCTTCGTC
>JADLAB010000110.1 GCA_020848455.1 Polyangiaceae bacterium
ACGCACCCGTCGGCGACGACGGCGCGCAACATCCAGACCTTCAAGCGCCAGCTGAAGATGCTCGGCTTCTCGTACGACTGGTCGCGCGAGATCGACACGACCGACCCGGGCTACGTGCGCTTCACGCAGTGGATCTTCCTCGAGCTCTACAAGCTCGGGCTCGCCTTCCAGGCCGAGGTCACCGTGAACTGGTGCCCCGCGCTCGGCACGGTGCTCGCGAACGAGGAGGTCATCGACGGCAAGAGCGAGCGCGGCAGCCACCCGGTCGAGCGCCGCCCGCTGCGGCAGTGGATGCTCAAGATCACGGCCTACGCCGACCGGCTGGCGCAGGAGCTCGTGGGGCTCGACTGGCCGGCCGGCACCCTCGCGATGCAGAACGACTGGATCGGCCGGAGCGAAGGCGCCGAGGCGTTCTTCCGCATCGAGGGGAAATCGGGCACGGGCGACGAGGCGGGCTTCTGGATCTTCACGACGCGCCCCGACACGCTCTTCGGCGCGACCTACTGCGTGCTCGCGCCCGAGCACCCGCTCGTGCCGTCGCTCACGACGCCCGAGCGGCGCGCCGAGGTCGAGCGCTACGTCGCCGACGCGAAGAACCGCGCCGAGCGCGACCGGCTCGCGAAGAAGGACAAGACCGGCGTCTTCACCGGCAGCCACGCGGTCAACCCCGCGAACGGCCAGCCGGTCCCCATCTGGGTCGCGGACTACGTGCTCTGGGGCTACGGCACGGGCGCGATCATGGCGGTTCCCGCCCACGACGAGCGCGACTTCGATTTCGCGAAGAAGTTCGAGCTGCCGATCGTCGAGGTCATCAAGGGCGGCGACGTCGCGCGCGCGGCGTACACGAGCCACGAGGTCGGCGAGCTCGTGAACTCGGGCATGCTCGACGGCCTCGAGCCGCCGGCGGCGCAGAAGAAGATCACGGCCTGGCTCGAAGCGCAGGGGCTCGGCCGCGCGAAGGTGCAGTACAAGCTCCGCGACTGGGTGTTCTCGCGCCAGCGCTACTGGGGCGAGCCCATCCCGATCTACTTTCCGGTCGAGCTCGACGAGCCAGAGGGCGACCCGCGGGCGGGCGCGGCGCACCGCATCCGGTACGACCAGCCGATCCCGCTCACCGCGGCCGAGCTGCCGCTGCGCCTCCCCGAGCTGTCGGACTTCAAGCCGGGCGACGACCCGGCCGGCCCGCTCGCTCGAGCCAAGGACTGGCGCTACTTCCAGAAGGACGGTCGCTGGTACGCGCGCGAGACCAACACGATGCCGCAGTGGGCCGGGAGCTGCTGGTACTACTTGCGCTTCCTCGACCCCGGGAACACGGCCGTCGGCTGGAGCGCCGAGGCCGAGCGCGCCTGGATGCCGGTCGATCTCTACGTCGGGGGCGCCGAGCACGCGGTCCTGCACCTGCTCTACGCGCGCTTCTGGCACAAGGTGCTCTTCGACCTCGGTCACGTGAAGGACCCCGAGCCCTTCAAGAAGCTCGTCCACCAGGGGATGATCCTCGGCGAGGACGGCGAGAAGATGTCGAAGGCGCGCGGCAACGTCGTCAACCCGGACGACATCGTGCGCCACTACGGCGCCGACGCCCTGCGCATGTACGAGATGTACATGGGACCGCTCGAGGCGGTGAAGCCCTGGCAGACCTCCCAGATCTCGGGCGTCGTGCGGTTCCGCGAGCGCGTCCACGCGCTCGCCCACCGGCCGCTCGTCGAAACGTGCGACGAGGAGACGCGCCGGCTCGTCCACAAGACGGCGAAGAAGGTCACGCAGGACATCGAGCGCATGGCCTTCAACACTGCCATCGCGGCGCTCATCGTGCTCACGAACCACCTGATGGGCAGGCCCGAGGTGCCGCGCGAGGCGCTGTGTGTGCTGACGCTGTGCCTCTCGCCCTTCGCGCCGCACCTCGGCGAGGAGCTGTGGCAGAAGCTCGGGCACACGGCGTCGCTCGCGCACGAGCCGTGGCCGAGCTGGGACGAGGCGCTGACGGTCGACGACACCCTCGAGATGGGCGTGCAGGTGAACGGCAAGACGCGCGGCACGGTGCGGATCCCCCGCGGGGCGGACGCGGCGGCGGCCGAGGCGGCGGCGCGCGCGGTCGAGAGCGTCGCGCAGCAGCTCGCCGGCAAGACGGTGAAGAAGTTCATCTACGTCGCCGGGCGCATCATCAACTTCGTGGTGGGCTGACACGCCGGCTGCCGGGCCCGAAGCCGCCACGCTGGAGCCGAGCTTAGGGTGAGTCGAGGCTCGCCGTGGCGCGCCCGCGCGCACCGCGCACGGCGGCCTCGACGAGGGCCGCGACGTAGACCACGGCGGGCACGACGCCGTACGCGGAGCCGTAGATGTAGACCATGAGGCTCGCGCCGAGGAGCTCGCTCTCGACGCCGCCCTGGGCGAGCAGGAGCGGAGCGGGCCAGTGGGTGAGGCCGAGCGCGAGCAGCGGCGCCCACCGGGCCCTCGCGGGGGCGAGCGCGAGGAGCACCCGCCAGGCGACGAGGTCGACGAGGAGCGTGAACGTCCCGACGAGCCAGTAGGCGAGCAGCACGAGGGCCGGGACCTCGTCCCCTGGGCCCGCGACGAGGAGCGCCACGGCGAGCACGGCGAGCACGGCGCTCGTGACGAGCACGGGTCGGGCGCCGAGCACCACGTCGGGCCGCGACCGCTGCCAGAGCCGCGCGAGGGGAACGTGGAGCCCGAGGATCGTCAGGAGCGTCACCGGCGCAGCGACCAGGATCGCGGCGCCGACCTCCGCGGCGGTCGGACCGCAGCCCGTGCAGAGCAGGGCGAGCGCGGCGAGGCGCGCGGCGGGCGCCGTGCGGGTGTGCGAGCCAGGTGGAGCCATCGGGTGCATGCGGGGGGGCCAGCCTACCGCCGCGCGAGCCGCGACGGCGGGATTCTGGTATAGGGCGTGCGTGCCGTAGCACTGCGCGCTCGGGCTCGGGCCCGACCAGCAGCAGGATCGGGCCGTGACGAGTCACTCTCCAACGAGGAGGGCCAGAGCGATGCGCGACGTGAGCCAGGTGGGAGCTTTCGCGACAAGGGTGACTGGCGTGGTGGCAGCCGTGCTGCTCGGGGCCGCCTGCGCCTCGCCGCCGCCGCCCCCTGCCCCGACCCCGGCGCCGCCACCGAAGCCGACCGCTCCGCCGAAGCCGCTGCGCGAGGCGGTCGACACGGGCAAGGAGTGCGTCAAGGCCGAGAGCGAGTGCGACGGGGGTCTCTGCACGGTGTGGTTCGCGAACGACTGCGACGCGCCCGCCACCTGCGAGATCGCGATGGCCTCGACCTGCAGCGGCGGCACGAGCGCCGGTGAGGCGACGGGGGGCAACCGCGGCACGTTCCCGCCCGGGAGCAAGGACGGCAAGCTGCAAGCGGTGGGCGACTGCCAGGGTGGGAGCGTGGTGATGACCTTGTTGAAGTCGGCCAAGTGCCGATGAGCGTGCGAGCGCGGCGCCGAGGGGACGCCGGCGCACGGCAACGCGGGGGCGCTTCGGCCGCGCGCCGAGGCCGGGACGACGACGGGAGCGGACATGCTTGGTGATGGCTTCATCCGGGGCGTGGTGGTGTCGCTGGGGCTCGGGCTCGCGGCGTGTGCCCAGGGCGTGAGCGACGAGGACTTCGGCGCCGGCGGGGAGGGCGGCAGTGCCGCGAGCTGCGCCGCGCTCGGCCTGCAGGACTGCGGCGGGGCGTGCGTCGACACCGACGTCGACGCCGCCCACTGCGGCAGCTGTGACCACGCCTGCACGCCGGGCCTCGTATGCCAGGCTGGCCAGTGTCAGAGCTGCCCCAGCGGCGAGACCAGCTGCGACGGCGTGTGCGCGGACCTGGCGAGCGATCCCGACAACTGCAACACCTGCGGCCACGCCTGTGCCCCGGGCCAGACGTGCTCGCTCTACGTCTGCACCTGCGGCGGCGGCCTCACGAGCTGCCCGGACGGCTGCTTCGACACCCTCACCGACGAGGCGCACTGCGGCAGCTGCGTCGACGCGTGTGCGCCGGGGGAGATCTGCAGCGGCGGCTTCTGCAACCTCGACTGCGCGCCGCTCACGAACTGCTTCGGCGCGTGCGTGAACCTGACGACCGACCCGGACCACTGCCAGACCTGCGGCCACGCGTGCGGGCCGGACCAGACCTGCGTTTCCTCGACCTGCACCTGCGCGGGCGGGCTCGAGGCGTGCCCCGACGGCTGCTTCGACACCCTCACCGACGTGACCCACTGCGGCAGCTGCGTCGACGCCTGCCCGCCCGGTCAGCAGTGCAGCAACGGCTCCTGCGAGTGCGTCGGCGGCATGTGCGGCGCCTGCAGCCTCACCGACCTCGGCAGCGCCGTCCCCCAGACGGCGAACGGCTCGAACGTGGGCGCCCCGGACTCGCTGACGCCCGGCTGTGGGCTCTCGGGCGGGAGCGACGTCTCGTACACCTTCACCGCACCCGCGACCGCGACCTACGTCTTCGACACGGTCGGCTCGAGCTTCGACACCGTCCTGCACCTGCATTCGTCGAGCTGCGCGGAGCTCGCCTGCAACGACGACTACCTGGGCGTCCAGTCGCAGCTGAGCGTGCCGCTCACCCAGGGAGACCAGGTGCTCGTCGTCGTGGACGGCTACGGCAGCGCGAGCGGCAGCTACACGCTCCACGTGAGCGAGCTGCCGCCGTGCCCGGAGACCGACCTCGGGAGCGCGGTGCCCCAGACGGCGAGCGGGACCAACGCCGGCGGCGCGAGCAACGCCAACGGGAGCTGCGGCGGCTACGGCGCCGAGCAGACGTACGCCTTCACCGCGCCCTCGGCCGGGACCTACCTCTTCGACACGGTCGGCTCGGCCTTCGACACCGTGCTCTACGTCGAGGACGCCGTGTGCGGCGGAGTCGAGCTCGCCTGCGACGACCAGAGCGGGGGCGCGGGCACCTCGTTCCTCGCGGTCGATCTCGCCGCGGGCCAGACGGTCGTCGTGGTCGTCGACGCCCAGAGCTCGGCGGAATCGGGCGCCTTCGAGCTCCACGTGAGCCCGGCGCCCGCCTGTCCCGACGCCGACCTCGGGAGCGTGGCGCCCCAGACCGTCACGGACACGACCCAGGGCGCGCTCCCGGTGCGCAGCGGCAGCTGCGGCGGCGGCGGCCCGGAGCGCAGCTTCGCCTTCACGGCACCGGCGACCGGCGACTACGTGCTCGACACCGTCGGCACTGCCTTCGACACGGTCCTCCACGTGCGCAGCGGCAGCTGCGGCGGCGCGGAGCTGGCCTGCGACGACCAGAGCGGGGGCGCCAACACCTCCATGGTCGCGCTCTCCCTCACCCAGGGGCAGACGGTGGTGGTGCTGGTCGACGGCGCGACGCCCGCCGACGCGGGCCCCTTCACGCTCCACCTGAACCCCGCTGCGCCGTGTCCGGCGCACGACCTCGGCAGCGCGGTGCCCCAGACCGCGACCGACACCAGCGCCGGTCTCGCTCCGGCGCGGACCGGCTCGTGCGGCGGCACCGGCTCGCCCGAGGTGAGCTTTCTCTTCACCGCGCCCGCCGCAGGGGCGTACGCCTTCGACACCACGGGCTCGGCGTTCGACACGGTGCTCTACGCCCGCAGCGCGAGCTGCGCGGGCGCCGAGCTCGCCTGCAACGACGAGGGGCCGGGCATCGGCCCGGCGTCCCAGCTCGTCCTCTTGCTCGCCGCCGGGGAACAGGTCGTCCTGTTCGTCGACGGCAAGGGCGCGAGCGGCGACGTGACGCTGAACGTCAAGGATGGCTGCCCCGAGTCGGATCTCGGTACGAGCTACCCGGCGAGCGTGAGCGGCTCGACCGTGAGCGAGCCGAACCTCTGGGGTGGTGGCTGTGGCGGCTCGGGCGCGCCCGAGCACACCTTCGCCTTCGAGGCGACCGCCGCAGGCACCTACACCTTCGACACGGTGGGCTCGAGCTTCGACACCCTGCTCTACGTGCGCGACGCCGGCTGCAACGGCGCCGAGCTCGGCTGCAACGACGACACGAACGGGCTCCAGTCCGAGGTGGCGGTGACGCTCGCGGCCGGTCAGCGGGTGGTCGTGTTCGTGGACGGCTTCAGCTCGAGCTCGGGCGACTACGTGCTCAACGTGGTGGGGCCGTGACCGACGACGGCGCGCAGATCGCCCGAATCCTCGCCGCGACGCGCTGCATCGCGGTCCTCGGCGCCCACCCGGACCCGAGCCGCGCGGCCTTCTACGTGCCCGAGCACATGCACGCGCACGGCTACCGGGTGCTCCCGGTCAACCCGGCCTACGCGGGACGGGAGCTCTTCGGCGCGCCCGTGCGCGGCTCGCTCGCCGAGCTCGGCGAGCCCGTCGATCTCGTCAACGTGTTCCGCCGCAGCGAGGCTCTCCCGGGGCACCTGCCGGAGATCCTCGCGCTCGCGCCGCGTCCCGGCGCGGTGTGGCTGCAGCTCGGCATCCGCGACGACGCCTTCTCGGCGGCGCTCCGGGCGGCCGGGATCGAGGTCGTCGAGGGGCACTGCCTGATGGTCGAGCACCAACGCTTCGCGGCCGCGCAGCGCTAGTGAGTCGGGCCCCGAGGTCGTGAAACGGCCGCCGGCCCACGGCCGTGCCGCGCGGAGCACGCTTCCGTCGGCCGGAGGCCGGGCGCACGAAGGCGCCGTTCGCGGGGGAGACCGCGTGCTACGCCTCGTTCGTCTCAAATGCGAGGCGCCTCCCGAGCCCGCCTTGTCGTCGTCCCGGCGGCGACGTAAAGGGTGCGCGCGCCGCCCCACCCGCGCGACGAAGAAACCACCATGAAACAGCTGCGACGAACTGCGACGGCGCTCCTCGCCACGGTCCTCTGCCTGTCCGCCTGCAAGGACGATGCGCCGTCGTCGACCACGAGCCGGAGCACCCGCTCGGCGGCGAGCGCCACCAGCGCGGCCAGCGGGCCGAGCGC
>JADLAB010000111.1 GCA_020848455.1 Polyangiaceae bacterium
CCACCTCGACCACCTCGACGGCCGCTTCGCTCCCGGCGCTCGGCCCAGGCAGATCGACGCGTTTCGCCTTCGTCTTGTGTCGCACTCCGGGACCACCGCAACCAAAGACTATTAACGCCTATGCCCCGCGCGGGGGCAGCAAGTCCTTCTCAGCTCAGTGGTCCACGATGCGGACGATGCCGAGGGGGATGGGGGTCAGGACCAGCGCGCAGGAGTGGGCAAGCCGGGGACGGGCGTGGCGACGGTGTGGTGCGTCGGCCGGCGATACGCGCTCGCGCAGCGGTGGGACGCCCGGACTTTCCAGTGGTGGGCGTCACGGCTGAAGGCGGCCGGGCTGCCGCCAAGCCCCAGACGGCTGCCACGGGCGACACCGCGATCGTGGTGCGCCAGGTGTTCGCCCAGGGGGAGCGCTCGGAAACCCCGCCGCGCTCCCTGACCCCGCCGCTGAAGGCAGCTGCAAGATGTGTGCGGTTCGGAGTAACATGGCGAAGCCGGAGGCGCCCTTTGGTGATGCGTGACGTCGACTCCGCGGCCCGCCGCGGCGTCCGAGGCGCTCCGGTGCGAACGAGGAGGAGTCGTGAGCGACGCGACACGAAATGTCCTAGTCCTGCGCATGATCGTTCGAGTGAGCCGGTCGCTCGTGGCCGCCGTCGTGCTGGCGGGGACGACGGCGGGGACTCAAGCCTGCTCCGGAGGTGCCAAGTGCGGTCCCGGGACCCATGAGGATGAGGGGGTCTGCGTCCCGGACTCGGTCGCGACCTCCACCACGAGCGCAGTGTCCTCCGCTGCCGCGACGGTCGCGCCAACCTCGTCCGAGGCGCCCCAAGACACAACCTCCGGCAAGACAGAAAGCCGATCGACCATCGCGGCGGCGAGCGCGTCGACGCCGTCCGACGAGCCGCCTTGCGGCACCGAGTTGGACACGGGATGCTCGCTCGATCTGTTCGTGCAGCTGCTCACCGTACCCTCGACCACCGCGGCTTCGTACGACTACCCCGAAGTCCAGGCCCTGCTGCGCGGCAACCCGAGCTACCACGGCGTTCGCGTCGTGGAAGCGAAGCGCGCGCCGCGCAAGGGCATCGATCCCGACCACGACACCCTGAAGAGGGTCGGGGCGGTCGTGCGCAACCGATGCCAGGCCGATCGCCTGACAAGGGACGCCCAAGCCGCGCTCAAGAGCGGGGCGGGCGCGCTGTGCGAGAAGCTTGCCGTGTTGCGCGAGGTGGTCACGATCCAGTGACGTCCCCGCGGCAGGAGGCTCCGATGGCTGGTGCATGGCCCGAATGGATGTGGACGTCGCTCTTGGCGGTAGCAGCGACAGTCGCCTGCTCGGCGGCACATGCCCCCTTGGACCCCGCCGGCGGCGTCGCCGGGCGCCCAGCAGCCCGCTCCGCCAGCGGCTCGGGGACTGCGAGCGCAGACCGCTCCGCGACACCCGTGCCCGGGAGCGTCGTCGCAGCGGATCCCTCGGCGAGCACGTCCGCGCCGGTCGAAACCGCCGGCGTCACGGCTGCCTCTCCCGCCACGACGACCGCAGGGATCGCTGGGAAGGCGCCCCTCACGGTCATAGCCCTCGGCGACACCATTGCCCGCTACGACTTGCCACCGCACACCACGGCCGGAGCCGCGGACCGGTCCGCGCCCGGTCCCGCGCCGGCCGCGGCGGCCTGGCGGGGCACGACACGGACTGCCGCCGAGATCACGTCGTCGCTCGATGGCGTGCGCCAAGGCACACGCACCGTCCGTGACTTCGTTCGGTGGCTCGGGCTCGACGCCGAACCGGCAACCGACGACGCGCGGCTGATGGCGTTCGACACATCGGGCGCCATCACGGTCGAAGCGAAGGTCGTCAACCTCGACCCCGATGGGGCCGACGAGTGGGTTCTGAGCATCACAAACAGCATTGCTGGGGAGGCCTCGTCGCTCTATGTCCTGCTCGACGCCGTCCCGAATGGCCTGGCAGCGGCGGGAACACGGCTCTGCGAGCTGCCGCGCGGCGGGTGCACCGCGGAGGTCCTGCCGATCCACGACGCGCGCTTCTCCGATTTGTGGATCACCGCCGAAGGCTCCGTCAGCCTCGGCAACGCGAGCCAGCAGGAGATGCGCTCGGCCTGGCTCGTCACCCTCGAGGCGGGCAAGCCGACCGACCTCTTCACCGAGGGTGACGCCGGCGAGAACGAGGTCGACTTCTTTCGTCTCGCCGCTCGGCCGGCCGCGGCGCCCCGCGTGATCGAGCGCGTGCGCGATTCCACCGTGAAGCGGCGGTATTCTTGGACCGGGAGCGCGTACAAGTAATCCAGACGGTCGCAAGACGCCCTGCGTCGCGCCTCGTGGCGGCCTCGTGCCGCGAAGGCGCGTGCCGTTGGAGCTGTGCGGGCACAGCAGGACTTGCTGCCCCGGCGCGGGGTGAGTAGACGATCGGAGGGGGTCAGCCTTGCCGATGTCGCCGTCGAACGTTGCGGTCGTGTTGATGACGCTGGCGGTCGGCTGCTCGTCACGACGGCAGGTCCCCGCGACGACGGATCCGGTGTCGGACGGACCTGCGGCGTCGACTAGGGGGTCGGCATCTGGTCCGAAAAGCAGAGCAGTCGACCCGGGGGCGGGTCGGGCCACTACGTCGGTGATGTTGCCCGCAGAGGCGCCGTCAAGCTCGCCAACCGACGCCCCGGAAGGAGGGGTCGCACCTGCTTCGCCATGGCTGAGCGTCTTTCGTCGAGGCGCGAAGTGGGCTCTGCACAACGACAATTGGGGTTCCGTTGTCTTGGCAGTTTCGGACGTCCGGAATGTTGGTTCAGCAGTTGTGGCCGCGCTCTCGTGGGACCAAGACGTGATTCCCTTCGTCGAGGCGCCACCTAGCGAAATTGTCATAGATCATTCCGGAGTCTATGTCTTCAGCCCGTCGCTTGAATACGAATACGACGACGCGGGACGGCTCACCGACGGGAGTCTGGCGAAACTCCTCAGGTCTCCGCCCGACTTTGTCAATTCGCCGGCACCGAGGAAGGGCGACTATCCTACAGTCGCTGTGCGAAACGGCGAGACGATCGTGTGTGTGGGCTACGCGATCGACCCATGTGACGACGTGTGCTTCTCTGAATTCTGCATCAGCTGTTGATGATCCTCTGATCCCGCGGGATTTCGGTGAAGTTCACCGGTGAAACACGCATCTCGTGCCGGTGAAGGAACCCGGTGAAGACCGTGGGCGCGCAGGCCTTCACCGGGCGGATCGGGGGTC
>JADLAB010000112.1 GCA_020848455.1 Polyangiaceae bacterium
GCTCGTCGAGGCGCCATTGACCGACTGCCCAGAGCGGAATGCCGACCAGGAGCTCCGCGGCGGCGACGGGCACGATGATGAGGCCGAGGCCAGCGGGATTGAAGTAATCGTTGTCCTTCCGTCCATTCTGCGGTGCCTTGAGGCACGCCACGCCGGCGACGAGGCTCGCCGTTCCGATCACCGTCAGCGCAATGCCGCCGTCGCGCATCGCGGGGCCGACCTTGGCGCGCGGCAAGCCGTAGTCGGGCGTCACGGGCGACGACGGTGCGGGCACGAGCTCGGTCGGCAGGGCGATGGTCTGGGCCCCGCCGCTCGCGACCTCGACGCGGAGCTTCTCCCGGCGCTTGCCGTCACCCCTCAGCGTCACGGTATGCGAGCCGGGGCTGACCGGCATCGGTTCGTCCCAGGCGGCGCGGCGGATGGGGATCCCATCGAAGTAGATGACGAGACCGGGCGTGGCGCGCAGGGCGTCCGGGAGCGCGAATCGCACCATCGTCGCGCTCGTCGGCTCGCCGGGCTGCGCCCGAGCATCGCGCGAGCCGTACGTCGCGAACGCGAGCAGGAGCGCCACCGCGAGAGGCGCCCGCGTCGCCCTGCGCCGCGCGACAGACCTTCGTTGCACGAGCGCGTCCTTCACGTTCGGATCCTCCGGCCTCGATGCTCGGCCAGGAGGCGGCGGCCCGCCATGGTCAATGCGACTACGGGTGCGGCGCGCGGCGGCGACTCGGCGCGGCGGCGACACGGGCGCCCCTCCGCGCCGAGGGGTGGCGCGTGCGCCTGCTCGGCGCACGCTCGCGCGTCATCCCGCGTCATCCCAGCCCGAGGTGCCCGAAAGGGGAACTGCGGGCCGAGATGAGTGCGTCATCCCCGACGCCAGTTCCCATTGCGGGAACTGGGGAGGGGGATGACTCGCACGCGCGAGCATCATCCCCGCCCGAGGTGCCCGAAAGGGGAACTGCGGGCCAGGATGAGTGCGTCATCCGCGGCGCCAGTTCCCATTTCGGGAACTGCGGCGGGTGATGACGCTCCCGCTCAGCGCCGCAGCAGGTCCGCGAACGGATTGTTCGCGAAGCTCTTGCCCCCGGGCCCGCTGCTCTTTTGCCCCGACCCTGCATTGCCCGGCTTGGCATGCCCGCCGCCTCGTGGCCCTCCCGGACCTGGGCGCCCGGCGGGCGGGCCCGCGGGCCGGGGCGTGGCCTCGTCGCGGCGCGCCGTCAGCGAGATGCGCTTGCGCTCGAGATCGACCGCGAGGACGCGCACGCGCAGGCGGTCGCCGACCTTGACCACCTCGGCCGGGTCCTTGACGAAGCGCTCGGCGAGCTTCGAGACGTGGACGAGCCCGTCCTGGTGGACGCCCACGTCGACGAAGGCGCCGAAGGCGGTGACGTTCGTGACCACGCCCTCGAGCTCCATGCCCGGGGTGAGGTGCTCGAGCGTGGTCACGTCGTCGCGGAACTTCGGCGGCTCGAAGGTCGAGCGCGGGTCGCGGCCCGGCTTCTTCAGCTCCGCGAGGATGTCGGCGAGGGTGAAGCTGCCGACGTCGCCGCTCTCGTAGCGGCGCGGATCGATGGCGGCGACGGCGCTCGCGTTGCCGACGAGCGAGCCCACGGGCACGCCGAGGTCCGCGGCCATGCGCTCGACGAGCGGGTAGCGCTCCGGGTGCACGGCGGAGGCGTCGAGCGGGTGGGCGCCGTCGCGCACGCGCAGAAAGCCCGCCGCCTGCTCGAAGGTGCGCGGGCCGACGCCGCTCACGGCGCGCAGGCTCTGGCGGTCGGTGAAGGCGCCGTGCGCATCGCGGTGCGCCACGATCTTCTTGGCGACGGTGGGGCCGATGCCGGCGACGCGCGCGAGGAGGGACGCGCTGGCGGTGTTGAGCTCGACGCCGACCGAGCTCACGCAGCTCTCTACGACGTCGTCGAGCTTGCGGGCCAGCAGCGGCTGGTAGACGTCGTGCTGGTACTGGCCGACGCCGATGCTCTTCGGATCGATCTTCACGAGCTCGGCCAGCGGATCTTGCAGGCGGCGCGCGATCGAGATGGCGCCGCGCACCGTGAGATCGAGGTCGGGGAACTCCTCGCGCGCGACCTCGCTCGCGGAGTAGACGCTCGCGCCGGCCTCGCTCACCGAGACGCACACGACGCCGGTGAGCCCCTCCTGCGCGAGCACCTCGCTCGCGAAGAGCTTGGTCTCGCGCCCGTGGGTGCCGTTGCCGACGGCCACCGCCTCGACGCGGTGCTTCTTGACGAGCTCGGCGACGATGCGGCGGCCGCGGGCCTCGGCCTCGCTGCCCTGCACGAGGTTGATGAGCGCCGAGTCGAGCAGCTTGCCGGTCTCGTCGACGACCACGCACTTGCAGCCGGTGCGCTGGCCCGGATCGATGCCGAGCACGCGCCGGCCGCCGAAGGGCGAGGCGAGCAGCAGCTCGCGGAGGTTCTGGGCGAAGACCTCGACGGCGTCGCGGTCGGCCTCGAGCTTCTTGTCGATGCGGAGCTCGCTCTTGACGCTCGGCGCGACGAGGCGCGCGTAGGCGTCGGTGACGGCGCGCGCGAGCTCGCCCGCCCAGGGGCTCGCCGCGTCGAGCTTGGCGAGCCGCTCGAGCGCCCGCACCGGGCCGTCGCCCTCGAGCTCGAGCCCGACGCGCAGCACGCCCTCGGCCTCGCCGCGCCGGACGGCGAGGAAGCGGTGCGACGGCATGGTCGCGAAGGGCTCGTCGTAGCTCGCGTAGGTGTCGAACTTGGTCGCCTTGCCGTCGTGCTCGGGCAGCTTGCCGACCACGATGCGGCCCTCGGCCGTGAGCGCCTCGCGCACGATGCGGCGTGCCTCGGCCATCTCGCTCAGGCGCTCGGCGCAGATGTCGACGGCGCCCGCGAGCGCCGCCGCCACGTCGGGCACCTCCTTGTCCGGCGCGACGAAGCGCGCGGCCTCGGCGGCGGGCGAGCCCGACGGCCCCTGCGCCCAGACGAGGTCGGCGAGCGGCTCGAGCCCGCGCTCGCGAGCGATGGTGGCCCGGGTGCGGCGCTTCGGCTTGTACGGCAGGTACAGATCCTCGAGCTCGGCCTTCGTCTTCGCGGCGCGGAGCTTGCGGTCGAGCTCGGCCGTGAGCTTGCCCTGCTTGTGGACCTCGGCGAGCACGCTCGCGCGCCGGTCCTCGAGCTCGCAGAGGTAGGCGCGCCGCTCCTCGACGTTGCGGATGGCGACCTCGTCGAGCCCGCCCGTCGCCTCCTTGCGGTACCGGGCGATGAACGGCACGGTCGCGCCCTCGGCGAGGAGCTTGACGACCGCGGCCACGCCCGCGCGCGGCAGCGCGAGCTCCTCGGCGAGCGCCGGCACCGGATCGTAGGGGGCGGCGGCGGGGGCCGCGGCCAGGCCGGAGGTCACGGGCTCGGGGGTCGGGATCGTCTCGGACATGGTCCCAGGCGGGTAGCAAAAGCCTGTACGTGCGTCCAGGCTCGACGGCCGTGCGGCGGTGCGGCCGTGCGGCCGCGCGGCCCGCGCGGCTCGAGTGGCCGCCCGCTGTCAGGGGCCCGGCGCGGGCGCGCACTCGGCGAGGTAGGCGCGGGCGGCGTCCGGGTCGGCGACGATGGCGCCACCGGGGCCGCGGCGGGCGTCCCAGCCCGTGATGCGCGCGAGCGCCTCGAGGGCGTCGGCGCGCGCGTCGACGGACGAGCGGTCGGTGGCGTCGGGCCGCATGCGCCCGAGCAGGCCGCCGACGAGGGCCGGCGAGCCGAGCCCGCGCGCGAGGGCGACGTAGCGCTCCATGACCCACCAGGAGAAGTCGTCGTCGAAGCGCGGTGCGGTCGCGCGGAAGCGCGCGGCGAAGAAGGCGCGATCTTCGCCGTCGGGCTCGCGCGCCGCGAAGGCGAAGCGGTCGAGCACCGGCGCGAGCCGGGCGGTCGCGGCGCGGAGCGCGAGGTAGCTCAGCTGGCCGCCCGTGCCGGCGTAGCCCGTGTAGCGGCCCGCGAGGCGCCGGCCCGCGCGGTCGCGCACCTCGAGCAGCAGGTGGAAGTCCGACGAGGTCGAGGTTCCCGAGATGCCGAGCCCGGCGCCCGTCGGCGGCGGATCGATCTGGCGCAGGGTCGCGAGCAGGGCGGCGCGCACGAGCCGGAGCGGGCCCTCCACCGCGGCGGCCTCGACGCTGCCCGCGGCGAGCTCGAAGGGTGCGGGCGGCTTCGGCCCGCGGAGGCGCGGGTCCTCGGTGAAGGCGACGGCGCGCACGTCGAAGCGCTTGCCGTCCTCGCTCCGGCGCAAGCGCCAGAGACGGAGCGAGAAGCCGTGGCCGCTGCCCTCCTCGAGCACGAGCTCGGAGGCCTCGCCGAGCGGATCGCAGGCGAAGCTCACCCCGAGCTTGGCCCCGGGGCGGGTGGGCTCGAAGTCGGGCGTGACCGCGCGCGTGAGCGCGAGCTCGGTGGGCGGATCGACCTTGCGGCAGAGGTCGGGAGGCGGCTCGGCAGGCTCGGCAGGCTCGGGCTCGATGCGGCAGCGCGGGCTCCGCGCGGGCGCGGGCTCCGGCTCGGGAGCGGGCGCGCTCGCGCTCGCGACGGGCGCGGTCGGCGCTGCGAGCGTGACGATCGCGGTCGCGGGAGCGCCCGGCGTGGCGACGGCGCCGGGCTGCGCGCAGGCCGCCGCGGCCACCGGGCCGAGCAGCGCGAGAGCGAGAGCGAGCGCGCGGGACCTCATGCGACACGGCTTCGCACGCGGTCCGGCGCCCGGCAAGCGGGGCGGGCTCGCGCGCGCTCGGGGGCGGGCTCGTGCAGGCGCGCGCGCGACGCGTCGGCGGCGCTTGCGCGGGGCGCGGGCGGCCGGTAGACGACGAGGGTGTCCTCCACGTCGTCCATCGCCCGAGGTCGCACCGCCCGCATCACCCTCGCCACCCTGCTTTGCGCGGCCGGCACCGGCTGCGGCTCGCCAGAGGACGACCCCCCGGCCCCGCCCGCTCCGCCGCCGACCGTGTTCGGCGGGGACCGGCCGGTCGAGCTGTTCGTGCCCGCGGGCCACGATCCGGCGACGCCGGCGCCGCTGCTCGTGCTGCTCCACGGCTACGGCGTGTCGGGGGCCGTGCAAGATCTCTACTGGGCGCTCCGCGCGCAGGCGCTCGAGCGCGGCTTTCTCTACGCGCACCCGGACGGCACCGTGGACTCGGAGGGGCATCGCTTCTGGAACGCGACCGACGCCTGCTGCAACTTCGACGGCGCGAGCGTCGACGACTCGGGCTACCTCATGGGGTTGGTCGACGCCATCGCGGCGGCGTACGCCGTCGATCCGAAGCGCGTCTACTTCACGGGGCACTCGAACGGCGGGTTCATGTCCTTCCGCATGGCGTGCGACCACGCCGACCGCATCGCGGCCATCGCGAGCCTCGCGGGGGCGACCTACGCCGACCCTTCGGCCTGCGCGCCGAGCGAGCCCGTGCACGTGCTCGCCCTGCACGGCACGGCGGACGACGACATCCTCTACGACGGCGGCACCTCGGCGGCGCCCTACCCCGGCGCCGTCGCGACCGCCGAGACGTGGGCGAGCTACGACGGCTGCAGCCCCACCGCCGACACGAGCGCCGCGCCGCTCGATCTCGACGAGGGCGTCGCCGGCGCCGAGACCGCGGTGCAGCGCTGGGCCACGGGCTGCGACCCGGGCGGCTCGGCCGAGCTCTGGTCGATGACGGGCGTGACCCACATCCCGACCGTGGGCCCCGACTTCACGCCGAGCATCCTCGACTTCCTGCTCGCGCACCCGAAGCCGTGACGCGCGCGGGGCGCGGCGCTCAGGGCGTGATGGTGATCTCCGGGTCGATCATCGTGTAGCTGTCGCCGTCGGTGTAGAACACGATGACGTAGCTCTCGCCCTGGGTCAGCGACACCGTGGTCGACACGTTCGCCGCCGAGTTGGTCGTGCACGCGACCTCGGTGCCGAGCGGCGTGCAGACGGTGCCGGTGCGCACGGCGACGCGCGAGTACGCGAACGTGAGGGTGTGGTTCACGAGCGTGATCGTGTAGCTCGCCGTCGCGGTGGGCGTGAAGGCGAACCACACCGCGTTGGTGGGGCTCGTGTCGCAGCTGCCGGCGACCGTCGGGTCGGAGTCGAACTGACCCGTGACGGTGAACGGGTAGGTGACGCCCGTGAGATCGACGGCCGTCTGGCAGATGTCGCCCGGCACGACGGGCAGCGCCGTGACGGTGATCTCCGGATCGATCATCGTGAAGCTGTCGCCGTCCGTGTAGAAGGCGATGCGGTAGGTCTTGCCGAGCTCGAAGTAGGTGGTGGAGGACACGGTCTTGGCGCTCGCCGTGGCGCAGGCGAGCTCCGGGCCGAGCGGCGTGCACGCGCTGCCCTCGAAGATGGCGACGCGCGAGTAGGCGCTCGAAGCCGTGTGATTGACGAGGTCGACGCGGTAGGGCCCGCTCGCCGGGGGCGCGAAGTCGAACCACACCGTGTTGGTCGGGGTCGTGTCGCAGCTCCCGCCGACCGGCGGATCCCAGTCGAACTGGCCCGTCTGCGTGAAGGGGTAGGTCGCGCCCACGAGGTCGATCGGGAGCTCGCAGGTCTCGCCCGGGGCGGGCGTGAAGGGCGCGATGGTGAGCCGCGGATCGACCATCGTGTAGGTGTCGCCCTGGGTCGAGAAGAGGATCGCGTAGGTCTCGCCCTGCGTGAGGTAGATCTTGGCCGTCGCCTTCTTGAGGCTCGCCGAGACGCAGCCGAGCTCGGTGCCGAGCGGCGTACAGCCCGTGCCCGCGAACACGGCGAGCCGCGAGTAGGCCAAGGTCGCGGACTGGTTCTCGACGTCGATCTGGTGAAAGCCCGTGGCGGGGGCGGTGTAGCTCCACCACACGCTGTTGGTCGGCGTGGCGCCGCTGCACGTGCCGCCGAGGGGCGGATCCCAGTCGAACTGGCCGGGCAGCGTGAAGGGGAAGGTCTCGGCCGTGACGTCGTAGACCGTCTCGCAGGCGTCGCCCGGATCGACCACGATGGGCGTCACGGTGATCTCGGGGTCGATCATCGTGTAGCTGTCGCCGTCGGTGTGGAACAGGATGCGCACGGTCTGGCCCTGCGCGAGGTAGATCTTGCCCGTGATGGTCTTCGCCGACGTCGTCTTGCAGAGGAGCTGGGAGCCGAGCGGCGTGCAGCCCGGCCCGTCGAACACGCCGAGCACGGAGTAGGCGTTCGTGAGCGTGTGGTTCACGAGATCGAGCTGGTAGTAGCCGTCCGCCGCCGCCGTGTACGCGAACCACACGGCGTTGGTCGGGCTCGTGTCGCAGCTACCGCCCGCGCCGGGGTCGACGGCGAAGGTGCCGGTCAGCGTGTACGGGAACGACTCGGCGCTCACGTCGACGGCCGACTCGCACGCGCCGCCGGCGCTCGGCGGCGTCACCGTGATCTCCGGATCGAGCATCGAGTAGGCGTCGCCGTCGGTGTAGAAGAGGACGAGGTAGGACTCGCCCTGCACGAGCGTGGCCGTCACCGACACGAAGGGGTCGCTGGCGGTCGTGCAGGCGAGCTCGGCCCCGAGCGGGCTGCAGCCGACGCCCGCGAACACGGCCACGCGCGAGTACGCGAAGTCGAAGGTGTTGTTGACGAGGTCGAACGTGTAGGGACCGTCGGCCGGCGCCGTGTACGCGAACCACACGGCGTTCGTCGGGGTCGTGTCGCAGCTGCCGCCGGTGGCCGGATCGTCGGGGAACACGCCGGGCAGCTGGAACGGGAAGGACTCGGCGCTCACGTCGGCCGGGTTGTCGCAGGTGTCGCCGACGACACCGCCCCCTCCACCCGCACCGCCGTCGCCACCGGCGCCACCCGTGCCGGTCGAGCTGGTGGTGCTGCTCGTCGTCGTCGTGCTGCTCGTCGTCGTGCTGCTCGTCGTCGTGCTGCTCGTCGTCGTGCTGCTCGTCGTCGTGCTGCTCGTCGTCGTGCTGCTCGTCGTGGTCGTCGTGGCGTTGCCGCCGCCGCCGGTGCCGTCCTCGCCGACGCCCGACGCACAGCCACCGCCCGCGAGCGCGACGAAGGTGACGGCCAAGGTTCCAAGTAGAAGGCAAGCTCTCGTGGTGTGCATCGGGTGCTTCTCTCCGCAGGCCCGAGCCTATCACGACGGTCACGGGCCGCGGGGCCGGGCGGACACGACTAGGCGTCGCCCTCGGCGCTCGGCTCGACGGGACCGGCGGGCGGCGCCGTGGCGTAGCTCAAGGCGAGGATCTCGACGAGGATGAGGCGGTACACGCGATGGACGGCGTCCACGTCGGCGCGCTCGGCGTGGGCGTCGAGCGCCGCGTCGAGGTGCTGGTGCACGAGCTCGAGCACGTGGGGCTGCTCCATCGCGACCACCTCGTCGGAGTCGACCGCCTCGGCCGGGTCGCCGCGCCGCAGCTCCTCGTCGAGCGCCAGCGACTCCTCGACGCCGCGGACGGCGAGCTCGCTCACCTCGGCGACGCGCGCGCCGAAGGCGCGGTCGAAGGCGAGCCACACGAGCAGGCTGAGGAAGTAGCCGAGCGCGACCGCGACCTCGTCGTTGGCGCGCCCGAGCGCGGCGCCGATGCGCGCGGCGAGAGCGGGCTGGGCGCTCTCGAAGCGCCCGAAGGTGTCGTCGAGGCGGTGCTCGGCGTGCTCCTCGTCGGCGCCGAGCCACTCCTCGACGGTCGCGAGCGTCTCCTCGGGCATGCGCGCGTACGGCGGCACGGGACGGATGGCGGCGCTGCGGACCCACACGAGCGCCGAGCCTAGTCAGTCGTCCGTCGTCCGTCATCAGCCAGCATCGCCCCCAGCTGGTCGCCGCGACGTCGTCCGTCGTCCGTCATCAGCCAGCATCGCCCCCAGCCGGTCGCTCGTCCGTCGTCCGTCATCAGCGAGCATCACCCCCAGCTGGTCGCCGCGACGTCGTAGGCCGCCTGCCCGAAGACACCGGGCCGGCGGAGCCCTGCTACATCCCGCCCGCAGTCCGAGCAGGGTCATCCCCGAAATTCTCCCAAAAAGCGGGAGATAATTGGGGATGAGTGGGGTCATCCCCGAAATTCTCCCGCTTCTTGGGAGAAATCAGGGGATGACCCACCCGCCCCCGCACTCGCACGCCCACCCGCCCCCGCTCACGCACCCGCTCACGCACCCGCTCCCGCCCCCGCTCACGCACCCGCTCCCGCACCCGCTCCCGCACCCGCTCACGCACCCGCTCACGCACCCGCTCACGCACCCGCTCACGCACCCGCTCACGCACCCGCTCCCGCACCCGCTCACGCACCCGCTCCCGCCCCCGCTCACGCACCCGCTCACGCACCCGCTGTCGCTGCGGGTCTCACCTCGGCGGGAGCTTCGAGGTGGGCGCGTTCGCGTCCCGGGCGCGCACGCGCCAGTAGCGCCGCACGAGCGCGGGCCGGTCGTCGCCGCCTCCGGCGCCGAGCCCCGCCTGCGCCTCGTCGACGAAGCGTGCCCAGTCGTCGAAGGCGCGCTCGGGCGCGCGCGTGCCGTCCCAGCTCGCGCGCTCCCAGCGGTCGCGCGCCGCCGTGTGCGCGCGGCGTCGTGTGGCGTCGCCGGCGAGCGCCCGGTGCAGCCGCTCGAAGCGCCACCACACGCTCGTCTCGTCGGCCACGCCCTCGGGTGCGCCGAGCTCGATCGGCGTGTCGATGCGGATGGGCTTGAAGCCCGACAGGCACGGCGCCGCCGTCGCCGTCGCAAAGTGCTCGGCGCGGCCGGGACGCAGGCGCGAGACGAAGGACGCGACCGTCTGCGTGCCGACCACGAGGCCGCCGGCGTGCGCACAGGGCGCAGCGAGCGCGCCGACGAAGGGGTCGTAGTGCGGCGCGTCGCGACCGGGCCCGTGGTCGCGCAGGACGCCCGCGAGCTCGCGCGGGCTCGACGCTCGGGCCGCGAGACACGTGACGCGGGAGCGGCGCCGAGCGGCGCGCGCGACGAGCCCGGGCAGTCGACGGGCATGCCGCCGAGCGAAGGCGGGGATGCTGAGCTCGTTCGAGATGGCCCGCACGCCCGCACCGATGCGCTCGCGGGCGCTCTCGCGGCCCGCCGTCTCGACGAGCCACGCGCCCTCGGCGTCGGCGACGAGGAAGCTCGAGTCGTAGCGAAAGCCGGGCGCCTCGTAGCCGCAGCGCCCGCCCTGCCCGTGGGCGGCGACGAGCCCGGCGATGAGCTCCACCGCTTCATCGGCCGAGGCGGCGCGCTCGAGCGCGAGCCGCACGAGGTCCATGCCGAGCAGCCCCCCGGGCTCGCCGCGCGCGCGGGTGAACACGGCCTCGTTGCCGATGACGACCCCGTGCTCGTTGGCGCCCATCTCGGCACCCCACATCCAGAACGGTCGGCTCAGGATCGTGGCGAAGGTGACGCGGGCCTCGGGCAGCGTGCGCCAGGTGCAGCCGACGAGCGCGCCCGGCGGGTGCTCGCGGCGCGGATGCCACTCGAGCCGCTGCGCCTCGTTCGGGTCGCGGTCGCTGTTCTTGGCGAACAGCACCTCGCCGGGCAGGACGACGACGACGGAGTCACACATCGGCGGCCGGGCCGCGCGGAGGCGCTCAGCGCACCGCGACGAGGCTGAAGTCGAGGTTGTCGGCCTCGCAGGCGTCGGCGAGCGCCCGGCGCAGCTCGCCGAGCGCGGTCTCGCTCGGCACCTGCAGCTCGGCCTCGAGCACGAACATCGGCGTGCCGCTGAGCGGCGCGTAGCGCACGCGCGACTCGAGCGCGGCGACGTTGACGCCGTGACCGACCAGCACCTGCGACACCGTCTCGACGATCCCCGGGCGATCGACCCCGGTCACGTCGAGCCGGAAGAGGAGGAAGGGGCGAGCCTGCTCTGCCCGCACGGTGGGGCGCGCCACGATGCGCAGCCCGAGCCGCTGCTCGAGCCCGCCGAGGGCCTGCCCGGCCGCCGCGATCGCCGCCGCCGGCCCGGTCACGAGCGCGATGAGCGCGAACTCGCCGCCGAGGATGGCCATGCGGCTGTCCTCGAGGTTCGCGCCCGCCGCGTGGATCGCCGCCGCGAGCTCCTTGACCAGACCGGGTCGATCGGTGCCGACCGCCGTCACCACCAGATGCTGCGCTTGCATGGCCGCGCGGAGCCTACGACGCTTCGTGGGCGCACGCGACTGGCAACGGCGTGGCAGGCGTGACACAACGCGTCATGCACCCGCCTCGCCCCGAGTCGATATTGTCTAGTACGTTCGAGCACTTGGACGCTCATGCGCCGCCGTCGGGCGGGCGCCCGAGACTTGACAGTTGTCAATTCGGGGCGGCGCGGCCGTTGACCTTTCGGAAGGAGAGTCATTACAGTGCGCGCGCCTTGTCTTCGCGGATGGCTCTGCTGCTCGTCGCCTTCGCATGCGCCCTGTCGACGCGGAGCGCGGCAGCGCAGCCGACCGCCCAGCTCGACCGCGAGCTGCAGGGGATCGAGGTCGTCGATCGCATCGGCGCACCGCTGCCGGCCGAGCTCGAGTTCACCGACCACGAGGGTGCGCGCGTGCGGCTCGGCGACTTCGCCGGCCACCCGGTGCTGCTCACCTTCAACTACTCGACCTGCCCCATGCTCTGCAGCCTGCAGCTCGGGGGTCTCGCCAAGGCGCTCTCCGAGCTCGGCGAGCTGCCGCCCGATCTGCGCATCGTGCGCATCAGCCTCGCTCCGAAGGAGACGCCGGCGCAGGCCGCGAAGGGGCAGCAGTCCTACGTCCGGCAGGCCGGCGGCAGCGACGCCGCCGCGCAGGCCTGGCGCTTCCTCGTGGGCGACGAGCACACCATCCGCGCCGCCGCCGACGCGGTCGGCTTCCGGTTCCGCTACCGGCCCGAGTCGGGCGACTACCTGCACGTCGCCGCCCTGTTCGTCATCACCGCCGACGGGCACCTGTCGAGCCTCTTCGGTGGCATCGAGTACGCCCCCAAGGCCCTCGCCGCCGCCATCGAGCGCGCCCGGCAGAACCAGCTCCAGCCGGTGCCGGGCGAGAGCCCGCTCGACGTGGTGCTGAGCTGCTTCAACTACGAGGCCACCGGCCACAGCCCCGCCGCGCTCGTCGCGATGCGCATCGCCGGGCTCGTGCTGCTCGCGGCGCTCGCCGCCTTCTGGCTCGTGCTCGTGCTGCGCAAGAAATCGAAGCGCGCGCGCGAGGCGAGCGTGACCGCTCATTAAGGAGAGTCGACCGAGATGCACCGCCTGATCCTCGCCGCCGCTCCCGGCTGGCTACCTCCGCGCGCCTCCGAGGGCGCCGGAAAGGTCGACAGCATCTTCATGCTGATCCTGGGGATCACGACGGCCTTCTTCGTGATCATCGTCGTCGCGGCGACGTACTTCACCATCCGCTACCGCGCGCGCAAGTGGACGGCGCCCCAGCCGTCGCCCTCGCACCACCTCAAGCTCGAGCTCGTCTGGTCGATCATCCCGACGATCTTGCTCGTCGCCATCTTCGGCGTGTCGACCAAGGCTTGGCTCGCCAGCGCCGACGCAGGGACCACCGAGGCGGCGACGACGGTCTACGTCACCGGCCAGCAGTGGAAGTGGCAGTTCGAGTACCAGGGCGGCAAGCGCTCGGACGAGCTGCACCTGCTCCTCAACGAGCCCGTCGACCTCGTCTTGAGCTCGCCGGACGTGCTGCACTCCTTCTACGTCCCCGCCTTCCGCATCAAGCAGGACGTCGTGCCCGGGCGCTTCACGCGCATGCACGTGACGCCGACCGAGGCCGGCAACTTCCCCATCTTCTGCGCGGAGTACTGCGGCAACGACCACTCGATCATGCAGACCCAGGTCGTGATCCACGCCGACCAGGCCTCCTACGACGCCTGGAAGAACGAGAAGATCGACGAGTCGATCCCGCTCGTGAAGGTCGGCGAGCTCTTGTTCCAGAAGAACTGCCAGAGCTGTCACAGCCTCGACGGCACCCGCAAGGTGGGACCCACCTTCAAGGGCCTGTGGGGCTCGACCCAGACGATGGAGGGCGGCGAGGCCGTCACCGTCGACGAGAACTTCGTACGCGAGTCGATCGTCGAGCCGAAGAAGCGCATCGTGCAGGGCTACCCGCCCGCGATGCCGCCGCAATCGCTCGGCGAGCGCGAGATGCAGGGCATCATCGAGTACATCCGCAGCGTGAAGTAGAGGAAGAGAGCCACCGATGGTTGCCGCCACGAGGACCGCCGAACTGCACCAGGGCCACGAGGAGACGAGCACGCACGACAACTACCTGACGCACGCGCACGGGTGGCGGTCGTGGATCTTCAGCCTCGACCACAAGCGCATCGGCATCATGTACCTGTGCGCGATCCTGATCTCGCTCCTGCTCGGGGGCGTGTTCGCGCTCGTGATTCGACTCCACCTGTGGACGCCCGAGGGCGCGCTGGTGTCGAACCACACCTACAACAACCTGTTCACGCTGCACGGCGCGGTGATGATCTTCCTGTTCATCATCCCCGGCATCCCGGCGGCGCTCGGCAACTTCGTCCTGCCGATGCAGCTCGGGGCGAAGGATCTGGCCTTCCCGCGCCTCAACCTCCTGTCGTTCTACCTCTACTGCATCGGCGCCGTGCTCTTCCTCGGCGTCCTCTTGGCGAGCGGCATCGACACCGGCTGGACGCTCTACCCGCCGTACAGCCTCGAGGGCTCGCGCGGCCTCGGCGTCTTGCTCGCGCTGACGGGCACCTTCATCGTCGGCTTCAGCTCCATCCTCACCGGCCTGAACTTCATGGCCACGGTGCACTCGATGCGCCCGAAGGCGATGGGCTGGTTCGACATGCCGCTCTTTCTCTGGGCGCTGTTCGCGACCGGCATCATCCAGGTGGTCGCCACGCCCGTGCTCGGCATCACGGTGGCGCTCGGCTTCCTCGAGCGGCTGTTCCACCTCGGCATCTTCATGCCGGAGTACGGCGGCGACCCGGTCCTCTTCCAGCACTTCTTCTGGTTCTACTCGCACCCGGCCGTGTACGTGATGATCCTGCCGGCCATGGGGATCGTGTCCGAGGTGGTGAGCGTGTTCAGCCGCAAGCCCATCTTCGGCTACCGCTTCATCGCCATGAGCTCGATCGCCATCGCGGTCGTCGGCTTCCTCGTGTGGGGCCACCACATGTTCACCTCGGGCCAGTCGAAGTGGACCAACATCATCTTCAGCTTCCTCACCTTCTTCGTGGCGGTGCCCTCGGCCATCAAGGTCTTCAACTGGCTCGCGACGATGTACAAGGGCGACATACGCCTGAAGACACCGATGGTGTACGTGCTCGGCTTCTTCGGCCTGTTCGGCGTCGGCGGCCTGACCGGGATCTTCCTCGGCTCGCTCGCGACCGACGTGGCGCTGCACGACACCTACTTCGTCGTGGCTCACTTCCACTTCGTCATGGTGGGCTCGGTGCTGACCGCCTTCCTCGCGGGGCTGCACTACTGGTGGCCCAAGATCACCGGCAAGATGTACGACGAGCGCTGGGCGCGCGTGGCCGCCATCCTCGTGATGGTCGGCTTCTTCATCACCTTCCTGCCGCAGTTCCTCTCGGGCCTGCAGGGCATGCCGCGGCGCTACGCGACCTACCTGCCGGAGTTCAAGCCCCTGCACCAGCTGTCGACCATCGGAGCCATCGTGCTCGCCTCGGGCATGTTCCTCGACGCCTGGGTGCTGTGGGTCTCGCTCCGCCGGGGCAAGGCGGCGCCGGCGAACCCGTGGGGCGCGGCCTCGCTCGAGTGGGCGACGCCCTCGCCCCCGACGCACCACAACTTCGACGAGACGCCGCCCATCACCGGTCCCTACAACTACGACGTGCTCGAGGAGGTCTCCGAGGAGGCCGGCTGGGTGCGCAACGACGGATGGAACCCGTGACGCCGCCGAGGAGGGCTCTGCCATGAGCAGCCACGCCAAACCGAGCGGCGACCGCCGCTTCCTCCAGGTCCACTTCGAGACCATGGGCGCCCAGCTCGCGGCGTCGAAGAGCGGCATGTGGCTCTTTCTCGCGAGCGAGCTCTTGTTCTTCGGCGGCCTGTTCACCGCCTACGCCGTGTACCGGGCGAACCACCCGGACATGTACCACTACGGCCAGTACTTCCTCGACTGGCGCATGGGCGCCATCAACACGGCCGTCCTCATCAGCTCGAGCCTCTCGGCCGCGTGGTCGGTGCGCGCGGCGCAGCTCGGCGACACCAAGACGTTGAAGGCGACGCTGTGGCTCACGCTGCTGCTCGCGGGCGCGTTCCTCGTCGTGAAGTACTTCGAGTACGCGCACAAGATCGAGGCCGGTTACATCTGGGGCGGCGAGCACTGCGTCGACAACCTGAAGGTCGCCGGCAAGCTGACCGAGCACCAGATCGAGCACTGCCTGTCGGCCCTGCCGCCGGAGGTGGCGCACCTGCCCATCCCCGAGCACATGGGGCGGTTCTTCTCGATCTACTTCGTCATGACGGGCCTGCACGGCCTGCACGTGCTCATCGGCATGGCGCTCTACGTGTGGCTCCTGCGCCGCGCGGGGCGCGGGGACTTCGGACCCAAGTACTTCGGGCCCGTCGACATGGTCGCCCTCTACTGGCACATCGTCGACATGATCTGGATCTTCCTCTTTCCGCTGCTCTACCTCATCGGCTGAGGCCCCTCCGACATGAAGCAACAGGCGATCTCTCGCGCCAAGGCCGGAGCGCACGGCCACGGCGACGACCACCCTCACGTGCTCTCGCCGGGCGTGCTGCTCGGCACCGGGGGCACGCTGCTCGTCTTGACGGTCGTGACGGTGGTGGCGGCGCGGCAGGACTTCGGCCGGCTCAACCTCGTCATCGCGCTCGCCATCGCGACCCTGAAGGCCTCGCTCGTCGCGGCCTTCTTCATGCACCTCAAGTACGAGAACCGCTTCTACCTCCTGGTGCTCGCGAGCTCGCTCGCCTTCCTCGCCGTCATGGTGGGGCTCATCGTGTTCGACACGACCCACTATCAGCAGGACATTCGGGCGTACGAGGAGCGCGCGGTGGCGGCCGCGACGGCGCCGGCGGCGCCCGCAGCGAGTGCGGGGGCGGGGGCGAGTGCGAGTGCGAGTGCGAGTGCGAGTGCGGGGGCGAGTGCGAGCGCGGGGGCGAGTGCGAGCGCGGGGGCGAGCGCGAGCGCGGGGGCGAGTGCGAGTGCGAGTGCGAGCGCGGGGGCGGAGGCGAGTGCGGAGGCGAGCGCGGCCGCGAGCGCGAGTGCGGCCGCGAGTGCGGCGCCCGTCGCGCCGGCTGCGGCTTCGGCCGTTCCGGCGCCGCCCGCCAAGATCCCGGCGCCGCCCGCTCCGCCCGCTCCGCCCGGTCCGCCCGCTCCGCCCGCTCCGCCGAAGGCGCCCGCCCCGCCCGTGAAGGCGCCAGGCGAGCCGCCGTATCAGGACTGAGCGACGCGCCCGCTCACGCACCCGCGCCCGCGCCCGCTCACGCGCACGCGCACGCGCACGCGCCCGCTCACGCTCACGCTCACGCTCACGCTCACGCGCACGCGCCCGCGCACGCTCCCGCTCACGCGCACGCGCCCGCGCCCGCGCCCGCGCCCGCGCCCGCGCCCGCTCGCGCTCACCCTCACGCGCCGCA
>JADLAB010000113.1 GCA_020848455.1 Polyangiaceae bacterium
AAGCAGGGGCGCTTCCGCCAGAACCTGCTCGGCAAGCGCGTCGACTACTCGGGCCGCTCGGTCATCGTGGTCGGCCCGCACCTGAAGCTGCACGAGTGCGGCCTGCCGAAGAAGATGGCGCTCGAGCTGTTCAAGCCGTTCATCTACAACAAGCTCGAAGAGCGCGGCTACGTCAACACCATCAAGAGCGCCAAGAAGATGGTGGAGAAGGAGCGTCCCGAGGTCTGGGACATCCTCGAGGAGGTGATCACCGAGCATCCGGTGCTCCTCAACCGCGCGCCGACGCTGCATCGCCTCGGCATCCAGGCCTTCGAGCCGGTGCTCATCGAGGGCAAGGCGATCCAGCTCCACCCGCTGGTGTGCACCGCCTTCAACGCCGACTTCGACGGCGACCAGATGGCCGTCCACGTGCCCCTGTCGATCGAGGCGCAGATGGAAGCGCGCGTGCTCATGATGAGCACGAACAACATCCTGTCGCCCGCCAACGGCAAGCCCATCATCAACCCGACGCAGGACATCGTGCTCGGGCTCTACTACGCGACGCGCGAGCGGCGCTTCTCGCGCGGCTGCTACCGGCCGGGCTCGCTCACCGTCGACAAGAAGGGCGTGCCCCAGGGCTACCTGCGCGGCGTCTTCGCCTCGCCGGAAGAGGTGCGCATGGCCTACGACTCGGGCGCGGTGGCGCTCCACGCGCGCGTCAGGGTGCGCGTGCCCGACATCGACGACGAGGGCAATCCGGTCAAGGACGAGCACGGGCGCATCAAGCGCAAGATGGTCGAGTCGACCGTGGGGCGCGTGCTCGTGAGCGAGATCCTGCCGAAGGGCTTGAGCTTCGACCACGTCAACAAGACGCTCGACAAGAAGGCGCTCTCGAAGCTCATCGACGTCTGCTACCGCCAGCACCGCAACAAGCAGACGGTGCTCCTGGCCGACCGCCTGCGCACCATGGGCTTCGACTGCGCCATGCGCGCCGGCATCTCCATCTGCATGGATCACATGACGATCCCTGCGAAGAAGAAGGAGCTGCTCGGCGAGGCGCAGGCCGAGGTCGAGCGCGTGGTCGAGCAGTACCAGGAAGGGCTCATCACCGACGGTGAGCGCTACAACAAGATCGTCGACATCTGGGCGGGCGTGGCCGACGCGGTCACCACCGAGATGATGAACGAGATCGGCAAGGAGACGGTGATCGATCCCGAGGGCGGCGACGAGTTCGTCGACCCCTCGTTCAACCCGATCTTCATCATGGCCGACTCGGGCGCGCGCGGTTCGACCCAGCAGATCCGTCAGCTGGCGGCCATGCGCGGCCTGATGGCCAAGCCGAGCGGCGAGATCATCGAGACGCCGATCACCGCGAACTTCCGCGAGGGTCTCTCGGTGCTCCAGTACTTCATCTCGACCCACGGCGCGCGCAAGGGTCTGGCGGACACGGCCTTGAAGACGGCCAACTCCGGCTACCTCACGCGCCGCCTGGTCGACGTGGCGCAGGACTCGGTCATCTGCGAGACCGACTGCGGCTCGCTCGACGGCATCCGCGTGACCAAGCTCGAAGAGGCGGGCGAGGTCATCCAGCCGCTCGGCGAGCGCATCCTCGGCCGCGTGGCCCTCGAGGACATCGTCGACCCCCTGACCGGCGAGGTGCTCATCACCGCCAACACCGAGCTCGACGAGGGCGCGGTCAAGAAGATCGAGGAGGCGGGCATCGAGGAGGTGATGATCCGCACGGTCCTCACCTGCCTGTCGCGGCGCGGCATCTGCGCCATGTGCTACGGGCGCGACCTGGCGCGCGGCTACCGCGTCAACATCGGCGAGGCGGTGGGCATCATCGCCGCACAGTCGATCGGCGAGCCGGGCACGCAGCTCACCATGCGCACCTTCCACATCGGTGGTGCGGCGGCGCGCGGCAAGGTCGAGGCGAGCTTCCTCGAGGCGCGCACCGAGGGCTCGGTGCGCCTGCGCCGCTCGGTGGTGCAGACCCGCAAGGCCGGCACCATGGTGGTCATGAACCGCCACGGCGAGCTCGTGATCGTGGACGACACGGGTCGCGAGCGCGAGCACCACCGCCTGGTGTACGGCGCCGAGCTCAAGGTGCAGGAGGGCGAGCGCGTGAAGCCGGGCCAGCTCCTCGCGGAGTGGGACCAGTTCGCGGTGCCGATCCTCACCGAGGTGAGCGGTCGGGTGGAGTTCGGCGACCTCGTCGAGGGCGTCAGCTTCCAGGACCGCGTCGACGAGGTGACGGGCCTCTCGGCCAAGGTCGTCATCGAGTCGAAGGCCGCCGATCTCCGGCCGCGCATCACGCTGAAGGAGTCCCAGTCGGGTGAGACCCTGAAGCTGCCGAACAGCGTGCTCGACGCGCGCTACCTCCTGCCGGTCAACGCCTACATCGTGGCGCAGGAAGGCGAGGTGGTGGAGGCCGGCGAGGTCATCGCCAAGATGCCGCGCGACACCGCCAAGGTGCAGGACATCACCGGCGGTCTGCCGCGCGTCGCCGAGCTGTTCGAGGCGCGCAAGCCGAAGGACCACGCCATCATCAGCGAGATCGAGGGCGAGGTGTCGTTCGGCAAGGACACCAAGGGCAAGCGCAAGGTCGTCGTCACGCCCTACAGCGTGGACGGCAAGCCGATGAGCGAGCAGGCGCGCGAGTACCTCATCCCGAAGGGCCGCCACATGCAGGTGCAGCCGGGCGACCGCGTGCGCCCCGGCGAGCCGCTGCAGGACGGTCCGCCGAACCCGCACGACATTCTGCGCGTCAAGGGCGAGCGCGAGCTCGCGGGCTGGCTGGTCAACGAGATCCAGCAGGTCTACCGCCTGCAGGGCGTCGGCATCAACGACAAGCACATCGAGGTCATCGTGCGGCAGATGCTGCGACGCGTCCGCGTCAAGGACGTCGGCGACACGAACTTCCTCATCGACGAGCAGGTCGAGAAGCCGGTGTTCGAGGGCGAGAACGAGAAGGTCATGGCGCGCCGCGGGCGCCCGGCGACGGCCGAGCCGCTGTTGCTCGGCATCACCAAGGCCTCGCTCTCGACCGAGTCGTTCATCAGCGCGAGCTCCTTCCAGGAGACGACCAAGGTGCTCACCGAGGCGTCGATCTGCGGCAAGACCGACGATCTGCGCGGCCTGAAGGAGAACGTCATCATGGGCCGGCTCATCCCGGCCGGCACCGGCCTGCGTGCCTACCGGCGGCTGCGCGTCATGGCGCAGGGCGAGGAGTACGTGCCGGAGGCCGAGCCGGCGCGCGGCGGTGGCGCCGAGCAGGCTTTGGCCGCCGTGAGCGAAGAGGAGTAGAGTCCGGAGCGGGCCGGCGTCTGGCTCCAGGCGCCGGCTCCCGGCGGACTCGCAGGAAACGCCTTGTCCGAGGCGCCTTCGTGCGAAGCTGCCAGGGCTCTCGAACCCAGGCGGTTCGGCCGGCTCCGGCCCGAACGCCTCGGGCGCAGGTGCGGGACCGGCTTCGCGGCGCGCTTCGGGCCGCAGAGCGCATGGTCAGGCGCCCGCGACGAGGCTAGAGTGAGGGTTCGTCCACCTCGCGCGATCACGTGACCGCCCGCCAAGCACTCAATCAACGCGTCGCCGATCGGCTGTACTCCGACGGGCGCATCTCCGAGGGTGATTACCACCGCGCGGTGGAGTACGCCCTGCGCCGCCAGTGGCGCACCGAAGAGGCGCTGCTCGAGCTCGGCATCCTCGGGGAGGCAGAGCTCCTCAAGTACATCGCCACGCTGCACCAGACGCAGTTCGTGTCGAGCGAGCGGCTGAGCCAGGCGCGGCTCAGCCGCACGGTGCTCGGCATGGTGCCCCAGCGGCTCGCCGAGCGCGTGGGCGTCTACCCGCTCGTGTACGAGCGGGAGCAGGACCGGCTGGTCCTCGCCACGGCGGACCCCGACAACGCGCCGGCCCTCGACGAGGTGCGCATCGCCGCCAAGGTGCGGACCGTGCGGGCGCTCGTGGCGCGGCCGGCCGCCGTGTACGCGGCCATCGCGCGCGGCTACCGGCGCGACGTCCGGCCCTTCAAGCGCCTGCTGCAGAGCGTCTCGGAGTTCTCCGAGATGCTCAAGATGTCCGATCCCTACCGGCAGAGCTCCGGGGCGACCCCGCTCGGCCATCCGGGGGCGGGGCCACCGATGCCCCCGCCGCGCGAGCCGTCGCCGTCGCAGCAGGCCTCGTCGTGGACCGACCCGCGCGGCTCGAGTGCCGACCTCGGGGACGACGACTGGAGCTCCGAGGAGCCCGCCGGCTCGGTGCCGCCGCCCGGCTCGAGCGGGGGCTCGGACGGGCCGTCGCCGTTCTCCCCGCGACCGCCGATGCCGTACGCTCCCGACCCGCGCCGCGCGCCCGACACGCGGGCCTACGGCGCCCCGCCAGGTCCGCCGCCGCGCCTCTCGCCCGAGGGGATCCCGCGTCCGGCTCCGCTGCCCCGCGTCGACGCGCGCCCGACCCCGCAGGCGCCGGTTCCGCCCGTGATGGCGCCCGCGGCCCCGGGCGCGTACGCCCCGACCGTGGCCGCGACGGCGGCGGCCGAGCCCCCGCGCCGCCGGCCGGCACCCTCGATCGCGCCACCCTCGACCTACGGTGGTCCGCTGCGCGTGGCGGCGATCTCGGCCGAGGCGATCCGCGCCATCACGGCGAGCGCGCCCTTCGGCGAGGCGCTGCGCGTGCTCGTGTCGCTGCTCGAGAACGACCGCGAGGAGCTGCGCGGACACTCGGCGCTCGTGGCGCGCCTCACCTACGGCGCCTGCGAGCGCGCCCACCTGCTCGAGCCGCAGACCTCCGCCATCGTGGTGGCCGCCTACCTGCACGATCTCGGCAAGATGGGCACGCAGCACCTCACGCCGCTCAACGTCGCCAAGTTCGACAGCCACCGGACGAGCGCGGCCAAGCTCTACACGATGCCGGAGCGGCTGATGGAGTCGGTCGGCCTGCACCCCGACACCGTCGAGGCCCTCGGCTCGATGTACGAGCAGATCGGCGGCAGCGGTTTCCCGACCGGACGCCGCGGCGCGGACATCCCGATCGGCGGGCGCATCCTCGCGGTCGCGGACACCTACGCGGACCTCACACAGAACCCGAAGAACGCCTACCGCCGCATGCTGAAGCCCGAGCAAGCGCTCGAGGCCCTGCGGACGCACGGCGGCACCATCTTCGACCCCGAGGTGGTGGAGCTGTTCCAGAAGGCGATGGGCGGCGAGAAGATCCTGCGCGAGCTGCACCTCGACCGGCCCGGCGTGCTGCTCATCGATCCCGACCCCGAGGAGACGATGGTGCTCCGCCTGCGGCTCGTGGAGCAGGGCTTCGACACGCACGTGGCGGCGGGCGCGCGCGAGGCCCGCGAAGCGCTCGAGTCGCGCGATTTTGCGATGATCGTGAGCGAGGTCGATCTCGAGGAGCCCGAGGCCGGGCTGTTCCTGCGCGAGGAGGTCGCCAAGAAGTACCCCGAGACCGGCTGGGTGTTCCTGTCGGCCGTGAGCAGCCGCACGACGGCGCGCCGCGCCTTCGCGATGGACGTCGACGACTTTCTCACGAAGCCGGCCTCGACCGAGATCGTGGTCGCGAAGCTGATGAACCTGGTCGAGCGGCGCCAGGCGCGCCACCAGAACCGCGGCGTGGCGGGCTCGCTGTCCGAGATGGGCATGCCCGAGATCGTGCAGGTGCTCGGCCACGGCCAGCGCACCTGCGCGATCCACATCGAGAGCGGCGATCAGAAGGGCGAGATCCGCATGGACAAGGGCCACATCATCGACGCGGTGTGGGGTGACGCGACGGGGGCCACGGCCTTCTACCGCATGCTCACGCTCGGCGAGAAGGGCCGCTTCCGCATCGACCCGACCTACGTCCCGGGCGAGCGCCGCATCGAGATGTCGAACGACTTCCTGCTGCTCGAGGGGATGCGCCTGCTCGACGAGGGCGCGATTCCTTGAGGATCCAAGAAGCAGGCGGCATCCGGACCTGACCCTTGCCGAAGCAGCAGGCGGCATCCGGACCTGACCCTTGCCGAAGCAGCAGGCGGCATCCGGACACCCTCACCCCCCGGCCCCATAGGCGTTAATAGTCTTTGGTTGCGGTGGTCCCGGAGTGCGACACAAGACGAAGGCGAAACGCGTCGATCTGCCTGGGCCGAGCGCCGGGAGCGAAGCGGCCGTCG
>JADLAB010000114.1 GCA_020848455.1 Polyangiaceae bacterium
AAGCGGCGCGTAACCAAGTGGCACCTCTGCGTCGGTCTACCCGGGGTTGGTTACGTTGGAGGCCTGCGGCGCGGGCGCGAACGTGCGGGAGGCGGCGCCAAGTGCGCGACCACTCGTCGACGCGACGAGCGCGAGCGGCGAAGCGGCGAAGCGGAGCGTAACCAAGTGGCACATCTGCTTCGGTCTACCCGGGGTTGGTTACGTTGGAGGCCTGCGGCGCGGGCGCGGGCGCGGGCGCGGGCGCGGGCGCGGGAGGGTGAGCGGGCGGCGTGACGCGGACCTTGCTCGACAGTGCAGGCGCGCGCTCGCCAGTGCGCCGCTCAACGTCGCCGAGGGCAGCTACAACCGCGGGGGCAACCGGCCGGCGCGGTACCACACGGCGCTCGGATCGCTGCGGGAGGGCGTGCTTCGCATCTAGCCCGTCCTCTTGCGGCTCGAGCCGGGATGCTCCGGGATGCTCAGAAGTTGTGCTCCATGTCGTGGATGCGATCCTCGAGGTCGTATTTCTTCGGGGCCGGGGCGTACGGGCTCGCCGGCGACGGGGCCGGCGGCGCTGCGCGGCGGCGGCGCTCGACGTCGAGCACCAGCGAGGGCGGGTAGTCGATCTGATAGGAGACGCGGAGCTCGCGCTCCTCGCCGGGCTTCAACGTCAGGGTCCAGCGCACGATGCCCTCGATGTCGGGTTTGCCCGTGGGTGAGATCTTGACGTCGCTCACCACGATCTCGGTGTTCTCGGAGACGGGCACGCGCTCGGCCAGGACCAGCTCGACCTCCTCGTTCGAGAGGTTCTTGGCGCTGGTCACGAAAGACAGCTGCATCCGGTTGCGGGCGCGCCGCACCAAGGAGCTCTGCTTCCGGTCGAGCTTGCGCGTCAGCTTCACCTGATCGGCGACGCTGAAGAACAAGGAGAATTCCTCGCCCTGGGCGACGAAGTCGACGTCGGTCATGCCGAGGAAGGCGCCGTCGCGGTAGCGGGCCACGCTGCCCGGCAAGAGCGCCTGGGCGCTGTCGTTGGTCATCTGCAGCGTGAGGGCGGCATTGAGCGACTCCTCGGGCGCCGCGATGATCTTCGTCTTCGCCTTGATGCGGTCGCCGCCGATGGGCACGCGGATGGGACGGCCGTCGGAGCGCACGATCGCCGCCACCGCCGCGACGAAGTGCGCGTTCGTGCCGCGCTGCTCCAGGCCCTGGAAGATCCGCACGGTCTTGCTCTGGATCTGCTCGAAGTACTCGAGGTTGCTCGAGTAGGACTTCTCGAACTGCTCGATCTCCGAGCGCCGCTGCGACGGCGCCTGGTTCATGCGGTTCCAGTGCAGGTTCTGCTCCTGATAGGCCTGCTGCGCGCGGCTGAACGAGGTCTCGCGCCGCGTCACGGTGCGCGACGTCTCCTCGGTCTTGCCGAGGGCGAGCATCTCGAGCTCCGGGATGCGCTCCGGGTCCGACGACGACTGCGTCGAGAACGACAGCTCGGCGCCGTTCCAGTCCTCGCCGGTGGTCTGGGTGACGACGGCGAACGAGGTGAGCTCGACCGTCCCGGCCTTGGCCGCGTCCGCGCGCAGCTCGTGCATCGGCTCCCAGGTCGCACCGGGCGTGGCGTAGGTCAGGGTCACGGTGGCCGTGCCGGCGGTGGCGCCCTGGAGGGTGACGAGCACGGTCGTCTCCTCGAGCGTCGTCAGCCGCCGCAGCTCCTCGAGGTTCCGCGCGCTCGCCTCGACCTCGGGCTCGAGCCGCTCGCGCTCGGCCTGCGCCTTGCGCCGCGCCGCCGCCGTCTCGCGCAGCGTCCCGCTGACGAAGGCGACCACGTCGCCGTAGGCCTGGACCGGGATGTCGCGCGTCACCACGTCGGTCGAGAGCTTCTCGCGCGAGAACACCTGCATCGACTCGACCTGGGACCTCTGGGTGTCGAGGATCGCGAGCTCGTCGTCGAGCGCCTGCACCCGCTGCAGGAGCTCCTTGTGCTGCAGCTCGACAGTCTGGAACCCGGCATCGCTCGAGCGGGCGAGAAAGCGCCGCTCGACGCTGACGTCGACGATCTTGCCGGTGCTGGTCGCCGCGCGCACGGAGCCGTCGTCCACCCAGCCAGGCAGGTGGTTGAAGCGGTGCACGACGGGCTCCGCCGTCACGGGCACGCTCGCCGCGCGCGTCACGAGGGCGCGGTCGGAGTAGACCGTCACCTTGGTGATCCGGGACGCAACGGCGTTCTTGGCGTCCTCGCTCGATCCGCTCGCGACCTCCGCCGCCCGGGTGAACACCGGCGGCGCGTCGCCCGCCTCGCTGCCGGTGCCCGAGGCGGCTCCGGGCGATTTCGGTGGCGCGGGGGGCGTGCACCCGAGCCAGGCACCGACGGCAAGCAAGACCGGGACCACCATCGAACGGGAGATCTTCGCCATGACGGGCGTTGTACGCGCGAGCGGGGCATAGGGTCTAGAGCTGGCATGCCCGGCTGCAGAAGCGCGTGCGGTGCGAGCACCCGCGACGAGGGTGCGCCATGAATTTCGAGAACCATGTTCGTTTCTGCCCGGGTCGTGCCCGCGTGCACCCGCGGCGGCGCTAGGCTGGATCCGGACCGCCGCACCCCGCGCGCGCGTCCAGGAGGTTCAGCCATGCTCCCCTGCGTCCGGCCAGAGCTCGGTGCCGCGTCCGTGCTCGTGATGGCGCTGGCGGTCGCGCCGGCCTGCAAGAACGACGAGACCGACTCGCACCCGACCACCACGAGCACGACCACCACGAGCACGACCACCTCGAGCTCCACCGGGAGCGGCGGTGGTGGGGGTGGCACGAGCACGGGCGGCGGCGGGGCCGGCGGTGCGGCCGAGCTCTGCACGACGAGCGGCGGCACGCTCACGACCGCGCTCTGCTGCACCAGCACGGGCGACTTCCCGAGCTCGTGCTCCACCGGGTCCTGCGGTTGCGCGCCCCAGTACAGCCACGAGGTGGCCGCCTGCGCCTGTCCGGCCAGCCATTGCTTCGACCCAGCGCACGGGTGCGTGTCGCTCTAGAAGAAAGCTCGGCTCCAGCGTGACGTGGCTTCGGGCTTCGGGGCTTCGGGCTTCGGGCCCAGAAGCCGGAGCGCGGATCCCACGCGGAGTGCGCGCACGCACGCGCCTGCCGGGGGCGCCGTCTCGTGCGGCGCAGGTCGGCCGCCCCGGCGTCACCAGGTCGCGATGACGCAGGTGCCCGACGAGCCGCTCGTCCCGAGGCACGCGCCCGCCGATATGGGCTGGCAGGGCAGGCCGCAGAGGTACGGGCCGCAGCCCGCACCCGTCCAGGCGTCGTAGGCGTCGGTGGCCGCCTCGACGGCGCTCGGGGCCGTCTCGTTGGCGAGCACGGGGCAGCCGCAGGGGTCGTGGATGACGGCGCTGCCGTCGCACTGGACCATGTTGACGAACGGGTCGCACGCGACCGCACTCGCGATGGCGGCCTCGAGCCCCTGGAAGAGCGCGTCGCACGTCGCGACGGTCGTCGTGGTCGTCGTGGTCGTCGTGGTCGTGCCGCCGCCGGCGCCGCCCCCGCCGAGACCGTCGCCCGCGTCGAGGACCGCCTTGCCACCGCAGCCGAGGACCGCCACCGCCGAGACCCACAAGACGCGCCGCGCGAAAGCCATGGCCGAGCGTACACCGCCCGACGGGCGGGTTGAAGGTGCACCCGGCGCGCCCTCCGGGATATAGGTGCCCGAGGAGGACGGATGCGGCGACTGTCGTTCTTCGGGGCTGGCGCGCTCGCGCTCGGGGCTGCGGCGTTCGCTGCGTGCCACACGGACGAGAGCACCCTGCCGGGCGGCTGCGCGCCGGGCGCGTGGCGCTGCAACGGCACGGTCGCCGAGCTCTGCACGGACGGAGCCTTCGCCGCTTCGGTCGACTGCGCGAGCTCCGCGCAGAGCTGCGCGCTCGACGCCTTGAGCGGTGCGGCCGTGTGCGTGAGCTGCGCCGACGGCGAGACGCGCTGCACGGACGGCACGCTCGAGCATTGCTCGGGCGCGAGCTGGCAGTCGAGCGCCGTTTGCGCCGACACCGGCCAGGTGTGCCGCACGACGGGCGCGAGCGCCGCCTGCGTGGCTCTCGGCTGGACGCAGCTGCCGGTCACCATCGAGGACCCGGTGGTCAACGGCAGCTCGCTCATGGTGCCCGTCGACGCCATCTCGTTCGCCTACGAGCCCGCGAGCGACGTGTTCGTGACCGCCTTCGATCGCGACCTCACCGTGCCCGCCGACACGTTCTTCTGGCGCCTCGACGGCGCGAGCGGCGTCCACGCGAAGCAGCCGCTCGCCGGCACGACCTTCGCGGCGAGCGAGGGCTTCTGCGTGGGCGGCGAGGACTGGTGTCAGCTCATCGGCTTCGACCCCCTGTCGAGCGAGTGGGTGGTCCTCGGGCCCTCGACGGGCGGGATGATGCGGGTCGGCAGCTCCTTCGCGAGCAGTATCGTGGCGGTGACGGGCACCCATCCGCCCGACAGCCACGTGAGCCGCACCCATCGCTTCGCCTGGCCGGCGCGCAAGCTCTTCCTCTACGGGTCGACCGGGCCGAGCAGCTTCGGCGACACCGTGTACGCCTTCGATCTCGACGCCGCGAGCTGGAGCGTCGCCGCGAGCGGGCTGCCCCAGGTCGACGACAACTGCCTCGCGCACGACCCGTCGACCGGCCTGCTCTACAGCGTCGGCGGGCGCGTCACGACCGACGGCGGCAACACGACGCAGACGCTCGCCACCTACGCCGTGATCGACCTCGCGGCGGGCGGCCAGTCGACTGCCCCGCTCCCGGCGCAGGTCGGTGCGCGCCAGGCCATGAGCTGCGCCTTCGATCCCGGCCGGCGCGTCCTCTACGCCTTCGGCGGCTCGGTCGTGAACGATCCCTGGGACGAGGCGCAGAACGAGTACCACAACGATCTCTGGGCACTCGACGTCGACCAGGGCACGTGGACCCGGCTCGTCGCCGACGCCGCGTCGGGCACCCTGGGTCCGCCGGACGCCTATGGCGATCACCCCTTCACCGGGTACCCCGAGGGGCCGAACTTCGGCCAGAACCGCGGCTACCTCGAGTACGACGCCAGCCGCGATCGCCTGGTCGTCGTCGGCGCCGTGCCGATCTTCACCCACGAGCAGATCTACTTCCTCGACCTCGGCGGCGTCGAGCAGCTGCTCTAAGCTGGGCGAGGGAGCTGCCGGAGCGCCCAGCCGCCACCGGTGAAAGGTGTTGCCGATGTCTACCGTGCGCGTCCCGCCCGTCGTGACCGTGACCCCGCGTCATCCCATCTACTCCCAGGACGCGAGCGTGTTCTGGGAGACCGGGCGGAGCGGGGAGGCCAAGACTGCCGTCTTCGAGCGCCTGGTCGCGGCGGCCGGGTTCTTCGACCACGTCGAGGCGGCATGGCGGCTGAGCCAGAAGGACAAGGATACCTTCGACATCGTCGTCAAGCCCAACATCATGACGGCGTCGCAGCACGAGGTGGATTCGCCGGTCTACACCGACCCCGAGCTCGTGGAGTGGCTCCTCCACGAGCTGCGACGACGCGGCTATCGGCGCCTGGCCGTCGTGGAGGCCCAGAACGTCTTCAACTACTCCTACCTCGGACGTACCGTGCCGGCCGTGGCCGAGATGTGTGGTTATGCCCCCGGGCGTGGCTATGACATCGTCGATCTGAGCGCCGACGTGGTCGCGGCCGATTACGGCGGCGAGCTCGGCCACCACCCGGTGGGCCGCCGCTGGCACGATGCCGACTACCGCATCTCGTTCGCCAAGAACAAGACGCACTGGCAGAGCTACTACACGGCCTGCCTCAAGAACGTCTACGGCTGCCTGCCCCAGTGGGACAAGATGTACCACTACCACGGCAAGGGCATCGAGTTCTGGAATGCCACGGTGCTGATGGCGGACCGTTTCCCGGTCCATTTCGGGTTTCTCGACGCATGGGTCAGCGGTGACGGCCTGAGCGGCCACGTGCGCGACGCGAAGCCCAACCGGACCCGCACCTTCTGCGCGTCGCCGAACATCTTCGCGCTCGACTGGGTCGCAGGTCTGGCGATGGGCCTCGACCCGCTCCGCAACCCCGTCATCGCCGAGGCGCTCGCCCACTGGGGACCCATCGAGATCTCGGCGGCGGCGCCCCTGCCGCACTGGCGCGACTGGCACAACGTCTCGCGGCTCACGGTCTTCTGCATCGACAAGCTCGAGGAGTGGTACTGGGTCAGCCGCTTCTTCTCGCGTGCCATGGCGGCCAGCATGGACCGGCGCTTCCCCCCGGTCGGGCGCGGCCAGTGGCTCTACGGGTTCTTCCAGTTCTGGGTGCGGCTGTTCGAGCGGCTCACCGTGACGGCCGCCAGTGCC
>JADLAB010000115.1 GCA_020848455.1 Polyangiaceae bacterium
ACCGATCCGCAGAACAAGCGCGACAACCTCGTGCTGCTCAAGGACGACAAGGGCATGTTCCCGCCGTACAACTCGACGTTCCTGGTCAAGCAGGCGTTCCTCGACCGGGCCGGGCCGGACCTGGCCAAGACCGTCGAGCTCGTCAACCAGGGCCTGACCGCGCGGAACATGCAGGAGCTCAACGCCCGCGTCGACCTCGACAAGAAGACGCCCGCGGAGGTGGCCAAGGAGTACCTGCAGGAGCAGGGCTACGTGTCGTAAGCGGCGCTCAGCGCCCAGACGAGCCGAACCCGCCCTCGGCGCGCGAGCTCGGCGCCAGCTCGTCGAGCTCGACCAGGTCGGGCGTCTCCACCCGCACGATCACCAGCTGAGCGATGCGGTCGCCGGGCTCGACGCGGAACGGCGCGGCGCGGTCGGTGTTCAGCAGGAGGACGCGGACCTCGCCGCGGTAGCCCGCGTCGATCAGGCCGGGCGCGTTGACCAGCGCGATGCCGTGGCGCGCGGCGAGGCCCGAACGCGGGAGCACCATGCCGGCGTGGCGCTCAGGCAGCTCGATGGCGATGCCGGTGGGCACCATGGCGCGGTCTCCGGGGGCGATCGTCGCGGCCTCGACCGCGTAGAGGTCGTAGCCGGCGTCGCCGTCGTGCGCGCGGGTCGGCATTCGCGCGTCCTCGCGCAGTCGGCGGACGGCGAGTCTCATGCGCTGTAGGCGGCGAAGCGCTCGGCCACCGTGGCCGGCACCTGGGCGCGTACGCGCACGCCCTCGGCGGTGTCCTCGCGCTCGAGGTCGCCGGCGATGTCGTGCAGCTCGGCCAGCCGGCCGCCCTCGGCGTAGGGCACGAGCACGTCGATCCGGCGCAGGGTGCGGCGGAACTCGCGCTCGATGCGGTCGCGCAGCTCGTCGAGCCCCTCGCCAGTCGCCGCGCTGACCAGGACGGCGCCGGAATGGCGGAAGCCGAGCTCGCGGCGGCGCTCGTCGTCGAGCAGGTCGGCCTTGTTGAGCACGAGCACGCGGGGGCGCTCGCCGGCGCCGATCTCCTCGAGCACGTCGTCGACGGCCCGCAGCATCTCGTCGAGCTCCTCCTCGGGCGCGCTGGCGTCGACGACGTGCAGGACGAGGTCGGCCAGGCGCGTCTCCTCGAGCGTGGCGCCGAACGCCTCGACGAGCTGGTGGGGCAGCTTGCGGATGAAGCCGACGGTGTCGGTCACCAGGTAGCGGCGGCCGCTGATCTCCAGCGAGCGGGTGGTCGGGTCGAGCGTGTGGAAGAGCCGGTCGCGGACGCCGACCTGCGCGCCGGTGAGCGCGTTGAGCAGCGTGGACTTGCCGGCGTTGGTGTAGCCGGCCAGCGCGACCTGCGGGAGGTGGGCGCGCTCGCGCTCGGCGCGCATCGTGGCCCGCGAGCCCTTCACGTCGGCGAGCTTGCGCTTGAGCGCGGCGATGCGGTCGCGGGCCAGGCGGCGGTCGGTCTCGATCTGCGACTCGCCCGGTCCGCGGGTGCCGATGCCGGCGCCGAGCCGCTCGAGATGGGTCCACAGGCCGCGCATGCGGGCGAGGTTGTACTCGAGCTGGGCGAGCTCGACCTGCAGCTTGCCCTCGGCCGTGTTGGCGTGGCCGGCGAAGATGTCGAGGATCACCGCGGTGCGGTCGACCACGGCGACGCCGAGCTCCTTCTCGAGGTTGCGCTCCTGGCGCGGGCTGAGCTCGTCGTCGGCGGCGACGACGTTGGCGTCGATCTTCTTGATGCGCTGCTTGATCTCCTCGAGCTTGCCCGGGCCGACGTAGGTGTTGGGGTGCGGCTTGTCGCGATGCTGGACCTCCTGGCCGACGACCGCGACCCCCGCAGTGCGCAGCAGCTCGCGCAGCTCGGAGAGGTCGTCGCCGTCCTGGAGCGCAGCGATCATCAGCGCACGCTGGCGCGCGCGTCCCGTGGGGGCGCCGTTGGGCGAGTGCGTCTCGGTCGTCCGGCCGTGTCGGGCGCGCTGCATCTTCATCAGTCTAGGGGTGCCGACCGCCGCCCCAGCGTCACCAAAGTCGAGTACTGAAGCCTGCGGCAGGGAGGCGGGCCCCCGTGGGATCTCTAGGCTTCGCGGCCGTGCCCGCCGCGCCGGACTCCATCCGCCAGCGCCTCGCCCGCCGCACCCTCGAGCTGATCGACGTCCCGTCGGTGTCGCGCGGCGAGCAGCGGCTGGCCGCCCACGTGCTCGAGGCGCTGCGCGCCGGCGGGGTGACCTGCCGCGACGCCGGCGACACCTGCGTGCTCGCCGGCGCGACGCAGCGGAGCTCGCGGCCGCTCGTCCTGCTCGCCGGCCACCTCGACACGGTCCCCGAGCAGGGCAACCTCCCGGGCGCGATCGTGGACGACCGCGTGGTCGGCCTCGGCGCCGCCGACATGAAGGGCGCCGACGCGGTGATGATCGAGCTCGCCCTGGCCCTGGCCGGGCGCCAGACCGCCGTCGACGTGGGCTTCGTGTTCTTCGGCCGCGAGGAGCTGGCCTTCACCGAGAGCGCGCTGTCGCCGCTGCTGGCGCGCGAGCCCGGGCTGGCGGAGGCGGACCTGGCCATCGTCATGGAGCCCACCGCCAACGCGCTGCAGCTCGGCTGCCTGGGCAACCTCAACGCGACGTGGACGTTTCGCGGCCGCGCCGGCCACTCGGCGCGGCCGTGGCTGGCCGACAACGCGATCCACCGCGCCGCGGCGGGCATCGGCGCGCTGGCCCAAATCGAGCATGTCGAGCACCGCTTCGGCGGGCTGACCTACACGGAGGTCGTGTCGGTGACCACCATCGCGGGCGGCGTGGCGCAGAACGTCGTGCCCGACCGCGTGGTCGCGCAGCTCAACTACCGCTTCCCGCCGGGCCGCAGCGCGCCCGAGGCCGAGGCGCAGGTGCGCGCGTGGTGCGAGCCGTACGGGTCGCTCGAGATCACCGGGATCGCGCCGTCCGGGCGGGTGGTCGAAGGCAACCCGCTGGTGGAGGCGCTGCGCGCCGCCGGCGCGGGCGCGGTGGCGGCCAAGCAGGCGTGGACGCCGGTCGCCGAGTTCGGGCTGGTCGGCGTCGACGCGCTGAACTTCGGCCCCGGCGACCCCGCGTACGCGCACCGCGGCGACGAGGAGATCTCCGTCGACGCGCTGGCCACCTCCTTCGCGGTGCTGGAGCGGTTCGTGTGCGGGTGAACCCGGCACCGGAGCCCACCCCTTGTCGCACGGTGCTGGAGCGGTTCGTGTGCAAGTGAACCCGGCGCTCGAGCGGATGGGGACCTATCCCTTCGTCCGGCTGGCGGAGGCGAAGGCGCGTCTGGCCGCGGAGGGCCGCGAGGTGATCGACTTCGGGGTGGGCGAGCCG
>JADLAB010000116.1 GCA_020848455.1 Polyangiaceae bacterium
CGACCAAGCAGACTCTGGGTCATTTGGCCCGCGAACCCGTCTCCGCCCGGCAGGGTCGTGCGGGTGTTCCGCAGCGTGACCGTTCGCCCCACCGCGGCGCTCCCGCTCGTGCAGTTCGCGACGCGAGCGCCCCCGGGCCGCCGCGCGCGCATTTCGCGACCGAGGGGCGCGGCATCAGCGAGCGCGCATCCCGGCGGAACCTCGAACAGGCGAGCGTTGCTCGCGACCCCCACGCGGGAGTACACTTCACACGTACGGGCAGTTGGCGGACGACCCGCTGACGGCCAAAACTTGTTGGGCGGACCCGCATCGGTGGGCGCATCACTTGCTCCATTGAGGCCGACTCGTGCAACGAACCCGGGCGAACACGCTGATCGTGGCCAAGCGCGCGGCCACGACGCTCGCAGTTGCCGGGCTGACTACGAGTTGCGGTGCCGACGGTTCGCGCACAACGACGAGCGCGACCATGCAAACTCCTGAGTCGCGCGCGACCACGTCCAGCGCCGTCGTGACGGGCACGACCAGCACGGCAAGCGCTGCGCCATCGCCCCCGAATCTCACAATTTTCGGACAGCGAGCGCTCCACACGCTCATCGAGAGGTACCCGGGCGATGCATGTCGATTGGTTCTCGAGCCGTACCTTCTCGCATGCGGGCGCCTGCAGTTCAGCGTGGAGAAGCTCTTCCAGACCATCCCTGCGGAGGCATCCAGCGAGGCCATCGATCGCATGATTCTTGGCTACTTTGAGCGTACCCGCGCCACTGCCGCTGATACCGGCACCGAGGTGGCGCCGCCGCTAGAATCGGTTCGGGCGGACCTGCGCCCACAGCTTCTGCCAGCCGAGTACCTGCGGGACATGCGCGACGCCGTTGCTCGTGAATTTGTGGACGGCCTGAATGTGGTATACGTGATAGACGAGCCGGGTCACTATGCCTTTGTCCGCCGCGCCTATCTTGATGCGTGGGCCATCTCGGCGGACGAGCTTGATTCGATCGCCATCAATAACCTCGAGCACGCGTACAGGGGAACGATCGTTCGTGCGAATTCGCTTCGCGTGCTGAAGAGCGGGGCGTGGGCGACCATCAAGGTGCCGGATGGGTACGCTAGCGCGCGCTTCTTGGTGCCCAAGTTCCGGGCCGTAATACGTGCTGCGGTCGGTGGTGATCCGTATTTCGTCGCGTTTCCCAATCGCAACTACCTGATTGCGTGGTCACGAGACATTGCGGGCGTTCACGTGTTGACGACTCACATTCGAGAGCAGTTTGAGGGGATGGCATATCCTCTGTCGCCGACGCCGTATCGGGTGGCCGGTGCCACCGTTCGTCCGGCCGCGGCTGCCACCGGAGGCCAATAGAATGCGCCGTGCGGCATTCCTGAGGCATGGCGTCGGCTGCTTTTCCGCGTGCCGCTCGAGACGGGCACGCCCAGCCTGCCGCTGCAGCTGCCGAAGGCAGGCATCCTGTGCTTCAACATCCTCCCCGCGCCTCACTCGGCGGTTCGCTTCGCTCGCCGCCTCGCTACGGCGCCATGGTAGACCGAAGCACCGCGCAGCCTGCCTTCGGAGCTGAGCGGCAATCACGTTGGGCAGACGATGACCTGACCTGAAAGGCGCACTCATGGGCCACCACATTCTCATCCGTGGGGACAGCACGCTGGTCATCAGGGACGCCGACTTGGCCCTGGTCAGACACTTTCTGTTACGAGCGGCTACGACGCTGGGCGTTCTCGAGCTAGCCCGTTCCCTCGCGCGCTGGGACTGGCAGGGCCCTGGAGTCTGGATTGGCGTCGAGGAGGCCGCCCTTGAGGGCCATGCCGACGTCTTCGATGAGGCAGTGCGCCAGGTCCACGAACTTGGTGCCGTTCTCTCCCTCGGCGAACTGGAGAAGGTGAAGCTTCAGGAGGGCGCGTATTTCACGCAGGCGCTTCCGAGCGAGTTGGTGCTCGAGAGCCTCTGCGCGGTACGGCGGCTGTTCGAGCAAGCCAGGTGAACCTTGATTGCCACTGACTCGAGGCTTGAGAGCCGCCAATGCGCCGGGAACTGCTCGCATCGTTGGCAGACGGTGTTCGCTGTTCACGCGGCGTGCGACGACGTCGCAACGCTTCTTGCGCTACTTGACAACAGCCAGGGTGCCTCGCGCTGAAGGCGCCGCATCAGAGAATGTTCTCGGCTGCACTCAATTCAAGCGACCCATGAAAACGCGTCCCGAAGTGCTCACCTCGTTGGCGGAGCCGTGTTCGTATTGCGGCACGACGTGCACGGGGACCTATCGCTTCTGGTTCGCGGGCAGCGACGCGGACGAGGCGGTCGAGGTGGATAAACATCAGTTGGACGCCGTACTCAATGACATCGTTGGCGCGCAAGACGGGCCGGACGCCTATGCCTTGCTGCCCGCCTTTATTCGAGGGAGAAATGAGTGTTGGGACGAACTGTCAGCGGGTCCAGTTGCCCTCGACGGCGGCGATTTCGACCGCGTGCTCGTTGTTCTCGAGGGGCGGGCCGCCAGCAAGCAACTATCGCCGAGGCAATGCGCATTGGTCATCGCACTACGCCAGCTCTCGCAAAGGGCGGCGGCTGAGGGAGCCTGTGTTCAGTTCCTCGATGACTGATGCACACCATGGAGGGTTGGTCGCAGCGCCGCGATGGCGAGCGCTCGGCTCACAGGAGCAGCGCCCAACCGGGCGCTCGAAGGCCCTGCGACGGGCGGGAACCGCTGCCCAACATGCTGCTGCAGCTGGCGGCTCGCCCTCGGTCGGCACCTCGCTGCGCTCGGCGCCTCCGTCGGGCGCCCGCAGCTGAGCAGCATCTACGTTGGGCGGAGCGGAACTCCCGTGCGAATCGTCAACGGTGACCTCCTGAAGCTCGCTCTCGCCGGCGAGTTCGATGTGATCGTTCACGGCGCGAACTGCCAGGGCACGATGGGCGCCGGGATTGCCAAGGCGATCCGAGAATCCTTCCCCGAAGCGTTCGATGCCGACTTGGCGACGCCCAAGGGGGACCGCTCGAAGCTCGGGACTATCTCGGTGGCGAGCGTGACGCGCGGATCCCGACGGTTCTCCGTGGTAAACGCGTACACGCAGTTCGACTATCGTGGGCGTGGAGTTCGAGTCGACTACGACGCCGTCAGGCACGCCTTCGCCGCCATCAAGCAGCAGTTCTCCGGCCGGCGCATCGGCTACCCGAAGATTGGTGCCGGCTTGGCACGGGGCGACTGGAAGATCCTCGCCCAGATCTTGGATGACGAGCTCGTGGGCGAGGACCATACGCTCGTCGAGTACTCACCGTGACGGCGCCCGCCCAACAAGCCGTTCAAGCCGTTGGGCGGACCGGACAACCTGCCAGCGCTCTCGGGCCGCGTTCCCCATGGACCCCTTCCCATACTTCGAGAACCCGACCCATCCGCTATCGTCCTGGAGCCCAGAGACAGCAGCGTGCTACTTCTGCGGCGCCCGTGGTCCCGGTTTTGACGGGCCGTTCTACGGCCCCCACGATGTCGAGCGCGTCTGCGAGGCGTGCCTTCGCAGCGGTCGCCTCGCTGAAGTGCGGTTGACGACCTGCCAAGGCGATGCTGCGGCGCTCCGCGGACAACTGGAGCGAATGCGGCCGGCCATCAGCGATAGAGCGCTCGTTGAGACGGTCAGTGCGCGCACTGCCGACCTGCAGGAGCGCACACCGGGCCTGAGATCCTGGCAAGACTTGCTCTGGCCGGCACATTGCGGCGACTACTGCTGCTTCATCGAGGAACTGGGTAAGCCTGAGCTTCTTGAACTGGCCGCCGGAGAAGACCGCCGGGCGTGGTTCCTCTCTCGAGCCCCGCGCGCGACCGTGGCCGTCTGGAGCGCGATTCGCGCGGACTCCGCGCGTCTTCACCCATCGATAAGCTACGATCTCACGGTCTATCGATTCACGTGTCGTCTCTGCCACGCAACAGTGCTGCGCTGGGACGCCAGCTAACTGGGAGCCGTACGCGTGCCCGTGTGCAGTCGCGCCTACCGCTCGGTCTCGCACGGTCGCCCAGTGCTCCGCGAGCAACGGCCGCCCAATAGGAAATTGCAGCCGGCGGGTGCTCTGCCCGCGCTCCGCGGACGGCGGCCGCGGGAGAGACCCTTTGTTGCGCCAGTCCCCCGCGGCCGCCTGCGGTAGACTCGAGTCTGTGGCGCCGCGCCACCTGTACCCCCGCGACTGAATTTCAATCCGTTAGGCGGGGCGGAGAGAGCATGACACCGCAAGCCTTGCTGGACCGTCTGGTGGCCCTGTTCCCGGACTTCCGGGCGTACTGGGACGACTCCGGAAACTGCTTTCGCGATGACGACGGGTCGTACACCCTGCACGGCGTGTTCTCCGAGTTCACCCAGTTCTTTCGGGAGCGGCATGCGGCGCTACCCGGCGACCGGATCGCGGCCCTCGGCGCATTCGTTTCGGAGTGCATGGCCGCGGCCGACGACGGCCCATTCGACAACGCGGCGGCCACCTGCTTCGTCGAAAACGTTGCCGGCGAGCCATCCGACCGCGAGCTGTCGCCGCACCTGACTGGGGAGGCGAGGCGTTACTGGCAAGCTTGGGGCGGTCGTGCCCGGCCCGACGCTGCCGACCGCGGAGGCAGGTAGGCTCATCGAGGAGTCGCCCGCCCAACGGGATAGCGTCTCTGCGGCGACCGGCGACGCGCTGCGCGTCGGCGGGCCGGCGCAAGCGCGCCTGTTGAACGAGACCGTGGTGTGGCGCGCCGTGTGCTACCTGGGGAAAGGAGAAAGCACCGCGAGCACAGCGGAGGGACATGTGCGGGGCTGGCCGACGGACGCCGCGGGTGGTCGGACGGGCGCTCTTTGCGACGCTGAACGGACTCGGTGGAGCGACTGCGCGTAGTCGCAGGGCGGTCGAGAGGACGTGGGGCAGCGGCGAGGCCGGCCTCCGCTGCGCACGTACTCGGGTTGGCGGGCGCACTCGCGCGGGGGGCGTCGTACTCCTCGACGCTCCCCGGCGCTCCTGGCACCATCCGGCCCCGTGGCCCACGCCCTCCACAGGCTCGTCCAGGACCTGCCGTTGCCCCTGGCGGTGCTCGCGGGCCGCGCGCTCGGCAGCCGGCGCGGGCGGGGCCGGCTCCCGCCTGCGGGAGCGGGAGCGGGAGCGTGCGCGGGTGCGGGAGCGGGAGCGGGAGGGGGTGCGGGGGCGGGAGCGGGAGGGGGTGCGGGGGCGGGAGCGGGGGCGGGGGCGGGTGCGGGTGCGTGAGCGGGTGCGTGAGCGGGTGCCGCGTTGCGAGACTCCCCCGGCAGCAGCGCGCGCAGCCTGGCGTCGATGTTGCGTGCCGTGACGCCCGGTGGCCACGGCGGCGCAACGTGGGTCGGGAGCAGCAGGCGCTCCACCGGGACGGTGACGGAAGACCGAACCACCCGGCCTTGCCCGCCCGCGTGGAGCTCCGCCGGGGTCATTCCCCCAAGCCCCTTGCCCCCCGCGCCGTCGCGCGTGACCATCACGGCCGTGGAACCGTCGCTCACCCTCGGTGCCGAGATCCCCGCGGCTCTGCCGGTGGTCGAGCACGGCAGGCAAGGCAAGAGCGTCGCCGGGCCTGGGCTCCCGCCGGGGTCGACCCCAAGGATCCGCGCTGGCACAGCGATGACTGCATCGAGCCGCCGCCGTTTCCGGAGTAGACGAGACCGAGGCGCAGCATGACCTACCAGGATCACATCACGCGCGACGCCGCAATCTGCGGCGGCCAACCCGTCATCCGCGGCACGCGCGTGCTCGTGCGCACCGTCCTCGGCTACCTCGCGCACGGCGAGTCGAGCGAGGCGATCCTCCGCGACTTTCCCAGCGTGACGGAGGCCGACGTCCGCGCCGTCATCGCGTTAGCCGCCGCGTCCGCGAGCGAGGATCTGCCCGCACCGTCGCCGGTTCCGCCGGAGACGAAGGTGGCATGAGGCTCAAGCTCGACGAGAACCTACCTGCGACGGCTGCCCCGAGGCTTGCCGCGCTCGGATTCGACGTCGACACCGTGGTCGAAGAGGGCCTTGGCGGTCGGTGCGACGCCGACGTTTGGGCTGCCGCGCAGCGCGAGGGGCAACCCGATCCTCGCCGCCGGTTCAGGGGGAGGGACGGGCGCGGGGCGGGCGAGTAGGAGCGGCCTCGGCCTTGCGATCGTCCGGTCAAGCGCGGTGCGGGCGCCGGGCATTCCTGGCGCAATGGGAATATCGTCGGGCGAGTGCGCTCCCGTCTCCCGATCCCGGCCGCCCTCGTCGCGCACCCGCACCCGGAGGCGGGGGGCTGACGCATGGGACCGGCTCCCTATCTACGAAGGCTCAGCCTTCGGCCCGAGAAGCTGCCCGCCGACGCGCGCTTTCCGTTCGACCTGCCCTTCGTGCGGGATCTCGACCTCGCGTTCGGTACCGCGGTGACGTTCTTCGTCGGTGAGAACGGCTCCGGCAAGTCCACGCTCATCGAAGCGATCGCCGAGCTCTGCCGGTTGCCGGTGGCGGGTGGCGGCCGGACCGAGCTCTCGGACGCGCATGCGCCCCACCTGCGGAGCGAGCTCGCCCCGGCCCTGCGTGCCTCGTTCGCGCGCATGCCGCGCGACGGCTACTTCTTCCGGGCCGAGTTCCAGGCGCACTTCGCCTCGCTCCTCGAGCAGCGCCGAAAGGATCCCGACTTCCTCGGCGACCCCTATGCGCGCTACGGCGGTCGCTCCCTGCACACGCGCTCCCACGGCGAGGCGTTCCTCGAGGTCTTTCTCAGCTGGGTGCGGCCCGGCATCGTCCTCATGGACGAGCCGGAGTCCGCGCTCTCGCCCCAGCGCCAGCTCACGCTCCTCGCCCACATGGCCAAGCTCGTCGCGGGCGGCGACGTGCAGTTCGTCGTCGCCACCCACTCTCCGATCCTGCTGACCTTTCCGCAGGCGACGATCCTCGGCTTCGACGACGGACGGATCGCGCCGGTCGCGCTCGAGCAGACGGCGCACTACCAGATCACGAAAGGGATCCTCGACGCTCCCGAGCGCTACTGGCAGCATCTCGTGCGCGACGAGGACTAGCGTGAGGCCCCTCGAGCATGTCGTACTTCCTCAACGTGGATCTGGACGTCGAGGCCGAGGCCGATCCCGAGCCCTTCCTTTCGGCACTCGACGAGCGCGTCCTCGTGCTGCGCAGGGATCCTGCCCCGCCGCACCGCGTGTGCCTCGAGCTGTCGTTCGACCATCGGGACGTCGAGTCCACCGCTGCCGACCTGTGCAGCGTCCTCGAGCTCCTGCCAGCCGCCGCCCGAGCGTGGTGGGACCGCGCCTCGCTGCGGGACTTCAACGTCGGCATCCAGGCGGCCGCCGGCCCAGAGGCCGCGGAATTTCTCATGGGCCCGCCAACCCTGGCGCGCATGGCGGCGCTCGGAGTGCGGCTGGTCATCACGGTCTACGCGCCCGACGCGCCCGACGCGCCCGACGCGCCCGACGGGCCCGGCGGTGCAGGGCGCCCGGTCGCACCCTGATCCGCTGATCCGAGCCGGACACTCGACGCTCCCCGGCGCTCCTGGCACCATCCGCCCCCGTGGCCCACGCCCTCCACAGGCTCGTCCAGGAGCTGCCGTTGCCCCTGGCGGTGCTCGCGGGCCGCGCGCTCGGCAGCCGGCGCGGGCGCGACCGGCACGATGCGGCCTACTACCTCGCCGAGGCGACCCTCAAGCTCGCGGCGGCGGCGCGCATCGGGCGCTGGCTCGACGTGGCGTGCGTGCCGGACTCGACGCTCGCGGGCAAGCTCGAGGCGCTCGTCTTGCCGTCGCTCGGGCACTGGTGCGGCCTGTTGCGCGACGTCGGGGCGGAGCTCGCGCGCGCGCCGCGCCACGCCTTCGACGCGACGGGGGCGGCCCTGCTCGAGCCCATGGGGGGCCCGGCGCTCGGGGCGCTCGCGCGGGCGGCGCGCGAGGCGGGCCTGTGCGAGCCGCAGGTGGCGAGCCAGGCGCAGAAGCGCGGGCGGCTCGGGCTCTTCGAGCTGCTCGTCAGCTACCGCAACGAGCTCATCGGCCACGGTGCGCAGCGCGACGCCGAGCTCTACGAGCGGCTCGCGGGCCTCATCCTCGACGCCATCGTGGAGGCGCTCGGCGGGGAGGTCCTCTTCGGCGGACTGCGCCTCGAGGTCGCGCACCTCGCCGTCTCGGCGTCGCGCCGCGCGGCGGCGTGTCGCTTCACCGATCTGACCGGGCTCGTGCCGCTGCCGCTCGACGACGAGGTCGAGGGGGTCCTGCCGGAGCGACTCTACCTCGTCGGCGAGGCCCTGCGCGTGCCGCTGCATCCGCTCGTCGTGTGCTCCGAGGACGAGCGCGGCGAGGTGCGCACGGGCTTTCTCACCCGCGCGGTCTCCGCGGGCGACGGCGCCGTGCGGCGCGCCGACTACCTCGACTACCTGAGCGGCCGGGCGCTCGCCGACCGCGACGCGCTCGAGGGGCTCGCCGAGCTGCTCGGCAAGCTGCGCGGCGCGCCCGTCGACGTCGAGGCGGTCTCGACCCTCGCCTCCAAGGTCGAGGACGCCGGGGGCACGCCGCCGCCCGCGGCCGAGGAGCTCGGGGCCGGCACGCGCCTCGGGCACTACGAGATCGAGCGGCTGCTCGGCTCGGGCGCGATGGGCCGCGTGTACGCCGCCCGCGACACGCGGCTCGGGCGCGATGTCGCGCTGAAGGTGCTCCCGGCCGAGCTCGCCGCGCACCCCGACCGGCGCCGGCGCTTCGAGCGCGAGGCGCGCGCGGTCGCCAAGCTCGCCCACCCGAACGTCGTCACGCTGCACGCCTTCGAGGAGGCCGACGGACGGAGCTTTCTCGTGATGGAGCGCGTGAGCGGCGAGCGGCTCGGCGCGCGCGTCGTGCCGGGCGGGCTCCCCTTCGAGGAGCTGCTCGCCCTCGCGCGGCCCCTCGCAGACGCCGTTGCGGCGGCGCACGAGGAGGGCGTCCTGCACCGCGACCTCAAGCCCGACAACGTCATGGTGACGGCGAGCGGCACGCTCAAGGTGCTCGACTTCGGGCTCGCGAAGCTCTTCGTCGCGGGGCTCGGCGGCGTCGGCGCGCTCGAGACCGAGGCGGGGCGCCTGCTCGGTACGCCGGCCTACATGTCGCCCGAGCAGGCGGAGGGGCTGCCCGTCGACGCGCGCAGCGATCTCTTCGCGCTCGGCGTCGTGCTCTTCGAGCTCGCGGCCGGCCGCCGGCCCTTCGAGGGCGAGAGCGCGATGCGCGTCGTGTCGGCCGTGCTGTCGACGCCCGCGCCCGATCTCGCCGAGCTCCGGCCCGATCTGCCGCCGCGCTTCGCGCGCATCGTCGCCCGCTGCCTCGTGAAGGACCGGGCGCGGCGCTACCAGTCGGCGCGCGACCTCGCGACCGACCTCGCCGAGCTCGCGCTCGACGCCGGGCGCGGGCGCGGGCGCGCGGGCCTCGCGGGCCGAGGTCGCGCGACGGCGGTCGGCTTCGTTGCGGGCGCGGCCCTCGCGGGCGCGCTCGGGCTCGTCGCCTGGCGTGCGAGCGAGCGCGCGGCGGTGCCGAGCGGCGCGGGGGAGCCGAGCCCGAGCTCGCCGCGCGCGCCGACGAGCCCGAGCGACGGCGCCGGGCGTGCGCTCGGCGCTGCTGCGAGCGCACCCGCTACGGGCGTCGCCGAGGGGGCGCTCCGCTTTCGCCGCGTCACGACCGCCCCGGGGCTCGAGCGCACGCCCCGCATCGCGCCCGACGGCACCTGGTTCGTGTACGCGGCCGGCCCGCCGGGCGAGCTCGACGTCTACCGCCAGCGCATCGGCGGCCAGAACGCGACCAACCTCACGCCCGGCTCGCCGGGGCGCGACTTCCACCCCGCCATCTCGCCCGACGGCACGCGCATCGCCTTCGTGTCCGAGCGCGACGGCGGGGGCGTGTTCGTGATGGGTGCCACGGGCGAGAGCGTGCGGCGCGTGACCGCGACTGGCTACCACCCGAGCTTCTCGCCCGACGGCCGGCGGCTCGTCGTGTCGAGCCAGCTCGTCGAGGATCCGCGCTCGCGCGGCACGCTCGGCGCGGTCTCGCTCGTCGACGTCGAGAGCGGCGCCGTGACGCCACTCGCCGCCGTGCGCGACGCGGCCGAGGGCGCGCTGTCGCCCGACGGCCGCTCGGTCGTCGCCGAGGGCGATCTCGATCTCGAGCACCACGGCCTCTTGCTCCTGCCCGTGCCGGCCGCGGACGGGACGGCGGGGCCGGCGCGGCTCCTCTACGATCGCGGCGCGCACGTCGCGTGGACGCCCACGTGGGGCGCCGACGGTCGGGCCGTCTACTTCGCGAGCACGCTCGCGGGCCCCATGAACATCTGGCGGCTCCCGGTCGAGCCCGGGACCGGCGCGGCCGTGGGGCCACCGGAGCCCGTCACGAGCGGCGTCGCGGGGGCGGCCGAGCACCCGAGCCTGTCCTCGGACGGAGAGCGGCTCCTCTTCGGCTCCACGCTCCGCACCGGCAACGTGGCGCGCGTCGCCTTCGATCCCGTGCGCGGGCGCGTCACGGGCTCACCCAGCCTCGTCACGCGCGGGCAGAACGCCTTCGCGGCGCCCGACGTGTCGCCCGACGGGGCCTCGGTCGCGTTCTGCTCGTGCTGGGTGCGCCCCGACGTCGACGAGAACATCTACCTCGCGAGCGCCGACGGCACGGAGCTGCGCCCGCTCACCGACGACACCGGCAAGAGCAACCGGCTGCCGCGCTGGGCGCCCGACGGCGCGCGCGTCGTGTTCTACTCGAACCGCGGCGGCAGCTGGCAGGTGTGGAGCGTCGCGCCGGACGGCAGCGGCCTGCGCGCGCTCACGCCCGCGTCCGAGCGCGTGATGCTGTTCACGATCCCCGAGCACCGCGCCGCGCGCGCCCTCACCTGGGTCAACATGCAGGGCCTGCTCGAGATCGAGCTCGCGCCGGGCGCCGCCGCGGGGGAGCTCCGGAGCTTCGAGCCCTATCCCGAGGAGGGCCGGCAGTTCGTGCCGAGCGATCTTTCGCCCGACGACGGCGCGCTCGCGGGCTCGATCGGCCTGCGCGGCCGGAGCGCGGGCCTCTACCGCTACGACCTCGCGGCGCGGCGCTACGAGAAGCTCACCGACAGCGGCGTCGGTCCGCGCTTCCTGCCCGACGGCCGCCGCCTCGTGTACTCCGACGGCGGCGGGCGCGGTCTATGGCTCGTCGACCCCGCGCACCCGAGCCCGGAGCGCGTCTTCGGCCTCGAGGCCGACGGCGTCGGCGACCACATCGCGCTCTCGCCCGACGGGCGCTGGCTCTACTTCTCGTGGCTCACCGAAGACGGCGACGTGTGGCTCGGGGAGCGCCCCTGACCTCGGTCGTCGCGCCCCCACAAAGACCGAGACCACCACGGAGACACGGAACCACGGAGACCTGCACGGAGCCGGCAGGGTTCAGGCTACTGGCTCCCGCCCGCGCCTGCGACTCGACCCCGACACCCGACTCCGCGTAGTCTGACGTCATGCCGGGGGCTCGTTCCCGATCTCGCGTCCGCCCCGCGACCCTGTCGCTCGTGTCCGTGTGCCTCGCCGCGACGCTCGGGGCCTGCGCCAAGGGTGCCACGGGCGGCGGCGGCGGCAGCGGAGCCGCGGGGACCGGAGGCGGCGGTCCCGGAGGCGCGGGCGGGGGCCCCGTGACGTGCGGCGAGCTCGTCTGCGACCCGCACGCGAGCTGCGGCGCCGGACCGAACGGCGCCGCCTGCACGTGCGACCCGGGCTACACGGGCAACGGCACGACCTGCACCGACATCGACGAGTGCGCGAGCGCTCCGTGCGGGCCCGGCACCTGCGTCAACGAGCCCGGCAGCTACAGCTGCAACTGCAACCTCGGCTACGAGGAGCAGAACGGCACCTGCGTCGCGGCCGACGAGTGCACGGTGGCGAACGGCGGCTGCGCGGCGGGCTGCACCTGCGCCGACACGCCCGGCGCGTCGCCCGTCTGCAGCTGCGTGCTCTCGCACTCGTCGAGCAGCGCCATCGTCGCGGCCAACTCGGTGGCCTGCAACTACAGCGGTCTCGAGAACGCCGACAACAGCTACTACCGGGTCTACGACCTCGCCGCCTTCGGCATCGACGGCGACTTCGCGGTCTCGAGCGTGTCGATCGGCATCGAGCAGGCGACCGGCGGGGCGGGTAGCCAGCCGGCCACGCTGCGCCTGCACCGCCTGAACGGCGCCATGCAGACGAGCAACTTCACGACCCTGACGACCGCCCCCATCACGATCTTCGACGCCGCGGCCACCGTCGTGTCGTTCCCGGTGAGCGGCACGGCGCAGGCGGGCACGCAGCTCGTCGTCGAGCTCAACACGCCCGACGCCGAGTTCCTCGGCCACCTGTTCTTCATCGGCTCGAACACGGCCGCCGAGACCGGCCCGAGCTACCTCCGCGCCCCGACCTGTGGCTTCACCGAGCCCACGACCTCGGCAGCCATCGGCTACCCCGGGATGCACATCGTGCTCGACGTGGAGGGCAGCTACTCGCCGCCGTGACGCGCCCGCGCGTCGCGGCCGATCCGGCGTGGCGCCCCGGCCGAGCGGCGGCTCAGCCGATCTGGTACTCGGCGAGCTTGTTGTAGAGCGTCCGGCGGCTGACCCCGAGCATGCGCGCGGCCTGGGTGCGGTTGCCGCGCGCGCGCTCGAGGGCCTCGTGGATCGCCTCGCGCTCGGCGGCCTGGCGGCTCTGCTCGAGGGGCCGCTCGCCGCCGGACGGCAGCGCGGCGGGCGCGGGCCTCGCGGTCGGGGCGGCGGGCTCCACCGCGCGGAGGTCCCCGCCGGAGGCGCTCGCGGGCGCGCGCGCGTCGTCGTTCGGGCTGGCGCTCCGCAGGGTCGTGCCGAGCGCCGCCTGCACCTCGGCGGCGCCGATGACCGAGGTGTCGGCGAACACGACCAGGCGCTCGACGAGGTTCTCGAGCTGCCGCACGTTGCCCGGCCACGGCTCGGCCTCGAGCAGGGCGAGCGCGGCCGCATCGAGGTGCGTGCCCGGCTTGCCGTTCGCGTCCGCGTGGCGCTCGCAGAACGCGCTGGCGAGGCTCGCCACGTCGCTCCGGCGCTCGCGCAGGGCGGGCAGGCGGATCGGCAGCACGTTGAGCCGGTAGTACAGGTCCTCGCGGAAGGCGCCGCGCGCGACGAGGGCCTCGAGGTCCCGGTGGGTCGCCGTGACGAAGCGCGCCTCGGTCTTGTGGCTGCGCGTCGCGCCGAGCGGCTCGTAGGTGCGCTCCTGCAAGAGGCGCAGGAGCTTGACCTGGACGACCGCCGAGACGTCGCCGATCTCGTCGAGGAAGAGCGTGCCGGCGCCCGCGAGCTCGACGCGCCCCGGTTTGCGCGCCCCCGCTCCCGTGAAGGCGCCCTTCTCGTAGCCGAAGAGCTCGCTCTCGAGCAGCGCCTCGGGCAGGGCGCCGCAGTGCACCGTCACGAAGGGCTCGCGCGCGCGCGGCCCGCTCTCGTGGATGGCGCGCGCGACGAGGCCCTTGCCGGTGCCGGTCTCGCCGAGCAAGAGCACCGTGGCGGTGCTCGCAGCGGCGCGGGTGACGAGCGCGGCCACGTCCCGGAGGCCCGCGCTCGTCCTGACGAGATCGGCGGCAGGGAGCGCGCTCGCGGGCACGCTCGGGCGCGACGAAGCGTGGCGCGCCATGGCGAGCGCCTTGCCGACGGCGCGCACGACCTCCTCGCGCTCGAAGGGCTTGAGGATGAAGTCGCACGCGCCGGCCTGCATGGCCTTCACGGCGAGCGGCACCGAGCCGAAGGCGGTGACCATGACGACGGCGATCTCGGGCGCGCGCGCCTTCACGCGCTCGAGCAGCTGCATGCCGTCCATGCCCGGCATGCGGAGATCGGTCACCAGCACCTCGACCGGGCTCGTCGCGAGCAAGTCGAGGGCCTGCGTCGCGGAGGACAGGTAGCGGGTATCGAAGCCCGCCTGTCGGAGGAGATCCGAGAGGCCCGTCCCCACCGCGGCATCGTCGTCGACCACTACCACGTCGGCCATGGTTCCCGACTACCATGGGCCGTGCGCGTCCGGCACCCTGCCGGCGCCGGGCGCCCGCGAGGCGGGCCGGATGTTGAGCGACCTCGGTCTCGGCGAGTGGCTGACCCTCTGCGCCTGTGTCGGACAGGCGGCGCTCGCCGTGCTCTGCCTGTCGCGCGCCGCGCAGAGCGCGCTCGCCCTGCGTCTCGGCGCGCTCTGCGCCGTCATGTTCGGCTGGAACTTCGGCTTTCTCGCCTACCGGGTCACCGGCGCCGCCACCTGGCACCTGCTCGATCTCGCCGTCGCGCCCCTGTCGACGGCGGTGGCGCTCGACTTCGTGCTCGCCTTCATCGGCGAGCGGCGCCGCTTCCGCTCCGTGTGCCGCGCGAGCTACCTCGCGTTCGGGGCGCTCGGCCTCGCGTGCGGCGCGGGCTTCTTCCTGCCGGAGGCGCAGGCCTTCGCCGAGTCGCCGCTGTCGACGGCGCTCCAGGTCGCGCTCGAGGTGCCCGCCATGGCCTTCGCCTTCGCGCGGCTCGGCCTGCACCTTCGGCGCTCGGGGCGAGACGAGCGCCGGCGCGGCTACACCGTCGTCGCGGCGCTCGCCGTCGCGGTCGTGGGGAGCCTGTCCGAGTTCGCGCAGGAGGCCGAGCTCGCCTTGCCGCGCCTCGGGGGCGTCGCCTCGCTCGTGGCCGCCCTGCTCATGGTGCTCGCGGCGCTGCGCTTCGAGCTCCTCGAGCAGCGCCTCGGGCTCGGGCTCGGCCTCGGGTCGCTCGCGCTCGGGGCGCTCGCCGTCCTCGGCTACGTGGTCGTGTACCAGGCCCTCGCCGCGCGCACCGGCGCGCTCGTCGTCGCGACCTCCGCCGTCACGGCCGTCGTGCTGCTCGGCGCGCGCGCGCTCTCGAGCCTGCACGCCCACGGCCGCGCCGAGCGCGAGCGGCTCGTGTTCCTCGGGCGGCTCGCGGCGCAGATGGCGCACGATCTCAAGAACCCGCTCGCGGCTCTCCGCGCCATGGTGCAGTACCTCGAGATCGAGCGCGCCGAGGGGCGCAGCATCGATGGCGAGCTGCCGCGGCTCGCGCTCATGCGCGGGCAGATCGACCGGCTCACGGCCGTCATCGACAAGTACCGGCGGCTCGGGCGCGTCGAGCCCGTGCTCGCGGCGGTGCGCCTCGAGGACGTGGTGCGCGACCTCGTCGAGACCTCGCGCTACGACGGCGACGTCGCGCTCGACTTCGCGTGCGAGCCGGAGCTACCGGCCTGTCGCGCCGACCCCGATCTCGTCGCCGCGGCGGCCGAGAACCTGGTGCGCAACGCCCTCGAGGCGGCCGCCGCCGAGAAGCACCGCGCGGGCGCGGCCCCCGATCGCGGCCGGGTGGGGGTGCGCGTGGCGCAGGACGGCGGGCGCTTGCTCCTCGAGGTGAGGGACGACGGCGGCGGCATGTCGGCGCGCGTGCGCGAGCGCGTCTTCGACGACTTCTTCACGACGAAGGCGCAGGGCTCCGGGCTCGGACTCGGCTTCGTGCGGCGCGTCGTGGACGCCCACCGGGGTGAGATCGCGCTCGAGTCGGGCGAAGGCGGCACGACCTTCCGCGTGTGGCTGCCCGCGGCGTCGGGCGCCCACGCGCCCCCGGCGGCTCAGTCGCTCCCGGCGGCTCAGTCGTAGGTCAGCGTCACGCGCGCCCCGGGCGCGACGTACCCGAACGACGCCGAGGTCTCGGTCACGAGGTAGCCGAGCTCGCCCGTGGCCTCGAGGCCGAAGGACCAGCTCTCGCTCACCCAGCCCTCCCAGCCGAGGGCGGTCGCGACGACCATGCCGCGCAGCAGCTCGCTCGGCATGCGCTGCTCCTCGTCCCGGATGCGCGCGAACGCCGCGCCGGGCGCGAACAGCATGTGGAAGCCGCCACCCGGATCCGGGTACCAGTCGAACACGAGCCCCACCGTGCCGAGCGCGAACGGCGCCGGCGCGAGGCCCTCGCCCCCCTCGGGGCTCGGCTCGAAGCTCGGCCTCGGCGGCACGGAGACGGTGCCGCGCAGGCCCATCACGACGCCCGGGCTCAAGGTGCCGCCGAGCACGACCTCGGTGTCGACGACGGCGCCCCGCAGCGTGCCGATGAGACTCTCGACCTCGCTGCACTCGGCGCACGTCGAGGCGCGCGCGCTCAGGTTGCCGAGCAGGTAGCTCGCGCCGCTCGCCACCCGGAACACGAAGCCCTCGTGGCGCTGCTCGCTCGAGACGTGGTCGTGCCCCGCGTAGCTCGGCGGCGACTCGCCGTGCTCGAGCGCGTGGACGTAGGGGCCGGGCTCGCCGGTGCTCGAGGTCGCGCGCACCGCGGGGCGTCCCGGCCTAGGCGCCGGCACCGGTGCCGGGCGCGCCGGCGACGTCCTCGTGGTCCGGAGGTCGAAGGGCAGCTCGGCGACGGCGCCCTCGGGCGGCGGGGGTGGGTCGCCGACGACC
>JADLAB010000117.1 GCA_020848455.1 Polyangiaceae bacterium
ACGAAGTTTGTGTGTTGCTCGGTCGCGGCCGCGGGCACGCCCGGAGCCGGCTGTCGGACGAGGCGCGCACCGCCCCAGAAGAGCGTGCCGACGACGAGCCCGTCCGCGCCGTAGTCGACGATGCGGCCCGCCCAGTCGAGCGCCGCGCTCCCGGACACCGCACCGAAGAGGCGGTAGGCGAAGAGACCGAGGCCCCCGACGGCGAGGCAGAGATAGGTGCCGAGCATCGCCCAGCCGGCCGTCGCGGGCCGCTCGACGGCGACGCACGTCGCGGCGAGAAAGAGGGCGAGCGCCGCGACCCCGAGCGCGGCGCGCCCGAGCCAGAGGAGCTCGACGAGCACGAGCGAGCCCGTTTCCTCGGGGGCGCCGAGCGCGCCCGTGCGAAGGGCGACGAAGCTCGTGACCGACGCCGCGAGCGCGAGCGCCTGCAGGCCGCAGCCGACCCAGGCGAGCACGCTCGCCCGCGCGCGACCGAGCGAGGCCGCGAAGAGCCCCAGGCTCGCGGCGAGCACGACGCCGAGCGCGAGGTGGCACGCCCAGTCGAGCGTGGCGTACAGCTCGAGGCGCTCGTGCAAGCCTTGCGCGTCGGGGCCGGAGGGGCCGGCGCGATACGCGGCGAAAGCACGCGCGCGCAGGATCTCGAAGACGATGCCGCAGAGGGCGTAGGCGGCCCAGGTGACGGCGCCGAGGCGCAGGAACGGGGCGGAGCGCTTCATCGGGCGGGCACGGATGCCGGGGTCATTCGTTCGCGGCGCGCACGCAGTTCTTGTCGCTGCGCTCGGGCCAGCGTCTCCGCAGCGCCGAGTATCTGCCCGCACCGGGCGCCGGGCAAGGCGAGCACGCGGGAGGCGCGCTCGCTGCGCGGCGCGGGGCGGAGTAAGACCCACGCCATGCACTACGACGCCATCGTGATCGGCTCCGGCTTCGGCGGCAGCGTCGCGGCGCTCCGGCTCGCCGAGAAGGGCTACCGTGTGCTCGTGCTCGAGAAGGGCAAGCGCTTCTCGCCGGAGGACTTCCCGAAGACGAACTGGGACCTCCGCCGCTGGCTGTGGCTGCCCGAGCTCGCCATGCACGGCATCTTCAAGATGACCTTCTTCGAGCACGTCACGATCTTCTCGGGCGTCGGGGTCGGCGGCGGCTCGCTCGTCTACGCGAACACGCTGCCCGTGCCGAAGCCCGAGTTCTTCCTGTCGGGCTCGTGGGCCGGCCTGTGCGACTGGCGCACGGAGCTCGCCCCGCACTACCAGACGGCCAAGCGCATGCTCGGCGCCGCGCCGAACCCGCGCCTCTTCCCCGGCGACGAGATCCTGCGCGACCTCGCGCGCGAGCGCGGGCGCGAGAAGGACTTCGCGCCGACCGACGTCGCCGTCTTCTTCGGCGCGTCGGGCGAGAAGGTCGCCGACCCGTACTTCGACGGCCAGGGGCCCGAGCGCACCGGCTGCACCTTCTGCGGCTCGTGCATGACGGGCTGTCGCGTCGGCGCCAAGAACACCCTCGACAAGAACTACCTCTTCCTCGCCGAGCGGCTCGGCGTCGAGGTCCTCGCCGAGACCGAGGCCACGGCCGTGCGCCCGCGCACCGCGGGCGGCTACGCCGTCGAGGCCGAGACGGGCCTCGGCCGCAAGAAGGCCGCGCACGCGTTCACGGCCGACCGTGTGGTGTTCGCGGGCGGCGTCCTCGGCACGGTCGATCTGCTCCTGCGCATGAAGGAAGATCCGCGCGGTCTGCCGAAGCTCTCGCCGCGCACGGGCGAGCTCGTGCGCACCAACTCCGAGAGCCTCATCGCCGTCATCTCGCAGCGGCGCGACGTGGACCTCTCGAAGGGCGTCGCCATCGGGTCCATCCTGCACACCGACGAGCACTCGCACCTCGAGCCCGTCCGCTACGGCGCCGGCAGCGGCTTCTTCCGTCTGCTCGTGACGCCGCACGCCCCGGGCGACACGGTGCTCGCGCGCCTCGGGCGCACCGTCGGCGTCGCCCTGCGCTCGCCGAAGAAGCTGCTGCGTGCCCTGCTCGTTCCCGATCTGGCCCGCTTCAGCCAGATCCTGCTCTACATGCGGAGCCTCGAGGGCACGCTCTCGCTCCGGCTCGCCAAGGGGCTCCGCACCGGCTTCAAGCAGGGCCTCGCGACGCGGCTCATGCCCGGCGCAGAGGCGCCCGCGGCCTTCATCCCCGAGGCGACCGAGCTCGCCGAGGCGTTCGCCAGGCGCGCCGACGGCGTCACCTTCAACATGGTCACCGAGACCCTGCAGGGCGTCCCCTCCACGGCCCACATCCTCGGCGGCGCGTGCATCGGCAAGACCGCGGACGACGGCGTCGTCGACGACAAGCACGAGGTCTTCGGCTATCCGGGCCTGTTCGTCGTGGACGGCTCGGCCGTCTCGGCCAACCCCGGCGTCAACCCGTCGCTCACCATCACGGCCCTGGCCGAGCGCGCCATGTCCCTCGTCCCGCCCGCGGCCCCGCGCCAGCCGGCCGCCTGAGGAGGCGGTCGGGGCCAAGACCCGAGCCCGCGCCTCGTGCCCGGGCGCCGCCATTGCGGCGCTTCAGGAAGGATGAGACCATCGCGGAGAGGATTCGCGCTTCTCCTTCGCGCGAGCGTTCTTCCATGGAGCTTCGGGCATCTCGGGCAGGCGCACCGTTCTGCGGCCTGCTGGCGGTTCTGGTGGCTGCGGCGTGCGCGTCGTCGGAGCAGGAGAACGACGGTCCGGGGACGGGCGGCGCGAGCACGGGGGGCGCAGCCGCGACCGGTGGCGCGGCAGGCGCCGCGGCCACGGGTGGCGCGGGCGGGACGGCCGCCGGCGGGGGCGGGCAGGGTGGAGCGGGCGGCGGCTGCGGCGCCGAGCTCTGCGACGGCGTGGACAACGACTGCGACGACGTCGTGGACGAGGACTGCCCGTGCGTCGACGGACAGACGCGGCCCTGCTTCGAGGGCGATCCGGGGCTCGTCGGCGTCGGCAACTGCGCCCAGGGCACTCAGGTCTGCGATCTCGCCGGCGTGTGGGGCGCATGCGAGGGCGACGTGCTGCCGGTGCCCGAGACGTGCGACGGCCACGACGAGGACTGCGACCACGCGGTCGACGAGGACCTCGGCACCGTCACCTGCGGCCTCGGCGTCTGCCAGACGACCGTGGAGGCCTGCGCCAACGGCGTGCCGGTGCCGTGCATTCCCGGCACGGGCAGCCAGACGGAGGCCTGCGACGGGCTCGACAACGACTGCGACGGCACCACCGACGAGGGTTGCACCTGCCTCGATGGCGCGACCCAGCCCTGCTACGAGGGCGATCCCGCGCTCATCGGCACCGGCGAGTGCCTCGAGGGCGAGCAGCTCTGCGCCAGCGGCCAGTGGGGAGCCTGCCTCGGCGACGTGACGCCCACGACCGAGACCTGCAACGGCAAGGACGACGACTGCAACGGCACCGTCGACAACGGCAATCCCGGCGGCGGCGCGGCGTGCAACACCGGCCTGCCGGGCGTGTGCGCACCGGGGCACCGGCAGTGCGCGAATGGCACCCTCGGGTGCGAGCAGGACTCGCAGGCCTCGGCCGACCTGTGCGACGGGCTCGACAACGACTGCAACGCGTCCTCGGCGGACGGCAGCGCCGACCCGGGTCTCGGCGTCGCATGCGACAGCGCGAGCGACAGCGATCTCTGTCCGGATGGCGGCGTGGTCTGCAGCGGCGGCTCGCTCGTCTGCGCCGACGACGCGGACCACGCGCTCGACGTGTGCGACGGCCTCGACAACGACTGCGACGCGGCGAGCGCCGACGGCACCGAGGACCCGCTGGCCGGCACGGCGTGCGACGGGCCCGACAGCGATCTCTGCGTCGAGGGCTCGCGCCTGTGCAGCGCGGGCACGCTCCTCTGCACCGACAACACGAGCAGCAGCACCGATCTGTGCGACGGGCTCGACAACGACTGCGACGCCGCGAGCGCGGACGGCAGCGAGGACCCGGGCGCGGGCCAGCCCTGCGACAGCCCGGCCGACAGCGACCTCTGCGCGACGGGCCTCTCGACCTGCGTGGGCGGCACGCTCGGCTGCGGCGACGACGCCGCGAGCACGCTCGACCTGTGCAACGGACAGAACGACGACTGCGACGCCGCGAGCCCCGACGGCTCCGAAGATCCCGCGGTCGGGGCCGCCTGCGACAACCCGGCCGACAGCGACCTCTGCGCGACCGGCGTCTCGAGCTGCGTGGGCGGGGCGCTGGCCTGCAGCGACGACGCCGTCAGCTCCCTCGACGCCTGCAACGGCGCCGACGACGACTGCGACCCCGCGAGCGCGGACGGCAGCGAGGACGCCGCCGTGGGCCTGCCCTGCGACAGCCCGGCCGACAGCGACCTCTGCGCGACCGGCCTCTCGACCTGCGTGGGCGGCGCGCTCGGCTGCAGCGACGACGCGGCGAGCGCGCTCGACCTGTGCAACGGCCAGAACGACGACTGCGACGCCGCGAGCCCCGACGGCAGCGAGGACCCGAGCGTGGGGCAGCCCTGCGACAACCCGGCAGACAGCGACCTCTGCACGACCGGCATCTCGAGCTGCGTCGGCGGCGCGCTCGCCTGCAGCGACGACGCCGTGAGCGCGCTCGACCTCTGCAACGGCCTCGACGACGACTGCGACCCCGCGAGCCCGGACGGCAGCGAGGACGTCGGCGTCGGGCAGGCCTGCGACAGCCCGGCCGACAGCGATCTCTGCGCGACCGGCGTCTCGAGCTGCGTCGGCGGCGTGCTCGCCTGCAGCGACGACGCCGCGAGCGCGCTCGACGTGTGCAACGGAGGCGACGACGACTGCGACCCCGCGAGCACGGACGGGAGCGAGGACGCCGCCGTGGGGCAACCCTGCGACAACCCGGCCGACAGCGAC
>JADLAB010000118.1 GCA_020848455.1 Polyangiaceae bacterium
GGGCGGCGCCTTCACGTTGAGCTCGTACCAGTAGGTGCCGAGCCACACGAAGCGACTGAAGTCGCCCTGCTTGGCGAGCGAGTCCATGTAGGCGCTCGGCAGGCTGACGTTCGAGCCGATGTAATCGATTTCGCCGGTGCGATAGAGGTTCAGGCACGCCTGCACGTCGTTGACCTGCAGGAAGACGAGCCGGTGCATGCGCAGGCGCTCGAAGTCGGGGTGGTGCGGGTTGCGCACCATGCTGATCTCGTAGCGGAACTTCCAGTTCTCGAGCGCGTAGGGGCCATTCGAGACGATGCTCTCCGGGCGGAACCAGCGGTCGCTCTCGCCGCGCGCGGTGAAGCGCTCGACGACGGCGCGCGGCACGGGCGAGAGGGTCGGGAGCGTGCAGAGCTCGAGAAAGTGCGGGGTCGGGCGCTCGAGCTCGACCTCGAGGGTGCGGTCGTCGACGGCGCGTACGCCGACCGCGCTCGCGTCGGCGACGAGCAGCGCACGGGGCACGAGCCCGGCGACCGGCGCCGCCTCGGCGGGCACGGGGCGCCGCGGCGCGTAGGTCGGCACGACGGCGACCGAGACGAGCGCCTCCTCGGCATGCGCCGCGTCCTCGAGAAGGGCGCAGCCCGGCGCCCAGCCCTCGCGCCCGCCCGCCTCGAGCCGGAACCAGTGGTCGCCTTCGCCGTTGCAGCGGAGCGGCGGCCCGAGCCCGAGCACGCGCACGGGCGCGCCGTCCTTGTCGTCGCCCACGCTCTCGGAGGCGCCCGGCTCGGGCGCCGCGGCGAGCGCGCGCGAGGCCTTGAGCCGCGCCGGGCTCGTCGCGTAGACGCGCACGAAGGTGCCCGCCGCGAGCTCGGCCTGGGCCGTGCCATGCCCGTCGCGCGGGCGCACCGCCGTGCCGAGGCGCAGGATCTTGCCCTGGTGGAAGAGCTTGCCGTTCGTGAGCGCGTAGAGGAGGGTCGCGTTGCGCGCGCCCGTCGCCGGCGTGAGCACGCGCTGCCAGGCGTAGACGAAGTCGTGGGCCGTGACCGGCGTGCCGTCGGTCCAGCGCGCGTCCGCGCGCAGGTGGAAGCGGTAGAGCAGGTTGTCGTCGCTCGTGTCGTAGCGCTCGGCCACCCCCTGCACCGGGTGCTGATCGTCGGGGTGCGCGAGCACGAGCCCGTCGAAGAGCTCGCGCACGAGCGCGCTGCTCGCCGTGTCGCTCACGAGGCCGGGGTCGAGGTACTCCGGCTCGTCGCCGTTGTTGAGGTAGAAGGTCGCCGCGTCCTTGCCGCCGCGCCCGACCGTCCCGAAGTAGCCGGGCTCGTCGCGCCCGCAGGCCGTCAGGCCTCCGAGCGCTCCGAGCACGCCCACGGCGCAGATCGCGGCCCAGCCGTGCCTCGCGCGCCGCGCCGTCGTGTGCCGTGTCATCGACCGGCACCCAGAATCGTCCGCCCCGCGCGCTCCGGCAAGCAGATCCGTCCCTGCGCGGCGCCGCGCCGGGGCCGGGCCGGGCGCCACGTGTACCGGGCGAACACGGCGTTTGCGTTCCTGGCCGCGCGGGGCGGCGCGGCGGTGGTAGCGTGACGACATGAGCCTTGGCTTGCGAGCGGCCTCTGCCGCTACCGTGGTGGCGCTCGCGCTCGGCGCAGCCGGTTGCGAGGACGAGGACAGCGACTACGTGCCGCCCGAGGTGTGCGCCTCGGGTGACGTCGCGCCCGACCTCGAGGAGTCGCCGCTCATGCGGCCGGGCGGGGACTGTATCGGCTGCCACGCCGGCGACGAGGGCCCGAGCTACGACCTCGCGGGCACGGTGATGGTCGGCGCCGACGACGACACGAACTGCAACGGCGTGGGCGGCATCGCGGTCGAGATCACGGACGCGAACGGCGCCGTCCTCACGCTCGCGACCAACGCGGCCGGCAACTTCTTCCACGAGGTGCAGGCGGGTGCCGTCGCCCTGCCCTACACGGCCCGCGTCCTCTACCAGGGCCGCGTGCGCGCGATGGCGAGCGCGCAGACCGAGGGCAGCTGCAACGGCTGCCACTCCGACACCGGCGCGAACGGCGCGTCCGGGCGCATTCTCGTGCCCTGAAGCGGCCGACGCCGCGCTACGCTCGGCGCGTGATCGCGCTCGCGCGCCTCGGGTCGTCTCGCGTCGCTCTCCGTCTCGGCGCGCTCGCGCTCGCGCTCGGCGCGCTCGGCGCGCTCGCGGCCTGCGGTGGCGGCGGCGAGACCGAGCCCCTGTCCGCGGCGCCGATCCCGTGGCCTTACGACCCTTACGAGCCGCCGGCACTCGCGACGCCGCTCGCGGACGCGACCTTCGTGCAGGAGCAGAACCACACGTCGAACGAGCTCGAGCCGGGCGTCGGCGCGCTCGTGGCCGTGCTCGTGCCGCCCGGATCGGCGACGGACCTCGAGCTGCCGGTGCAGGTGACGCCGCGCGGGGTCGTCACCCACCCGGGCGGCGGCGCGGCCGCGATCGTCCCCATCGAGGCCGGCGACGCGGATCTCGTCGGGGCCGCCTTCGCGGGTGACACGCTCGCGCTCGTCGGACCGGGGGCCGTGTACCTCTTCGATGCCGGCGCGGGCACGCTCGCGCGCCACGCCGCGCCCGCGGGGACGGTGCTGCTCGGCCTCGCGAGCGGCGCCACCCGGGCGTACCTCCGCACCGACCGCGGGCTCGGCCTCGTGCACGGCCCCGGGCCGGGCACCATCGACTGGCCGGCGGCCGCCCCGGGGGACGAGCCCGTCGACGCGGCGCTCGAGGCGGCGAGCGCGCTCTACCTCGCGAGCGCGAGCGGGCTCGCGCAGTATCCGCTGCCGGTCAGCCTGCCCCTCGGGGCGCCGAGCGCGACCTACACGACCGCGGACGGGCTCGCGACGGGGACCGTCACCGCGCTCGTCGCGGACGTGACCCTGCCCCTGCCGCTCGATCTCGTCGTGCTCGGCACGGCGGGCGTGCAGGGCCTGCTCTTCGCGGGCGGCGCGCCCTCCGCGCCGTCCGTGCCGGAGTTCGGCCCGACGCGCGTGCCGCTCGGCACCGCCACGAGCGCGGCGCGCGCCGCCGACGGAGGCTTCGTGGTCGCGACGGCCGAGGGCGCCTACCGCATGCTCGAGCGCGGCGACGGCCCCGAGTGGCGCGTGTACGGCGCCGAGCGCTGGCTGCCCTCCGAGGCCGTGCGCGCCGTCGCGACCGACCCCTCCGTCGCGAACGGGCCGCTCTACTTCGCGACCGGCGCGGGGCTCGCGACGGCGACCGCCACCGTGGTCACGCTCGAGCAGAAGCTCGCGTCCTTCGTCGAGCGCATCGTGCAGCGCCACGATCGGGACGGCGCGGTCGCCGACTCGCGCCTCGGCGTCCCGGGCGATCCGTCGACCAGCATCCCGTACGACTCCGACAACGACGGCGGCTGGACGAGCTACTGGCTGCTCTCGGAGTGCTTCCGCTTCCGCGCGACGGGCGACCCCGAGGCGAAGGCCCACTTCGACCGGTCGCTCGAGCGCATGCTGAGCCTCCGCACGCTCACCGGCACCGACTGGTTCGTGGCGCGCGCGGTCATCCGCATCGAGGGCTGCCAGCTCGACGACTGCGCCAACCCCGACGACGGCGAGTGGTTCCTCTCGTCCGACGGCGCCTGGTGGGTCAAGGGCGACACCTCGAACGACGAGGTCACGTCCCACATGTTCATGATGGGACACGCCTACGACCTCTGCGCCGACCCGGCCCAGCAGGCCGCCATCCGCGCCCACGTCGCGGGCATCGTCGGGGGACTCGTCGACCACGGCTACGACCTCGTCGACGTGGACGGGCTGCCCACGAGCTACGGTCAGTTCGACCCGTTCTACGTGAACGAGTCGATCCCGGGACAGCTCCAGGACGGCGGGCGCCGGAGCGCGCAGCTGCTCGCGGCACTCACGCTCGCCCACTACCTGACGGGGGACGAGCGCTACGTCGCCGCGAAGCGCGACCTCATCGCGACCCACCACTACGCGGACAACGCCGTCCACGAGAGCGAGTACCCCATCCGCGCGGGCAGCGGCGACGGCGACGAGCTCGCGATGCAGGCCTTCTTCGTGCTCCTGCGCTACGAGCCCGAGGCCGCGCTCCGTGACCTCTGGCTCGAGGGCTGGCGCCGTACCTACGGCAACCTCCGCCTCCAGCAGGGCGCGTGGTGGGACCTCGTGAACGCCGTCGTCGGCGGCGACGCGCCCGACCTGGCGAACGCCGGCCGCTGGCTGCGCCTGGCGCCGATGGACATGATCCGCTGGACGATGCACAACTCGCAGCGTCGCGACCTCGCGCCCGGGCCCGCCTACTACGGCGACGACGCACGCATGCGCTCCGACGGCCGCATCCTGCCGTACGACGAGCGGCCCAACGACCGCTGGAACACGGACCAGTTCAAGGCCGACGGCGGCCTCGGGGCCGGCCTCGAGATGGACGGCGCCGACGTGCTCGCGCCGTACTGGCTGGGCCGGTACTACGGCTTCATCGCACCGGCGCCGTGAGCGCTCGCAGCCCGGAGCCGTCCGGGGCTAAGGTTGCGCCATGCGGACTCTCGCCACCCTGCGCCCTCTCGTCGCTCGCGCCACGCTCGCCCTCGCGGCCGCGCTCGGCCTGGCCGCCTGCGACGGCCACGTCGTCCCCCCGCCCGGCACGCCCGGGGCGGGCGCACATTGCAGCCCGGACGACCTCGCGGGCTGCGAGCGCGCGGTCCTCGCGGCCGAGCCGGCCGACGTGCCCGCCGCCCTCGCGCGGCTCGACGAGGCGAGCGGTGGCGGCAGCGCCTGGGGCGAGCTCCACGCGGCGCTCGGGCGCACGCCCGACGCGCTCGTCGTCGTGCACGGGCCCGCCGACGCGGCCGCCGCCGAGGCGCGCGCCACGGCCGCGCACGCCGCGGCGCTCGCCATGCCCGCGAGCCGGACCGAGCCCCGCGCGCTCGTCGTCGCGATCGGGCGCGCCGCCGGTCGCGACGCCGTGCTCTTCGCGAGCGAGCGCGGCCCGGAGCATCTCTACTGCCGCGACGCGCTCGCGCCCTTCGCGCTCGGCCTCGTCCCGGCGCTCGCCGCGGCGCGCGACCCGGCGGCGCTCGCGCGCGAGCTCGAGCTCGGGCGCACGCTCGACGCCGCGGCGCGGGCGGCCGCGGCCTTCGACTACGTCACCGCCGCGCGCCAGGCCGAGAGCCTCGCCAAGCTCGCGAGCGCGCTCCCGCCCGAGAGCGAGCCGTGGCTGCGGGCGCGCTACCTGCTCAACCTCCTCGGCTCGAGCGGCATCGAGCTCGATTTGCCCGAGGGCGCGACCAAGGACCCGCGCACCGAGCCGCCCGACACCGCGCAGAGCTCGGGCTACGCGCGCCTCCTCGCCGTGCTCGTGAGCCCGACCGCCGCCGCGGACGGCGCCAAGAGCGCGACGCCCGCCACGGCTACGGCCCAGACGCGCTGGAGCGCGGCGCGCGCGGCGCTCGCGAAGGAGCTCGGCCCCGAGCGGCTGGCGCAGCTCGACTACATGTACGCCCCCGAGGGCACCTGCCCGACGCCGCTCGCGCCGCCGATGGACAGCGCGGGCGACCTCTTGTTCGCCCACCGCATCGGGCGCTCGCTCGACCCGTCGCCACCGAGCGCGCCCGCGGCGGCCGCGCCGGCCGAGCCCGCCCCGCCGGGCACCCTGCCGCTCGAGACCTGGCTCCCGCGCTACGAGAGCATGGTGCGCTTCGTCGAGACGAGCGGCACGATCTGGGCGCTCGCCGCGAGCCTCGTCAGCGAGCGCGGCGAGCTCCACGGCCTGCGCGCCGAGGGCACGGTCACCTACGGCCGTGTGAGCGAGCTCCTGCACAAGCACGTCGACGCCCTGCGCGCCCTCGCCGGGGCCGAGCCGGCGCGCTTCCGCCCGTTCCCGGTGCTGAGCCTCTTCTACCAGCGCGGCCTGCTCGCCGACCGGCGCCTGCGCCAGGCGGTCATCGACTTCGCCAGCGCCGCCATCGCGCTGAAGCTCCAGTCGACCGACTCCGTGACCCGCGTCTGGGAGGCGGCCGGCGCCGCGTTCGTCGCCGGGCTGTCCCTGCCCGGCGACGCCCAGTCGGCGCAGTTCCTGGCGCTCGCCTCGGCGGTCGCCGACAAGCTGGGCGCCGGCAAGCTCGAGCCGGCTCACGGCTGGTCCCTCGCCGGCCTGCACGCGGCGCACGGCGCTCTGCGCCTCGTGCTCGGCGAGCCCGAGCGGGCCCGCGCCTCGCTCGCCGGCGCGGCGGCCGCGCTCGACGGGCCGGACGTCGCCTACCGGGGCCTCGCGCGGCTGACCATGGCGGCCGTGCACTACGTGTCGCTCATCGGCACGGGCGCCCTCGACCCGGCGGTCGCGAACCCGGAGATGTTCGCCGAGGGGCGCAAGAAGGCGCTCGCGGCCCTGCGCCAGGCGCTGGCGGAGCTCGCCCCCGAGGGCCCCGCGACACCAGAGGAGCGCGATCTGCTCGCCGACACGGCCTCGCTCATGGACGGCGCGATCGTGGCCATCGCGACCTCGCTCGCCGCCGAGGCACCGGCGGGACCGAGCTGCGCCGGCGACGCGGCGAGCGCGCGCGATCCGCGGCTGCGCGATGCCTTCGAGCGACTGAACAAGACGCGGCGCCGGCTGCTCGAGCGCCCGGCCTTCCGGGACGGCGGCAAGGACGACCGGGCCGGCCCGTGGTTGCGGCGCGTGCGCCTGGTCGCGACGGTGCTCTCCGACGCAGTCGATGTGGCGGACAAGGGCGGCACCGGCGTGCGCTTCGCCATCGACGACGCCTCCGCGGCGCGCTTCGTCGAGGCGGCGCTCGGGGACTGGGAGGAGCGCGATCTCGCCGGCGCCATCGCCGGGGGCTACGGGCTGGCCCGCGCGGCGCTCGGCGCCCAGGCGCTCGATCTGCCGCGGCTGAAGCGAGACGTGAGCCACGTGCTCGCCGGGCTCGCGGCGGCCTTCGGCTCGGCCGGCACGAGCGGCGGCGCTGCGAGCCTGTTCGACGCCCTGCGGGCGGCGGCCGACAAGCTCGACCTCGGGCCCGAGCCCGGCAAGGGCGGGGTCGGCACGGGCGACCTCGCCGCGCTCATGGTGCGGAGCGCCGCCGGCGCCTACGACGCCGGCGCGAGCGCCCAGGGCGACGTCCTCTTGCTCGGCGCGAGCGCCGCGTCGGCCGCGCGCAAGGAGGCCCTGCCCCGCGAGGCGGCGGCGCTGGCCGAGCGGCACGGGCGACCGGTGCTCATCGCGACCCTCGCCTACTCCGAGCGCTTCGCGGACCGCTTCGATCCGGCTCCCCTCGTGGGCGCGATGCAGGGTCTCGCCAGGCAGCAGTGCACCGCGCCGAGCCCCGACGCCGTCGCTTCCGTGCTCACCGCCTTCCACGCCTTCAAGTCGGGCGAGCGCGCCGCCGCACGCGCCGCGCTCGAGGCCTTCCTCGCGCGCGCCGAAGCGCGCGGGCTCGACGTGCCGCGCCTCAACTTCGCCTACCAGGAGGCCACCGGCGGCAAGATCTTCACGCTCCAGGTCGGCCAATCGTACGCGCGCGACCTCATCCGGGCCTCGGGGACCTTCCAGATCGGCCTCGGGATGCAGACGGGCGGCAGCCAGACGACGGGCCTGGCCGCGACCTTCGCCGACGGCTCGACGCCGACCGCCGCCGAGGAGGCGGCGCGCTACTACGCGCACGTGGCGCTCGTCACGGCCGTCTACGCCTGGCTCGACGGCGACGCGACGGCGGCGGCACGGGCGGCGCGGCGGGCGGTCGACGCCTACACGACGGGCGTGCGGCTCGGGCAGCGCCGGGTGGACGCCAAGGCCAGCACCGCGCTCTGGCAGGCCGACGCGGCCACGACCCTGGCGCTCGCTGGACAGCTCGCCGCCGAGCACGGCGAGGCCTTCCTCGCGGGGCACCTCTGGTCGCTCGTCACCTTCGACGAGGACGTCGACGACCAGAAGCTCGGCGAGTTCTTCGCGGAGCTGCCGCAGCCGCTGCGCGGCATCCCCGCCCTCGAGGCCGTGCGCGAGCGAGCGCGAGCGAAGGTGCGCCTGCTCGCCGACCGGCCGGGCGACGCCCCGAAGCCCTACGCCTTCGAGTGCCTCCAGACCCACGCCGACCCGAAGCCGTTCGTGCAGGTCGGCTGCGTCGACTACCCGGCCGCGCTCGGGCTGCGCATCGCGAACGTGCTGCCGTTCCTGCCGCACCTGACGGCCGGCGCGGAGTCGGGCCGGGCCACATGCGCGCCCTTCCGGCCGCTCGATCGCTTCCTGACGCTCGCGGACCAGCACCAGTACGACCCCGACGCGTTCACGGCCGCCGTGCAGGCCCTGCGCCAGGGCGGGCACGCGGGCGACGCCGCCGTCCTCTTGGCGCGCCACCGCGAGCCGGCCCACTGCGGGGCGCTCGTCGCCGAGGCGCGCGCGCTCGCCGACCGCGCCGAGCTCGGCACTGCGCTCCGCGCCGACCTCGTGACGGTGGCCGCCAACTGCGCGGGCCCGGAGGCCAGCCCGGCGCTCGAGGCCGACCTCGCGACCCTCGACGAGCTGACGAAGGCACTGGCGACGCCCGACCGCAACCTGTCGATCGTCACCTTTGCCGCGCGGAGCGCCCTGACGGGCCAGCCCGCGCTGCTCGCCGCGCTCGCGCGCAAGCCGGACTTCGTGAGCCGCTGGCTCGCGACGAGCCCCGAGCTCGCGACCGCCGCCCTGCTCATGCACCACGCCGGCTACACGCTCGCGGACCAGTCCTTCGACGCCCTCGAGACGCTCCCGTACTACCGGCTGCTCTGCACGACCTACCCACCCGCCGACCGCGGACCGCTCTGCGGTAGCATCGCCATCCTGCGAGGCGGTGGCTCGGCCGACGAGCGCAAGCGGAGCGCGCGCGCGGCGCTCGAGCAGTTGCTCGGGTCGCCGGCCGCGCCCTGACGCGTCGCAGGGGTCGATGCGCGGGGTCGGAGCGTCGAAGGGGTTGACGATGCGACGCCGCACCGCGACGCTGCGCCCCGTGATACGCCGTCATGCCTGCGTCGTCGCGGCCGCGCTCGCGGCCGTCGTGGTCCCGGCCTGCGCCGCCTCGAGCGTCACCGCCATCGTCGAGGACGAGCCCGTGTGCGCCGATTTCGAGATCGGCGCGGCGCGCACGCTGATGAAGGGGGGCCTGCGCCGTCCCATCGTGGTCACGGTCCTCGACGGCTCGTCCGAGATCTCGAAGCAGATGCTGCTCGGCCGGCGCGAGACGACGTCGGGCGGCGCGCGGCTGCTCGTGACCGACTCGAACGACGAGTACACGATCCGCTGGGCGCAGTGCGAGAACGAGCGCGCGCCGCAGGCCGTCAAGGAGCGCACCAAGCGCGCCGATCAGAAGGGCGCGAGCTACGAGTGCGGCAAGGCCGAGACGTACCACGAGGAGAAGCTCACGGTGCGACGCGGCGACCCGAGCTCGCGCATCCTTCACTACGTCCCGCCGCCGGAGCCGGCGTGCTGGACGACCGAGGTCCCCGAGGGGGTGCGGCCGGCGGGGTCGGCGAGTGCGAGTGCCGTCCCGGCCGAGCGTCCGAGCGCGAGTGCGAGTGCGAGTGCGAGCGCGAGTGCGGGCGCGAGTGCGAGTGCGAGTGCGAGTGCGAGCGCGAGTGCGAGCGCGAGTGCGAGTGCGAGTGCGAGTGCGAGTGCGAGTGCGAGCGTCCCTGCGCCGCCGGCGCCCTGACAGCTCGAGCCGACTCCCGTCGCCGGCATCACCGCTCTGGCGCCCGGCTCGACGACCCGCGCCCGGCGATCCCTGCGTCGACGGGCCCACCAGTTGAGCAGAAGCACACAACTCGCTAGAGTGGCTCTTCGGACTCGCGGGAACGACCCCCGCGGCGAGAGAGCATGACCACGGAGTCGACTGCGGAAACCCTGCGCGACGAGCTCGAGCGACGCCGCGCCGTTGGCAAGCGCTTCACCCTGAAGGAAGTCGTGAAGCTCGTGGTGCCCCTGTGCGCCGATCTGGCGGCCCACCACAAGATCCTCGGCAAGCTGGCGGTGCACCCGGGCTGCGTCCTCTACAGCCCGGACGGGCTGCGCTTCGACGAGGGCGCCTCGCACGAGCCGCCCATCCAGGCACGCGACCGTGCCTGTCTGCCGCCCGAGGAGCGCCACGGCACGCCGGGCGGCGACAAGTCCGCGAGCGTCTTCTCGATCGGCGCGATCCTCTACGAGATGATCACCGGCCAGAGCGTCGGCCCGGGCATGCGTCGGCCTTCCGACATCGTCAAGGGGCTGCCCGAGTCGTTCGAGGTCCTGCTGAGCAAGGCGCTCGTCACCGACCCGACCCACCGCCCGAGCGACCTCGAGGCGCTGGCCCAGGCCCTGCACCACGCCTCGCCATCGGCGTCGATCCCGCCGCCCCCGGCCGACGAGTCGCACCTCGACGCCGAGGGCGGGGTCGAGGTCGACGTGTCGCTGTCGATGATCCCGCCGGCCCCCGCGGGCGTCGGCAACAAGGCCCACGCCGCCCCGAAGCAGCAGTTCTCGCAGGTCGCCAGCGCGGGCATCATGGCCTTTGCGGCGACCGATTCGCCGGCCTCGTCCCGCAGCGGCAGCGCTGCGGCGACCTCGGTTCCCGGCAGCACGGCCCGCAACTCCACCGAGCGCCTCGCCGAGCTCAAGGCCGCGCTCGAGAGCGACCCGCGCCCGCGCTACGTCGTCATCAAGGACAGCATCGACCACGGCCCCTTCACGGCCGTCGAGCTCCTGCAGCAGATCGCGACCGGCAACTTTCGCGGGGACCTCTACCTGCGCGACACCCTGAGCCTCGACGAGCGCCTCATCGACGACTGGGAGCAGTTCGCCCCCTTCGCCCAGCAGGCGCGCCTCGGCAAGGAGGCCAAGGAGCGCAAGCGCGAGCTCGAGGCGACCGTCCACAAGGAGAAGTCGGGCACGCGCGCCAAGGCCCTCATCGGCGGCGGCGTCATCCTGCTCGTGCTCGCCGCGGGCGTCGGCTGGTGGATGCGCGCACGCGCCTCCGGCGAGAACAAGGCGCAGGTGCAGGGCCAGGTCGCGGTCGCGAGCGACATCGACGGAGGCTTCCGCACCGGCGAGGTCGGCGACAACTCGCTCGCCAGCGAGGGCAGCGGCGGGCCCAAGTTCTCCTACAAGAAGGCCGGCGACGGCGACGGGCCGACCCCGAGCGGCGGCTCGTACCCGGCGGCGCGGGGCGGCAGCTGCGCCGCCGCGCAGGCGAGCTACGTCGAGGACTACACGAAGCGCAACGTGCCGCCCGACCTCACGGCGGGCGCCTTCCAGTCGGTGCTCGGTCGCGGCACCTACTTGAACGCCTGCGGCGTGCCCCCCACCACCACGGTGACGGTGTGCGCGGCCGTGCAGAACGGGATCGCCGTCGGCGTCACCGTGTCGACGAGCCCGGTCGACGGTGCGCTCAACTCCTGCATCCGCAGCGCGGTGCAGGGGCTGTCGTATCCGTCGCACCCGCGCCTCGACGTCACCACGACGGTCTTCAAGTGACCGCGGGGCCGGGCCTCCGCAGACCTCGCTCGTGATGCGCCCGTGATCCGTCTCGAGGGCGTGTGCAAGAGCTTCGGCGGCGTGCCGGTGCTGCGCGGCGTCGACCTCGAGGTGCCCAAGGGCTGCCTCTACGGCCTCATCGGTCCCGGCGCCGCCGGCAAGAGCGTGCTGCTCAAGATCGTGACCGGCCTGTTGCGCCCCGACCGCGGCCGCGTGGTCGTCGACGGGCGCGACATCTTCGCCATGAGCGAGCTCGAGCTGCAGCAGTTCCGCTCGCAGATGGGCATGCAGTTCCAGAACAACGCGCTCTTCGACTACATGACGGTCGGCGAGAACGTCGCCTTTCCGCTGCGCCGCCTGTCGAACCTCGCCGAGCCCGAGATCGCGGCGCGCGTGGCCGAGCGGCTGGAGCGCGTGGCCCTGCCGGGCTACGAGACGCGCCTGCCGGCCGGTCTGTCGGGCGGCCAGAAGAAGCGCGTGGGCGTGGCGCGCGCCACGGTGACGCGCGCGGCCATCGTGCTCTACGACGAGCCGGCCGCCGGCCTCGACCCGGTGACCTCGCAGCGCATCTTCGAGATGCTGCGCGGCGAGCAGCGCGAGAGCGGCGCCACCGCGCTCATGGTGTCGAGCGATCTCGACCGCATGCTGTCGGTCACCGACCGCGTGGGCATGCTCTACAAGGGCGAGCTCATCTTCGACGGCACGACCGCCGAGGCGCAGGCGGCCGAGGAGCCGCGCGTGCGCCAGTTCGTGCACGGTCTGACCGAGGGTCCGCTCTAGAGCACCGAACCGAACACGAGTCAGAGCTGCGCCAGCATCTCGCGCGCGTCCTGGTAGATGAGCTCGTGGCCGTGCTCGGCCGCCATCTCCTGCACGCGCACGAGCAGGGGCCGCGCCTGCGCGCTCCGGCCGGTGGCGTGGAGCACGCGCGCGAGCAGGAAGCGCCCCTCGAGCACGTCCCAGAGAAAGCCGGAGCCGTCGGCCTGGCGGATCAGCGCCTTCAGCTGCTCCTCGGCGCCCGCGTGCCCCTTGAGCGCCTCGAGCGCGCACAGGTGCATCTGGTTCAGGTTCGAGAGCCGCTCGTGGTCGAGCGCCTTGGCGAACTCGAAGGACTCGACGAACGCGGCGTAGGCGCGCCCCATGTCCCCGAGCCGGTCGCAGGCGTCGCCGAGGTTGTGCAGCGCCGCGGCCGCCTCGTAGCGCAGGCCCGCGATGCGAGCCAGGTCGGCGAGCTTGGCCGCCTCGCGCGCCACGGCCTGGAAGTCGCGCAGGTTGAAGTAAATGAGCGCGCGGTGCTTCTGGCGCGCCACGGCCTCGACGGGGTCGCCGGAGCGCCCGAGCGCGTCGGCGCGGTCCATGTGCTCGAGCGCGCGCTCGCAGCGTCCGGTCGAGGCGCGCACCTGCGACAGCAAGAGGAGCGTCGCCACGTCCTCGGCCGGGCCGAGCGCCTCGAGGCGGTCCGCCGCCGCGGCTCCCTGCGTGAACAGCCCCTTGCGCAGGCTCACCTCGATCTCGGTGCGCAGCGCCGCGCGCTCGAGGCCCACCTCGCCGCCGGTGTCCGCCCGCGCCTCCTCGAGCACGCGGTAGGCGTCGTCGAACTGGTTGATGGCGCCGAGCGCTCCGGCCGCCGCAATGCCGGCGCGCGCGCGCAGCCGCGGCTCGCCGCGCGCCTGGATCTGGCGCAGGGCCGGCAGGACGGCGTCCTTCAACCCAGGTGCGGCGCGGACGCGCGTGGCTGCCTCGGCGAGCTGCACCAGCCAGTTGCACAGCTCCTCGACGCTGCGGTCGCGCAGGTCCGCGAGCTCGAGCGTGCGCTGCATGGTGCGCAGCGCCGCCTCGAGCTGGCCCGCACCCAGCTTCTCCTCGGCCGCCTGCCAGAAGTACTGCGAGGCGAGGCGCCGGTCGCCGGCGTCGAACAGGTGCTCGGCGATGCGCTCGAGCGTCTCGCCGCTCGGACCGACGAAGGTGGCGTCGCGCCCCACGCCACCCTCGCCGTAGCGCGCCTGCATGTACACGTGCGCGGCCGTCGCATGCAGCTCCTGGCGCGCCACGGGCGCCATCGCGGCGAGCACGATCTCGCGGTAGAGCGGCGACGCGAAGCGCACCTTCGTGGGACCGGTGCGCCGCACCAGGCCCTTCTGGCCGAGCACCGCGATGAGCTGATCGAGCGCCGGCAACGAGCGCTTCACGGTGGCCGCGAGCACCGGCGTGAGGGCGGGCTCCCCCAGGATCGCGATGCCCTGCAGCACGCGCCGCTCGCGCTCGGGCAAGCGGCTCACGCGCGACGCGACCAGGTTCTTCAGCGTGCGCGGCGCCGCGGTCGAGAGCTCCGGCGGTGCGGTGAGGGCCGCCCCGCCGAGCGCGCCGAGCTCGCCGTTCTCGGCGATCTCGCGCAGCAGCTCCTCGACGAACAGCGGATGGCCGCCCGCGTAGTTGCGCACGTAGCCGAGCACGCCCGGCGGCACGCTGCGCTGGTCGAGCTGGACCTCGAGCAGCTTGCCCGTCTCGCGCTCGCCGAGCTCGCCGAGCTCGAGGTCGTGCACGCCCGGAAGACTGGCGAGCACCGCCGGCACCTCGCCGCGCTGCGCCAGGATGAACACCGCCCGCGCGCCCGCGCTCGGCGGGGTCGTCGCGCCCGGGGCGGCCGAGGGTGGGCTCGCGCGCCCGAAGATGCGCGCGATGGCAGCCAGGCTCTCGAAGTCCGCGGCCTGGGCGTCGTCCCAGGCGAAGCAGTGCAGCCGGTCGCGGCACAGGCTGAACACCATGCGCTCGAAGCCCGAGCGGATCGCCGCGCTCGTCTCGCCGGCCGCGGTGCGCGTCGGGGCGCCGAGCAGGTGCAGGATCGCCGCCACCTCGGCCTCGGGCAGGCCGAGCGCGCGCAGCCGCGGCGCCACCTCGAGGATGCGCCCCGGATCGTCGTCCTCCTCGGTGCCGCAGAGCACGTGCAGCATCGCCCGCAGCGCGCTCCACGGAACGGTGGCGCCGTTGAGCGGACAGGACGCGGTGTAGAAGGCCACGTTGAACTGCCCGCGCTCCAGCCGGCGGCGCGCCTCGAGCAACAAGCGGCTCTTGCCGATGCCGGTCTCGCCACGCACGACGGCGAGCTGCGGCACCTGGCGCGTCGCCGCCGCCATGATCGCCCCCAGGCGCTTGAGCTCGTCGTGGCGCCCGACGAAGCGCACCCGCGGCCGGTCGCTCGGCTGCGCGCTCTTGACCACCACGGCGCCGTCGACCAGGCGGCGCGCGTCGGGCAGCGCCTCGGTCACGAAGGTGCGCCGCACCAGCCGGCCGGTGATGGGCGACAGCGCCACGCTGCCCTCCGCGGCGCGCGCCAGGCTCTGCGCGGTCGCGACCAGGGCCGCCAGCCGCTCGTCGGCGATGGGGATCCCGCCCATGTCGACCGAGATGGAGCCGCAGTGCACCCCCGCCGCGGGCACGACGCCGGCGCCGCGCGAGCGCACCAGCACGAGCGCGGCACGCACGGCTGCCTCGGCGTCGCGCCCATCGGTGTCGCCGAGCCCGAAGATCGCGACGAGCTGCGAGCCCGTCTCTTCGTGGATCCAGGCGCCGTGGCGCTCGAGCAGCTGCCGCATGCGCCCGCGCGCGACGTCGCTCTCGCGCGCGGGGAAGGCCACCACCACGGCGCTCACGTCGCGGCGCTCGCCGCGCGGCGCGAGCCCGTCGCGCGCCTCCGGGGGCGGGCCGGAGCCGCGCGGGATCTCGACCGGCGTCGGCTCCTCCGAGGTGCTCGGCTCGTCGAGCACGCGCGTGCCCTCGAGCTCCGGCGCCTCGCCCGCGTCGCGCAGCGGCGCAAGCACGTCGCAGAGCTCGGCCGCGCCCCAGCGCTGCCCCGTGACGTAGCAGTGCTCGAGCAGCTGCTCACACAGCTCGCCCGCGCTCGCCAGCCGCGCCTCGGGGCGCGGGGTGAGCAGGCGCGCGACCAGATCCACGAGCGCGCGCGGCGCGCCGGGGCAGCCGAGCTCGAGCGGCGGGTACTCGCAGGCGAGCACGCGGCGCGCCGTCTCGGCCCGGGCGGCGGCGCGGAACGGGTTCGCGCTCGTCAGCATCTCGTAGAGCACCACGCCGAGCGCGAAGAGGTCGCTGCGCGCGTCGGTCGGCTCGCCGCGCAGCTGCTCGGGGCTCAGGTACGACAGCTTGCCGGCGGCCCGCACCGCCGTCGTGTCGTCGCTCGCCGCCTCGTCCACCTGGATGATGTCGCGCGCCTTGGCGATGCCGAAGTCGGTGACCTTCACGTCGCCCTCCCACGACAGCAGGATGTTCTGCGGCGAGATGTCGCGGTGCACGATGCCGAGCGGCTGGTGGTGCTCGTCGCGGCGCCGGTGCGCGTGGTCGAGCGCCTTGCCCACCTCGCTCGCCACGAACACCGCGAGCGCGGGCGGCAGCGCCTCGCGCACGCGCCGGCAGTGCGCCAGCAGGGTCGCCAGATCGACCCCGGGCACGTACTCCATCGCGATGTAGTAGCTCGGGCCGGAGGCGCCCTCGATGCGCCCGAGGTCGAACACCTGCACGATATTGGCGTGCGACAGGCGCACCGCGAGCTTCGCCTCGGCGACGAACATGTCGACGAAGGCGGGGTGGGCCGCGAGCTCCGGCAGGATGCGCTTGATGACGAGGACCTTCTCGAAGCCCTCGACGCCGAAGCTCTTGGCCTTCCACACCTCGGCCATGCCGCCGCGGCCGATCGGCTCGAGCAGGCGGTAGCGCCCGTAGGTGGGCTCCGCCCGGCTTTGCCCCCGCTCCGTCATGGGGTCAGGGCGCGGCCGCCCCCCCGCCCGCGTCGCCCTGGTACATCGACTCGGCGATGCGGTACGCGGCGCTCTCGAGCTGGCCGTAGGCGCGGCGCAAGGTCTCCCCGTCGGCGCCGCCGTCGAGCGCCGCGCGCAGCTCCTCGCAGTCCGCGCGCACCGACTCGATGAGGTCGGCCGAGATGAGGTCGGCGTAGCCCTCGAGCGCCTGCTCGGTCGTGTACACGAGCGTCTCGGCCTGGTTGCGCAGCTCGGCGAGCTCCTGGCGGTCGCGGTCGGCGTCCTTGTGCTCGTCGGCCTCCTCGATGATGCGCCCGATCTGCTCGTGGCTGAGACCGCTGTGCGGCGTGACGCGCACCTCCTGCTTGCGGCCGGTGCCCATGTCGCGCGCCACGACCTCGAGGATGCCGTTCTGGTCGATGCTGAACGTGACCTCGATCTTGGGCACGCCGCGCGGCGCGGGCGGGATGCCGGACAGCTCGAACTCGGCCAGGCTGCGGTTGTCCTTGGCCATGGCGCGCTCGCCCTGCAGCACGTGGATGGGCACGAAGTTCTGGCCGTCGACGCTGGTCGTGAAGATCTCGCTCGCCTCGGTGGGGATGGTGGAGTTGCGCGCGATGAGCGTCGTCATGACGCCGCCCCCCGTCTCGACGCCGATCGACAGCGGCGTCACGTCGAGCAACAGCACCTCCTCCATGTCGCCCGAGAGGGCAGCGCCCTGGATCGCCGCACCGACCGCAACGACCTCGTCCGGGTTGACGTTGCGATGGGCCTCGCGCCCGAAGAAGCCCTCGACCGCCGCCTGCACCGCCGGCATGCGCGTCATGCCACCCACGAGCACGACCGTGTCGACGTCGGCGGGCGACAGGTGGGCGTCGGTGAGCGCCTGGCGGCAGATGCCGAGCGTGCGGTCGATGAGCTCGCCGACGAGCATCTCGAGCTCGTTGCGCTTGAGCGCGCGCTCGATGTGGAGCGGTGTCTTGTCGGGCCCCACGGCGATGAAGGGCAGGTTGAGGTCGGTCTCGAGCGACGAGGACAGCTCGTGCTTGGCGCGCTCGGCGGCCTCCTTGAGGCGCTGCAGGGCGAGCTTGTCGCGCCTGAGATCGACCCCGTGCGCCGCCTGGAACTCGTCGAGCAGCATGTTCACGAGCCGCTCGTCGAAGTCCTCGCCCCCGAGGTGGGTGTCGCCACCGGTGGCCTTCACGCCGAACACGCCGCGGTCGATGCGCAGGATCGAGATGTCGAAGGTGCCGCCGCCGAGGTCGTACACGGCGACGGTCTCGGCCCCGCGCGAGTCGAGGCCGTAGGCCAGGGCCGCGGCCGTCGGCTCGTTGATGATGCGCTTGACGTCGAGGCCGGCGATCTGGCCTGCGTCCTTCGTCGCCTGGCGCTGGGCGTCGTCGAAGTACGCCGGCACGGTGATGACCGCCTCGGTCACGCGCTCGCCGAGGTAGCTCTCGGCGATGGCGCGCATCTGGGTCAGCACCAGCGCGGACAGCTCGGGCGGCGACATGGCGCGGCCGCGCAGCTCCACCCAGGCGTCGCCGTTCGGCGCCTCGACGATCTTGAACGGGGCCAGCTCGCGCTGCTGCTGCACCTCCGGGTCGCGGAACTTCCGCCCCATCAGGCGCTTGACCGAGAACACCGTGTCCTGCGGGTTGGTCGCGGCCTGCCGGCGCGCCGCCTGGCCCACGATGCGCTCGCCGCTCGCGGGGAACGCCAGCACGGACGGGGTGGTGCGCGCGCCTTCGGTGTTGGGAATGACCCGCACGCCCGTCGCGCCGGGCGACCCCGGCGACTCGACCACCGCCACGCACGAGTTGGTGGTCCCCAAGTCGATCCCGATGACCTTTGGCATCGTCCTGCTAGCGCCCCCACCCTGTCGCGGCCCTCGGTGCGACCCCCACACCCATAGCACCGTCGCCCGGCGGCTCGCAGCCCCTCGCGCGCCCGGGGTCGCGGCGCCCCGCGAGCCCCGCGCCGAGCTGCGCCCCGCACGGGCGGCGCCGCACGACCACCGCGGGCAGCCCGGCGGTCACGGGTCGTTGCCGGGGTCGCCGGACGGCACCGGAGACTCGCCGGGGGAGGCTTCGGGCGCCGGGTCCGCGGCCGCCGCGGGCCCGCGTGACACCACGACCATCGCGGGCCGCACCAGCTCGGTGCCCATGACGTAGCCGCACTGCACCTCGGCCACGATCGCGCCCGCGGGGTGGTCGGCCGACTCGACGTACTGGATCGACTCGTGGAAGGCCGGATCGAAGGGCTTGCCGACGACCCCGAGGCGCTCGATGCCGAGCCGCCCGAGCGTGGTCTCGAGCTGCTTGCGCACCATGCGCAGGCCCTCGGCCAGGGACGCGATGTCGGTGCCTGGCCCGATGTGCGCGGTGGCGCGCTCGAGGTTGTCGAACACCGGCAGGAGGTCCTTCACGAGGCCCTGGACCGCGCGGCGGCGCGTGTCCTCGAGCTCGCGCTGGGAGCGCTTGCGGTAGTTGTCGAAGTCGGCCGCGACGCGCAGCATCTGCTCGCGCGATTTCTGCACGAGCGCGGTCTGCTCGGCCAGCCGCTCCTCGAGCGTCGGCTCCGGCGGCGGCGCTTCGGGCGCCGCCTCGACGCTGGGCTTGCCGTTGCCACCGTCGCCCGCCGCAGCCTCGGTGCGGGCCTCGTTCGCTTTCGCTTTGTCTTCGCTCATGTCGCCAGCCGCGCGTTCTAACACGCACCGCGCCCGGCTCCGAGCGCGCGCGACGAGCTCGTCGCGCGGCGTCCGACCGGCACGTCGCGTGCGCGCGACGCCTCGTCGCGTGGCACTATAATCCCCCGCGCCAGCAGCGCAACGCGGGCCCCGGTAGGCTCGGAGCCCGCGCGGTTGCCTCGGCTGCGCGCGGAGCGTAGAAAGGCCGCGATGCCAGCCCAGAGCCAGCCCGTGAAAGGTCCGCAGACGCCGGCGTCCCCGGCCCCCGCCACCCCGGCAGCATCCTCCGCCGAGCGCGGGGCGACCCGCGAGGCGGACCTCTTGGCCCGCGCACGCCAGCACCTGCTCGCCAACTACAAGCCCGCCCCCATCGTCCTCGCCGAGGGGCGCGGGGTGGAGGTGCGCGACGTCGCCGGGCGGCGCTACCTCGACTTCTGCGCCGGCGTCGCGGTCTGCGCGCTGGGGCACGCTCACCCGGGGCTCGCCGCGGCGCTCGCCAGCCAGGCCGGGCGCCTGATGCAGGTATCGAACTACTTCTACAACGAGGAGAACATCGAGCTCGCCGCCGAGCTCTGCGCCGCGACCGGCTACGACCGCGCGTTCTTCTGCAACTCCGGGGCCGAGGCCAACGAGGCGATGCTCAAGCTCGCCCGGCGCCACTTCTTCGCGCTGGGGCAGCCCGAGCGCCACGGGATCCTCGCTTTCGATCGCTCCTTCCACGGCCGCACGCTCGGCGCGCTCGCCATGACCGGCAACCCGGCGTACCAGCAGGGCTTCGGGCCGCCCGTCGCCGGCATCCGCCACTTGCCTTACGGGGACCTCGCCGCGGTCGAGCAGGCGCTCGGCCCCACCGTCGCCGCCGTGATCGTCGAGCCGGTGCAAGGCGAGGGCGGCGTGCTGCCGGCGCCCGAGGGGTGGCTGCCGGGGCTGCGGCAGCTGTGCGATCGCGCCGGCGCGCTCTTGCTCGTCGACGAGGTGCAGACCGGCATGGGCCGCACGGGGCGCATGCTCGGAAGCGACCACCAGGGGGTGCGCGGCGACGCCATCGCCCTCGCCAAGGGCCTCGGCGGCGGCTTCCCGATCGGCGCCATGCTGTGCCGCGAGGCGCTCGGGGGCGCCCTGCCACCCGGCACCCACGGCTCGACCTTCGGGGGCAACCCGCTCGCCTCGCACGCCGCCCGCACGGTGCTCCGGCTCCTGCGCGAGCAGGGGCTCGTCGACGCGGCGCGCGAGCGGGGCGCCCAGCTCTCGGCCGGGCTCGCGAAGATCGCGGCGCGCCACCCGACGGTGTGCACCGGCGAGCGCGGGCTCGGGCTGCTGCGCGCGCTCACCCTGCAGCCGGGGCGGGCGGCGCGCGATCTGCTCGAGCCCTGCCGCAAGCGCGGTCTGCTCCTGACCGCTGCCGGCGCCGAGGCGCTGCGCCTCACGCCGCCGCTCGTGGTGACACCGGCCGAGATCGACGAGGCGCTCGCCCTGCTCGATGCGGCGCTCGGCGACGTCGACGGCGCAGCCTGATCCAAAGGCAGGGGTCGCACCGGAGCCGCATGCTGCCGCCCCTGCGCGATCGCCCCACCGGCCCGACCGGACCGCAGGTCAGCTGCTCGGGGTGCGGCGCCGTCCTCGACGCGCTCCGCGCCGGGCACGTGGCGATCCTCGGCGCGCGCTTCCACTACTTCTGCAACTACGCTGTCTGCCGGTCGCGCTTCCTCGGGCTGCCGATCGCCCCGCTCGACGCCAGCCCCACCCCGCCACCGCGCCCCGTCGGTCCGCCCCTGCTCGTCGCCGCGGTGAGCGGCGCCGAGGCGACCGAGCCCGTCGGCCTGCGCGTGCCCGCGCAGGCCCCCGGCAACAGTCCCGGCGAGCTCATCGAGCCCTTGCCGAGCTACCTGTCCGAGCCCACGGCCGGGGCGCGCGCCGAGCGCGCCGAGCGCCGCGACGTCGGCATGCTGCTCATCGCCCTGACGCTCATCGCCGGGGCGCTGGCGATGGCGCTCGAGTTCGCGAGCCCGAGCCGGCTGGTGCTCGTGGCGCGCGCGGTGCTCCTCGCCGTCGGCACGGCGGCCTTCGTGGGCCAGGTGCTGACCGGCCGCCGGGACGCGACCGACCCGCACCCGGCGGTCGTGTCGGCCCCGCCCGTGCTCGCGACCGTGGTGGCGGCCTGGGCCTTCGCGGCGCGCTCCGGCGACGGCCTCGGGCGCGCCACCTTCCTCGGCGGCGCCGTGCTCGTCGTCGCGGCCGTGGGCTACGCGCTCGTGGCCTGGTTGCGCCGCCCCGTCGCCTCGGACCGCGACGCCATGGCCGAGCTGCTCGACGTGCCCGCGCGCCGCCCCAAGACCGACCCCACGGCGCCCGCCGCCCAGTGCGCCAACTCCGACATCCGCAGCGGCGAGGAGGTCGTCGTCGAGGCGGGCGAGATCGTCCCGGTCGACCTCGTGATCACCGAGGGCGAGGGGGAGATCCTCGCCCCCGTGCCCGACAGTCCGCGCGTGCGCAAGCGCGTGAACGACGTGGTGTGCGCGGGCTGTCGCCTCCTCGGCGGGCAGCTGCGCGGCGTGTGCACCTGGGCGGGCGACGAGCGCGCCCTGGCGCGCCCGCTGTTCGACGCCGCCCGCCGGGCCGACCGCCACGCGCCCGTGGCGCGCCTGGCGCGGCTGATCGCGGAGCGGGGCGCCATCGTGCCGCTCGTGCTCGCGGTCGTCTACGCCCTGGTGCGCCGCCGCCCGCCGCTCGACGCGGCGCTCGTGGCGGTCGGCGGCATGGCGGCGATCGCGAGCCTGCCCCTGGCCACGTCGGCCTCGCTCGCCATCGCCCGCGGCCTGCGCGCGGCCTTGCGGCGCGGCATCGTCTACAACCAGGCGCGCGCCTGGGACCGGTGCGCGCGCACCACCGCGGCCGTCTTCTGCGCCCGGGGGACCCTGTTGCGCGGCGAGCCCGAGCTCACCGACGTCGAGCGCACGAGCGACCGCGCCACCCTCGAGGAGGTGCTCGCCCTCGGCGCCGGAGCGCTCGCGGCGGAGCGCACGCCCATCGGCGCCACGCTCGTGCGCGCGGCGCGGCAGCGCGGCGTGACTCCGGACGCGACGCGCAACGGCCGGCTCGTCCCCGGCTACGGCGTCACGGCCGTCGCGTCGACGGGCGAGGTCCTGTGCGTGGGCAACCGCGCCCTCCTGCTCGAGCGCGGCATCTCGATGGCGGCGGCCGAGCAGCGCATCTTCGAGCTGGAGTCGGCCGGGCGCAGCGTCATCCTGGTCGCCAAGGGCGGCCGGCTGCTCGGCCTGCTGGCGCTCGCGGACGGCCTCCGCACCGGCGCCCGCGCCGCCGTGCAGCACCTGCTCGACACGCGCATCGAGCCCGTGCTCCTCGCGGCCGACGCCCGCCAGACCTGCGAGGCGCTCGGGCGCTCGCTCGACATCGACCACCTGCGCGCCGAGGTCCCGGACACCGAGCGGGCCGCCGAGATCAAGCGCCTCCAGGAAGCGGGAGCCGTCGTCGCGGTGATCGGCCACAGTCCGATCGACGACGAGCCGCTCGGGCGCGCCGACGCCTCGATCGTGCTCGGACACGCGGGCAGCGCCCCGGACGAGTCGAGCGCGTCGCTCGTGCTCGACGACGTGCGCGACGCCGCGCTGGCCCTCGCGCTCGCCGCGCGCACCCGCCGCGCCGCGATCCAGGCCCTGACGCTCGCCGCGGTACCGGCCGCCTTCGGCGCGCTCGTGACCGCCGTGGGCCTGCTGCCGCCCGAGTACGCGCCCCTCGCCTCCGCGCTCGGGGCGCTCGCGGCGAGCGCGCACCTGTGGCTCTTCGACCGCACGCTGCGTGGCTGATCCGGGCGGCGCGCGGCCGTCCGGGCGCGTGCTCGGCGTTGACGGTGTGGGCACCCCGCGCTACCCGATGCGCCATGCAGAGCGCGACGCCTCGTCGATCGACCGTCGGGCGGCGGGGGCCGGCGTGGCGGGCGCTCGTCGGCGTGCCGCTCGTCGCGGTCCTCGGCCAGGGCGCCGTGTGCCTGCCCCCGAAGGGCGAGATCGACCGGGTGTCACGCGCCGAGTACGACCTCGCCCGCGACGCCCTCGAGCGGCGCGACCCGCGCCAGGCGCTCGACCACGTCGCTCGCGCGGTGGCCGCGGACGAGGCGAACGCCGACGCCGCCTACCTCGGGGCCGTCATCCTGCTCGGCTTCTGCTCGGCCGAGGAGGCGTCCTCGGACTGCCGCTACGCGGAGGCCGAGAGCTACGCGCGCAGGGCGCTCGCCGCCGACCCCGACCACCGCGACGCGCGCAACGCGCTCGGCGTCGTCCTGGTCAACGAGAAGCGCCCCGCGGACGCCATCGAGGTGCTGAAGCCGCTCGCGGACGACATCCTCTACGGCTCGCCCGAGAAGGCCTGGGGCAACCTCGGCTGGGCGCAGCTCGAGGCCGGCCTGCCCGACGAGGCGATCGCCTCGCTGAAGCGTGCCGTCGCCGCCGCGCCGAGCTACTGCGTCGGCCACCTCCACCTCGGCGACGCCTACCGCGCCAAGCGCGAGCATGCCGCGGCGCGGCAAGCGTACGGCCGAGCGCTCGAGATCGACAAGGGCGACTGCTCCCGGCTGCAAGAGGCCTATCTCGGCCGCGCCGAGTCGAGCATCGCCCTCGGGCAGCCGGCCGACGCCACGGAAGATCTCCAGCGATGTCGCGACGTTGCCCCACAAACGGCGGTGGGTCGCACCTGCGCCCACAAACTTCAGGTATTGAAGCAGGACCAAAACGGTGGTTGAAGGGGTGCGCCCCATTCCTATGGGTTTGACGCAGGTGCCATGACGGCGAGTCGGGTCGAATCGGTCGGCGGGTTTCTCAGGCGCACGCGCATCCACAAGGGGATGAGCGTGACCGAGGTCGCGCGCGCCACCCGCATCCCGCAGAGCGCCCTCGAGCGCATCGAGGCGGACCACTTCGACGATCTGCCCGGCGAGGTGTTCGCGCGCGGCTTCCTCAAGGCGTACGCCCGGGCCGTCGGGCTCGATCCGGCGGAGGTGCTGGCGCGCTACACGTCCGCACGCCGCGTGGTGTCGGTCGCCCCGCTCCCCATGGCGACGCCCGTGCGGCGCCCCGGCAGCCGCCGCTTCGGCGTGGCCATCGCGTTCGTGCTCCTGCTCCTGCTGTTCACGCTCGCGCTCAGCATCCTGCTGCGGCCGCGAGGGCACGACCGGCCGAGCGAGCTGTCCCTGCGCGCCGCCCCGGGCGCGGCCGTCGACGGCGTGCGCACGGCCCACGGCTGAGGCCTGGCCCGCCCGGGGCGGAGCGGAGCCCTCCGGACCGTGCGACGTAGCCGCGCCACGCGCATCGCGAGCCGCGCCGAGCTCGTCCGCCGCGTGGCGTTCGGCGAGTCGGACGTCATCGTGACGCTCTTCACCGAGCAGATGGGCAGCGTGGCGGCGCTCGCGCGCGGCGCTCGCGCGAGCCGGAAGCGCTTCGCCGGGCTCGAGCCGATGCACCAGCTCGAGGTCGAGATCGACCTCGTGGCCGGTCGCGATCTCGGCGCGCTGGTGAGCTCGCGGCTGGTCCGTCCGCGGCTCGGCCTCACGAGCTCGCTCGCGTGCCTCGACGCGGCGGGCGCCGCGCTCCGCTGGCTGGCTGCGGTCGCCCCGGCGCACGTCGCCGAGCCCGCCCTGTGGGCCGAGATCGAGGGCCTGCTCGACGAGCTCGACGCGCCGGCGAGCGCGCCCGCCGCCATGCTCGGCGCCTTCGGCCTGCGCCTGCTCGCCGCGGCCGGCTGGGGGCTCGAGCTCGCGCAGTGCGTGCGCTGCGGCCGCGCGTGTCCCGAGCGCTCGGCGGGCCGGCTCGACCTGCCCGCCGGTGGCCTCGTGTGCCGCACCTGCGGCGGCGCGCCGGTGCTGCTCACCGCGCGCGAGCGCCGGGCCCTCGTGGAGGCCGGTCACGGGGTCGTGGACGCGCTCGCCAGGCCCGAGGACGCCGCGCTCGCGGCGCGCCTGGTCACCGAGGCCATCGAGGTGCACGGCCGTGGCCCGCGCTGAACGGCGCCCCCGGCCCGCCCGCGTGCTCTGCGTGGGCGAGATCCGCTGGGACCTCTTCTTCGACGCGACGACCCGGCCGCCGCTCGGCCTGCGTGCGGTGCCGGGCGGCGCCGCGGTCAACGTCGCCCTCCGGCTCCGGCGCCTCGGCCTCGCGAGCGCGGTCGCCGGGCTGGTGAGCGCCGACGCGCTCGGCCGCGCGCTCCGCGAGGCGCTCCGCCGCGCGGGGGTCGGCGTCGAGGAGCTCGTGCCGGCGCGGGGCCGCATGGGCCTGGTCTTCGTGGCGCGCGGCGCGCGCGGGGCGGCGAGCTACGCCGGCTATGGGCCGCGCCTCGAGGCGGCGCCGACGACCCGCACGAGCGCGCGCCGCCTGCGCGCGTCGCACCTGCACGTCGCCGCGCTGCCGCCCGAGCGCGAGGCCCAGGCGGCGCTGCTCCACGAGGTCGATCGCGCGCGGGCATGCGGCGCCGTCGTGAGCCTGGACCTCAACCTGCGGCCGGGCCCGTGGGCAGGGGCGCGCTTCGGACGCCGCGCGCGCGCGCTCGTCGCCGCCGCCGACCTCGTGAAGGCATCCGTCCCCGACCTCGCGGTGGCGGGCGCACCGCTCGAGCTCGATCCGCGCGCGCCGTATGCGCTCGCGGTCGAGGCGGCCCGCCGCGCGCTCGGCGCCCGCACGCTCGTCGTGACGCGCGGCCGGCTCGCCACGCTCGCGGCCGGGCCGTGGGGCGCAACCCGGCTCGCCGTCGCGCCCGGCCGGTCGCGCTTCGCGCTCGGCGCGGGCGATGCGTTCGCGGCGGGCCTCGTCGGGGCGATGGTGGTGCGCGGCCTCCCGCACGACGCCACGAGCTGGCGCGGAGCCCTCGCCGCCGGTCACGCGGCGGCGCGCAGCGACCTCGCCGAGGTCGCGAGCGGCAGGAGGCCGCCGCACGCACCCCGAGACCGCAGAGGCAGCGACGGGCCGCAGAGGCGGTAGCGGGACGGAGACGGCTGGAGAGCTGGCGCCGGAAGGGCGAAGCCCCCGTCAGCGCGCAGCCTGCGCCAGGGGCGCGACCGAGTGGCGCTCGGCGCGCGCGGTCGGCAGCGGGTGCACCGTCGCGAGGTGCCCGGCCCGCGGACGCGCCGCGCGCTCGACCTCGCGCGCGAAGCGCAGGATGCGCGCCGCGAGATCGTCCGGGTGCTCGAGGAAGGGCGTGTGGCCGTAGTGGGGCGGGGTCTCGACGCGCGACCCCGCGGGCAGGTGCGCGCGCCAGAACTCGCGCTGTCCGACCGACAGCAGCCGCTCCTGGCCGCCCCACACGAGCGTCACCGGCATGCGGAGCGCGGCGAGCTCCTCGGGGCGGAGGAAATCGGCGGGCGTCACGCGGCTCATGAGCTTCACGAGGTGCGGCCGCCCGAACTGCTGTCGCACGCCGAAGGCGACCACGTGGCGCACCGCCGCGGGCCCGGCGTCGACGAAGACCCGGTCGAGGAAGGCCAAGGCCTGCTCGTGGCTCTCGATGCGCAGCGTCGCGAGCAGCTCCGCGAGCTCCGCCTCGGGCACCGGCGCGCCCGACGGCGAGCACAGCATGAGCCCCTTCACGCGCCGCTGCCGCAGGTTGGTGGCGCGGACGGCGACCGCTCCCGAGAGCGAGCTCGCGAACACGAGGGCGGGCTCCTCGACCACCTGATCGAGCACGTCGACCACACCCTCGACCATGACCGTGGGGCTCAGGTTGCGGCGACTGCTCTCGCCGTGGCCCGGCAGATCGGGCGCGATGATGCGCGAGAAGTGGCGGCGCAGCGCGCGCATCACACCGGTGAACTGCGTGGCGGCCGTCGCGCTGAAGCCGTGCAGCAGCACCAGCGGCGGCAGGTGCCCGCGCCCCTCGAGCTCGAGCACGTGCAGGCGGCCGCAGCGGCTGGAGATGTGGCGCGCCCGCGCCCCGCCGAGCAGCAGGCGTCCTCGCATGAAACGTTCGTAGGCGGTGGTGGCGTTCAGCATTCCGAGGTCTCGGCGCAGGGGGACACGGCCATCACGAGGTCGTCGTACGAGAGTGCACCGCGCGCGACGGAGCTCCCGAACGGCTGCCGCGACCACTCTCCAGGGTCGCGCGCCGCGATCCATCACGCGGCGCTCATGGTTCCATTTGTAGCCGACCGCACGCGTGCAGTCCAACAAGCGCGCGCACGATTTTGCGGTCCGCGAAGGGGTTTTCGCGCATCGGGCGCGAGCGCGAAGACCGCTTCGCGCTCGCTGTTGCGCAGGCGTTCAGCGCCGTGCGGATCCGCACGCTCGCCACAGCCTGCAAAGCGGAGCCCGAGACTCGGCTGGGTGCCAATCCCCGTTTGTTGGCGCTCGAGGCGTCAGCTATCGGCCATCCGTTTCCAGCTCGGAGAGAAACGGCATGCCGAGCTTGCGTGACCCTCTCGCGGCTGACGGCTGATGGCTGATGACTGAGAGCTGCACCCGACTCAGCTCGCCATCCAGTCCTCGATGTGGAGGTCCGTGAAGCGCGCGAAGAGCTCGTGGCGCCGCGTGACGAACAGGTAGCCGCGCGACAGCGCGATGGCGGCGATCATCACGTCGTCGGTCTCGCAGTCGCCCGCCACGGTGGCGCGGAGCTTGGCAAAGCTCTGGGCTGCAGCGAGGTCGTAGGGTGCGACGCGGATGGCCGCCACGAGGCGGATCACGTCCTGCATGAGGCGCGTGTCGTGTTGCCGGCGCGCCGCGAGCAGGATCTGGCTGACGGTGATCGCGGACGTGAAGCGTTCGCTCGTCGGGACCTGTGCGAGGCGGCGCACGAGGCGTTGGGAGGGCGAGGCGCGCAGCACCTCGAGCAGGATCGTGGTGTCGAGCAGGTAGTTCATGCGCTCGGCCTTCGGGGCTCCGTCGTGGGGCTCAAGCCTTGCGGAACAGCACGGTCTGACTGAAGTCCCCGAGCAGCGCGTCGACGAAGAAGTCGTCCTGGCACGAGCCGCACAGGCCGAGCAGCGGATCCTGGCCGCTCTCGCCCGGGTCGGCGGGCTCGAGGGTGCGCACGTCCTCCATCGACACGACCGCCGCGACCGGCACGCCGTCGCGGAAGATGAGCGTGCGCGCCAGGGTGCGCTCCGCCGCGGAGGCGGCGCTCTGCGCCTGCGGGCCGAGGGCCTCGACGGAGATGCCGTAGGTTCGATGCACGGCCGGCACTTTATCGCAGCGAGCGCGATTCGCATACTCCGCCGCACCCGGCCTGCTACGGTGACCGACCCCTCACCATGGCGCGCACGCTCGTCCTCGGCGATCTGCACCTCACGCGCACCAGCCCCGCGGCGCTCGCCGACGACCTCGGGCGCCTGTGCGCCGGCCATCCGGGCGCGCGGCTGGTCTTGACGGGCGACGTGTTCGACTTTGCCGCCGACGCGCCGCACGCGCCGCGCGAGCGCTGCCTCGAGGCGCTCCTGCTCGCCCAGCCGACCGTCCGGCGCGCGCTCGGCGAGCATGTGTCGCGCGGCGGCTCGGTCACCTTCGTGGGCGGCAACCACGACGCCGCGCTCGCCACCGAGCCGCTCCGGCACGCCCTCGCAGTGGCGCTCCGCCTCGACGCCACGGCCGCCGCGCGACTCCGCACTTCGCCGTGGTTCTGGCGCGAAGGCGGCCTGCACGTCGAGCACGGGCACATGTACGATCCGGACAACGCCCTGCCCCACCCGCTCGCCGAGGGCGCCCCCAGCCTCGGCCTCCACTTCAGCACGGAGTTCCTGCACCCGACCGGCGCGTACGCTTACCTGGCGGCGACCGACGGGACGCCCCTCGCGATGCTGCGCTCGGCCTTCCGGTGGTACGGCCGGCGCGGCCCCTACGTCGTGTACCGCTACTTCTACGCGGCGCTCGGCGCGCTCGGCCGGAGCGGCCCGTTCTTCGCGGAGCCGGCGCGCGCGGCGCGCTCGCGCGGCGCGGCCGAGCTCGCGCGTTTCGCGGCCGGGGCCGGCGCGCCCGCCGCGGAGCTCGAGCGGCTCGTCGGGCTCGGGGCCCGCCCCCGGCTCGAGAGCCTCGCCGACACCTTCGCGCGGCTGTACCTCGACCGGGTGGCGGCCCTGCTCGCGCTCGCGGCCGGCGCGGGCCTCGCGGCCGGGGCTCGCCCGCGCGCGGCGGGGCTCGCGGCGGGGCTCGGCCTCGGTGCCCTGCTCGTGTCCTTTGCGGCGGGCCACGACCGCTACGGAGGCAGCGTCGCCGACCGCCTCGAGCGCGCGGCGGGACAGGTGGCGGAGCTCACGGGGGCGCACCTCGTCGTCTTCGGCCACAGTCACGTGGCGTCGGTCGCCGCGCGCTACGCGAACCCGGGCAGCTTCGCCTTCCCGCGCGGCGCGCCGGGCCGCCCGTACCTCGAGCTCGAGGGCCCGCCCGAGGCGCCGCACGCGGTGCTCCGCCACGTCGGGGGCTAGCGGGCCGAGCGATCGGCTCCAAGGGACCGGAACCAGACGGCCGCGGAGCGCGGCGCCCGCGCCGTGCCGCGCTGGCTCCGCTCTCGAGCTCGCTCCGGCGGGCACCTGATCGGCCGTCCATGTACGGCGCCCCTTTTCACGTCGCGTCAGGCGTGGTAGGTGCGGCGCGGGTTTGGGCTCCCTGCGCCCCTCCCGGCGCTCGAACATGACGAGAAACTTGGGCACTCCGCTCTTGCTCGCGGGTGGCGTGAACGTCGACTTCGACCTCACGTTCCTTGCACATTTCGTGCTGTTCGCGGCCTTCATCTTCCTGATGAAGCCCATCATCTTCGACCCGCTGCTGCGGCTGTTCGAGGAGCGCGAGCGGCGCACGGCCGGCGCCATCGCCCGCGCGCGCGGCATGGACGAGCAGGCCATCGTCCTGAAGCAGAGCTACGACGAGAAGCTCGAGGGCGTGCGCCGCGTCGCGGCCGTCGACCGCGAGGCCGAGCGCTCGCGCCTGAACGCCCTGCAGAACGAGCTCATGGCGGCCACGCGCCACGCCGTGGACGAGCGGCTGCGCGCCTCGAGCATCAAGCTCGAGATCGAGGTGAGCGACGCCCGCCGCGAGCTCGAGCGCGACGAGAGCGTCGTCGCCGCCCAGATCGCGAGCCGCGTGCTCGGGCGGGAGGTTCGACCGTGAGCCGCGCGGTGACGGGCGTGACGGGCGAGCGGCGGGGCAAGGCGCGGGTGCGCGCGCGCCGCGTGGGTCTCGGGCTCGCCGGCGGCGTGCTCGTGTGGTGCGCGGTCGGCCTGGCGCAGCAGCCCCCGCCCCCCGCGCAGCCGACCGTGGCGCCCACGGTGCGGGTCGAGGCCACCGCCGCGCCGACGGCCGCGGCGAGCGGCAAGCCGGCCCCGGGCGCCACGCCGACCGCGGCCGCGGGTCCGCGGGCGACGGGTCTGCCGGCCGGTCATCCGCCGCTCGACCCGGGTGGGCGCCAGCGCCGCCCGGCGCCAGGCACGTCGCCCAGCCCGGCGCTCGCTGCCGAGGTCGCCGCCCACGGCGCACCCGCGCACGGCGCCGGCCACGCACCCGCCGCCGGGCACGAGTGCCCGGGCCACGGGCCCAACGACCGCCCGCCCGAGGTGAACTGGCTCCACGGCATCCTCGGCGTCGACAACGAGGGCGCGCCCGATCCGCTGCCCCCGAACGCCTCGGGCTGGGACCGCTTCCTGTGGAAGCTCAAGCCCAGCCTGTGGCGCTACGAGAACAAGGACGACGCCTGCGACCCGCGCAACGAGCCCATCCCGCTCTTCGCGAACCTCGTGAACTTCGGCATCTTCGCCTTCCTGCTCGTGCACTTCGGCAAGAAGCCGGTGCGCGAGGCGCTCGCCAAGCGCAAGGCGTCGATCATGACCGAGATCGACCGCGCGGCGGCGATTCGCTCCGAGGCGAAGAAGCGCCTCGACCATTACCGCGGCGAGCTCGACAACCTCGACGACACGCTCGCCGAGCTGCGCCAGCAGTTCCACGACGAGGGCAAGGCCGAAGAGCTCCGGCTCGTCGAGGAGATGGGGACGATGCGCGACCGCATGCTCGCCGACGCCGAGTTCCGCGCCGCGCAAGACGGCAAGACGGCGCGTGACGAGCTGTCGCGCGAGGCGCTCGAGGGCGCGCTGAGCGCGGCCGAGAGCCTCATCGGCAAGTCGATCACGCCGGCGGACCACGATCGGCTGGTCGAGAGCTACCTCGACCACCTCGCCGTGGCCCTGAAGAGCGGCGTGGAGGTGCGGGCATGAGCAGCCGTGCGGTGGCCCAGCGCTACGCGCGCGCCCTGTTCGAGGTGGGTCGCGAGGGCGGCTCGCTCGAGCGTCTGGTGCGCGATCTGTCGGCCTTCGCGGACGTGGCGCGCACCAGCGCCGACTTCCGGGCCATGGCCGAGAGCCCGGCGTTCACCGAGGCGATGCGCACCGAGGTGCTCGGCGAGATCGGCGGCAAGCTCGGCGTGGCGCCCGAGACGCTGCGCCTCGTGCAGGTGCTCGCGGACAACGGCCGGCTCGCGGCCCTGGCGGACGTCGCCGACGAGCTCGCGCTCCTGATGGACGTGGAGCAGGGCATCGTGCGCGCCACGGTGAGGAGCGCGGTGCCGCTCAAGGACGACTACCGCGATCGGCTGCGGCGCCGCATCGAGGAGGCGACGGGCAAGAAGGTGCTCGTCCACTACGAGGTCGACGCCTCGCTCATCGGAGGCGTCGTGACCGAGATCGGCGATCGCGTGATCGACGGCAGCGTGCGCGGCAAGCTGGAGCGGCTCGGCGAGTCGCTGCGGCAGGGCTGAGCGGAGCGCCGGGAACAGCGCCACGGCGCCCCGGCCACAGGACACGACGATGGCGCGCGCCGCCCCACGGGGCCTGCGCGCGGCCCGGCAAGACGAGGAACCAATGCAGCTTCGCGCGGAAGAGATCTCGCAGATCATCAAGAAGCAGATCCAGAACATCCAGGCCGCCCCGAGCGTGGACGAGACCGGGACCGTTCTGACCGTCGGCGACGGCATCGCGCGCGTGCACGGCCTGCGCCTGGTGCAGGCGGGCGAGCTGGTGGAGTTCGTGGTCGGCGGGGGTCACCCGAACGTCTTCGGCCTGGTCCTCAACCTCGAGCAGGACAACGTCGGCTGCGCCCTGTTCGGCGAGTCGTCGGCCATCCGCGAGGGCGGGCTGTGCCGGCGCACCGGCCGCATCATGGAGGTGCCGGTCGGCGAGGCGGTCGTCGGTCGCGTGGTCAACGCGCTCGGCCAGCCGATCGACGGCAAGGGCCCGATCGAGACGAAGGACCGCGGCCGCGTCGAGCTCAAGGCGCCGGGCATCGTGCAGCGCCAGCCGGTCACCGAGCCGCTGCAGACCGGCATCAAGGCCATCGACGGCATGATCCCGATCGGCCGCGGGCAGCGCGAGCTCATCATCGGCGACCGCCAGACCGGCAAGACCGCGGTCGCGGTCGACACCATCATCAACCAGAAGGGCAAGGGCGTCTTCTGCATCTACGTCGCCATCGGCCAGAAGCTCTCGACGGTGCGGCAGGTCGTCGACAAGCTCGAGCAGCACGGCGCGATGGAGTACACGATCGTCGTCGCGGCGAGCGCGAGCGAGATGGCGCCCCTGCAGTTCATCGCGCCGTACACCGGCGTCACGATGGGCGAGTACTTCCGCGACACCGGCCGCCACGCGCTCTGCATCTACGACGACCTGTCGAAGCAGGCGGTCGCCTACCGGCAGCTGTCCCTGCTCCTGCGGCGCCCGCCGGGGCGCGAGGCCTTCCCGGGCGACGTCTTCTACCTCCACAGCCGCCTGCTCGAGCGCGCCGCGAAGATGGCGGAGCGCTTCTTCGTGGTCGACAAGGACACCGCCCTGCCGGCCGGCGACACGGCGTTCCGCGGCGTCGACGGCAAGGTGCACGCCGGTGCTCACGGCCGCGCCGAGGCGACGGCCTCGGCCTACGCGCTCGTCGACGCGGCGCTCGCGGCCGAGTGGGCGAAGGCAGCCAAGCCCGAGAAGGACAAGCTCGGCCGCGCGCTCGAGGACAAGCTCGCGGCCTCGCGCTACGCGATCAAGCGCGACGCGCACTCGGGCGGCTCGCTCACGGCCCTGCCGATCATCGAGACGCAGGCCGGCGACGTGTCGGCCTACATCCCGACCAACGTCATCAGCATCACCGACGGGCAGATCTTCCTCGAGAGCGACCTCTTTTACTCGGGCGTGCGCCCCGCCATCAACGTCGGCATCTCGGTGAGTCGCGTCGGCGGCAACGCTCAGATCAAGGCCATGAAGCAGGTGGCCGGCCGCCTGCGCCTCGAGCTGGCGCAGTACCGCGAGATGGCCGCCTTTGCCCAGTTCGCGAGCGACCTCGACCAGAAGACGCGCGCGCAGCTCGAGCGCGGCGCGCGCCTGGTCGAGATCCTGAAGCAGGGCCAGTACGTGCCGCAGCCCGTCGAGAAGCAGGTGCTGATGGTCTTCGCGGCCACCAACGGCTTCATCGACGACCTGCCCATCGACGCCCTGCGCCGCTACGAAGAGGAGCTCTACCGCTTCGTCGACGCGAAGTTCCCGAAGGTGCTGAAGGACATCGCCGACAAGAAGGTGATCACGCCCGAGCACTGGGACGACAAGACGCGCACGGGCGAGCTCAAGAACGTGCTCGACGCCTTCCGCAAGACCTTCACCCTCGAGGCCGAGGAGCCGGCCGCGGTGCCGGGCAAGGCCAAGCCGAAGCCCGCCGCCGCGCCCGCCCGGACGGCGAAGCCTGCGGCCGACGAGGACCTCGACGAGGACGACGAGCTCGAGGACGAAGACGACGAGGACGAGGACGAGGACGACGAGGACGACGACGAGCAGGAGCCGCCGCAGAAGGCGGCCCCCGCGAAGGGCAAGCCCGCCGCGCCGGCGGGTCCCAAGAGCAAGCCGGGCAAGGGCAAGGCCTAGCCCGAGGGGCGAGCAAGCGCCATGCCGTCGCTCAAGTCGATTCGCAAGCGGATCTCGACCGTCAAGTCGACGCAGAAGATCACGCGCGCCATGAAGATGGTGGCGGGCGCGCGCCTCAACCGCGCACAGCAGCGCATCACCGAGCTCCGCCCCTACGCGCAGAAGACGCAGCACGTCCTCGCCACGGTGACGGAGTCGGCGCGGCGCGATCTGCGCCGTGCGGCCGCGGAGCGCGGCGGCGGCGGTGACGAGCTCGTGGTGGCCGGCGACAAGCCGGTGCACCCGCTGCTCGCGCTGCGCCCCGAGCGGCGCGTCATGCTCGTGGTCCTGACGAGCGACCGCGGGCTCTGCGGCAGCTTCAACACCACTATCAACAAGCGTGCCGAGCAGGAGTGGCGCAGGCGCGTGGCCGAGGGCGAGGACGTGCACCTCTACGTCATCGGCCGCAAGGGACGCGACTACTTCGCGCGCCGCAACGCGCCCATCGAGTACCTGCCCGGCGTCTGGGACAAGCTCGGCTGGGACAGCGCGCGCCTGCTCGGGCGCCGCATCCTCGCGCCCTTCCTCCACGCCGCGCAGCCCTTCGACGCCATCTACTTCGTCTACAACGAGTTCAAGAGCGCCATGACCCAGCGCGTGACGGTCGAGCGCCTGCTCCCCGTCGCGGACACCGACGAAGGACACGACGAGGAGCGCGAGGGTGGCGGGCCCGAGGAGCCCGCGCACAGCTTCATCTTCGAGCCGAACGAGGAGGCGCTGCTCGCCGAGCTCGTACCGATGTACGTGCAGATCTCGATCCTGCGCGCCCTCTACGAGTCGATGGCGAGCGAGCTCGGCGCCCGCATGACGGCGATGGACTCGGCGACCAGCAACGCCACCGACATGATCGCCAGCTTGACCCTGCAGTACAACCGCGCTCGCCAGGCGGCGATCACCAAGGAGCTCATGGAGATCATCGGCGGCAGCGAGGCCCTCAAGGGCTGACGCGCGCGCCGAGAGCCATGCTGCTGTCCGTCCATCGCGACCACCCCGAGCCTCGCAAGATTGCCCGCGCCGCCGAGGTGTTGGGCAACGGCGGCCTCATCGCCTACCCCACCGACACGGTGTACGGCCTCGGCTGCGACCTGATGAACAAGCAGGCCATCGAGGAGCTGCACATGCTCAAGGCCATGGCCAAGGGCAAGCCCCTGTCCTTCATCTGCCCGGATCTGTCGGACATCGCGCGCTACGCCGTCGTCGACAACGCCACCTACCGCGTGCTGCGGCACCACCTGCCGGGCCCCTACACCTTCGTGCTGCAGGCGACGCGCGAGGTGCCGAAGATCGCCATGACCCGGCAGAAGACTGTGGGCATCCGCGTGCCGGACCACCCGGTGACGCAGGCCCTGGTGCGCGCCCTCGGTCGGCCGCTCATCAACACCACGGCGAGCCGCGACGGCGAGGAGCCGCTCATCGACCCCTGGGAGATCCAGGAGCGCTACCCGACGCTCGACCTCGTCATCGACTGCGAGACGGGCGGCCTCGAGCCGACCACCATCGTCGATCTGTCGACCGGTGAGGTGCGGGTGCTGCGCGAGGGCGCGGGCCCCATCGACGAGCTCGTGTGAGCTCGATGGCGACGTCGCGACCGAGCGAGCGACCTCGGCCACGGCGCCTGCGCCGGGTGGGCGCCGCGCTCGCGTGCACGCTGCTCGGCGCCTGCCAGACCCCTCCGGCGCCGCTCTCCGTGCCACCGCCGGGCCCGTCGGCGGCGGTCGTCGGGCGGGTCGCGGCGAGCGCGAGCTCGGGCGCGCCGGCGGCGCCGGGCCCGGTCGCGCCCCCCGCTCCTGCGCCGCTCGAGGGGCGCGACTTCGGCGCCGAGGCGCGCTTGCTCCAGCGGGTAGCCGCCTGCGCGGGCGCGGACGCACTGCCACCGGAGCTCGACGCCGGCGCCGTCGAGCGGCACTGCGCCGCGCTCGGCCCGAAGCTCACGAGCTTCCGCGCGCACCTCGGCAAGGTGCGCGACTTCGTCGCGGGCGTCGAGCCCCCCACCCTGCCGACGACCGTCGTGTACCCCTTCGCCGGGGGAGACGTCGCGACGGCGCTCGCGGTCTACCCGCGCGCCGGGGAGCTCACGACCTTGTCGCTCGAGCTCGCCGGCGACCCGCGGCGCCTCGGCGGGCTCGGCGCGGCCGCGCTCGACCGCAGCCTCGCCGCGCTGCGCCGCCAGCTCGACGAGCTGCTCGCGACGAGCAGCTTCAGCTTCAGCGACACGCTCAAGTTCACGCAGCACGGCGACATCCCCGGGGAAATCGCCTTCGTCCTCGTGGGGCTCGCGCTCCACGACCGCGAGCCCGTCCACATGCGCTTCTTCCGCCTCGAGCCCGACGGCCGGGTGCGGTACCTCTCGGACGAGGACATCAGCGCCGCCGACGGCACCGTGGCGGCGCGCCGCAAGGAGAGCTGGTTCCCACCCGACTTCTCCGAGGCGTTCGCCAACGTCGAGATCGCCCACCGCGCTCGGGCGGCCGCAGACGCGGCACCGCTCGCCATCCACCGGCACGTGGCCGCGAACCTCGGCGACGCCGCGCTCGCCGACAACGGTGCGCTCCTGTTGCACCTCGCCGCCAAGGGCCCGGTCGCCGTGCTCGTCAAGGCCTCGAGCTACCTCCTGTGGGGTCCGGGCTTCGACCTCGTGCGCGACTATCTCACGGGTCACATGGCCTTCGGCATCTCGGACAGCTCGGGCCTGCTCCCGGAGGTCGCCACGCGGGCGGGCTTCGTCCTCGAGACCTACGGGTCCTTCCTCGGCACGCGCATCCCCGCGAGCGGCGCCGGGACCCGTGCCATGGTGGCCCTGTTCCGCGCCGGGCCCGCGCGCCCCCTGCCGTTTCGCTTCGGCTACGTCGACACCTCGAGCCGGCCGAGCCTCATCGTCGCGCGCAAGCCCTAGAGCACCGAACAGGTTGAGAACGTCGCGAAATCCGTGAGGTGGCGTGAGGTTTGCGTCGTACGGACTGGAGGGCGACGCAGGCGTACTGCTGCTACGTCGAGGAGCCCGGAGGGAGTTTGGCGCGAAGATCGCGCAAGATCGCGGATTGCAGCAGGTTTCAACCTGTTCGGTGCGCTAGGGGCCGTGCCGCCCGAGGCGCTGCCAGGCGAGCGCCACGCCGATGGCGAGTCCGATCCCGACCACCACCCAGCGCACGAGCGAGGCGCGCACGCGGCGCGCGCCCGCCGCACCGAAGAGGCCGCCCGCGATCGCCCCGAGCGCCATCGCGCCGGCGGGGACGGGCTCGACGACGCCCGCGATCACGAACGCGACGCACGCGGCCGAGTTGACGACGGCCGAGACGAGCGTCTTGACGCCGTTCATGCGGTGCAGATCGCGCCCGCCGAGCCAGCCGTAGAGCGCGAGCAAGAGGATGCCGAGCCCGGCCCCGAAGTAGCCGCCGTAGACGCCCGCCGCGAAGTGGCCGAGGTGCGGCAGGACGAGCGGCCGTGGCAGCTGCCACGGCGCGGTGGCGCTCGCCTCCACGCTGGCGGCGGGCCGGCGCAGGTTCGGGATTAGGAGCAGGCCCGTCGCCCCGAGCACCAGCACCGGGACGGCCGCGTCGAACCACGCGGCGGGCGTCGCGAGCAAGAGCAGCGAGCCCGCGATGCCGCCGAGCAGCGCCGAGGGCAGGAGCGCCGCCACGACCGCCCGGTCGCGCCCGAGCTCGCGCCGGTAGGCCCAGGCCGAGGCGAGCTGCCCCGGGAAGAGCGCCACGGCGTTGGTGGCGTTGGCGACGAGGGGCGGCAGGCCGGCCGCGAGCGCGGCGGGGAACGACAGGAGCGTGCCCCCGCCCGCCACGGCGTTGACGGCCCCCGCGACGGCACTCACGAGCGCGAGCAGAGCGAGGTCGACCGCGTCCACGCTGTGCGCCCGCAGCCCGGTCGGTCAGATGTCGAGCACGACCTCGGCGGGGTACTTCGGGTGCCAGATGACCCCGAGCTCGCGGCCCATGAGCGAGCCGGCCACGTGCGGGGACATGAGGCGCTTCGTGGCGGCGACCGTGGGCGGGTGGCCGGGCACCTCGATCTGCACGTCGATGCGCAGGACCGGCACGCCGTTGATGCGCGTCCCGGTGCCCTGCACGTTGACGACGCGCCCGCGCCCGTGGATGCCGTGCGTCGCGATCTCGCGCGCGCGCTTCGCGGCGAGGATCATGCGCAGGCCCATGCCCCCGAACACGACCGGGAAGATCAGCATGAAGAGCAGCTGCACCTGGAACATCCCGCTCGCCGCGAGCCCCGCGAGCACGAAGAGCGGGATGCAGCCGCTGACGAGCACGATGTAGCCGATGATCGCGCCGCCGCCGCCGGCCGCCGCGCGCGCCCCGGTCTCCTGGCGCACGACCTGGCGCGCCCCCGCGATCGACTGGGCGCACACCTGCCAGCCCGGCGGCATCGCGCCGACGATGCTCTCGATGACGCTCGCGGTGCCGCGCCGCGCGCTCATGAACTGCGACAGCACCTGCTGCGCGCGGTCCGGATGGCCGAGCTTCTCCCAGCCGTTGGCGCGGAGCACGGTCGCGGTCGCGTCCATCGCGTCCATGATCGGTACCTCCTCGAAGGTGCCACCGAGCACCTCGAGCACGGCCTGCGGCCGGAGGCGGCCGGTGTCGATCATCGCGCGCGAGATCCGGTAGGAGCTGTCGCTCTGCAGGTCCTCGCTCGCCGGGTCGCAGCCCGCGAGCCAGGCCTCGGCCCCGTCGAAGTCCTCGTGGCGGGCAGCGATGCGCGCCAGGTAGCCTCGCACGGTCTGCCGGTGCCGCGGCAGCATGAGCACCTCGAGCGCGGCCTCGAAGAGCGCGCGCTGCGTGGCGAAGTCGCCACTCCTCGTGAGCGTGTTCGACAGGATCATGGTGAGCCACACGAGCCGCTCGGCCGCCGCGACGTCCGCCGGCTGGCTCGCGAGCTGTCGCCGCGTCCCGTTCCAGATGAGCCGCGCCTCCTCGAGCTTGTGCCCCGCGATGTCGCTGCCCGACGCCAGCGTCTCGAGCCCCGGGGGCGGCAGGAGCGGGCGACCGTCCTGCGCGCGCAGGGTCGCGCGGCGGGCCTGCTCGTGGGTGGGCGCCGAGCGCGCCACCGAGGTCTCCGGTCGTGGCGGCACCGCGACGACCGCCCGGCAGCGGCCGCACTGTGCCTGGCCGCCCTGGAGCGGCAGCGACACGACGGTCCCGCACGCCTCGCAGGGCGCGTAGCGTTCACGCGGAGAGAAGCTCACCATGACTCGCGACGTCCTTCCTCGGGGCAGGCCGCCGCGGCGTCCCCTGCCGCGCGGAGCCCCCGCGGCGGGCACTCTACCACGGGCCGATCTAGCCGAACTGCACCGAGCGTTTCGTGAAGGAGCCGTACGCGAAGCCGTCGATGGGGAAGCTCACGCCCTCGGCGTGGTCGAGCGAGGCCCCGAGCGCGACCGCCACGGGCGCGAAGTGCTCGTGCGTCGGCAGGGCCTGGCGCACCCCGGGCGCGAGCTCGCGGTAGCGCGCGAGCCGGTCGACGTCGCGCGCTGCCAGCACCTCGGCGCACCAGGCGTCGAAGTCCGTGGCCCACGACGGGGGCGCCCCGCCGTCCCACGCGACGGCGCGCAAGTTGTGCGTGAGAAAGCCGCTGCCGACGACGAGCACGCCCTCATCGCGGAGCGGCGCGAGCCTGCGCCCGAGGGCCACGAGCTCGGCCGGCTCGAGGGTGGGCAGCGACACCTGCAGCACCGGCACGTCGGCCTCGGGGTACATCGCGACGAGGGGCACGTAGGCCCCGTGGTCGAGCCCGCGCTCGGGATCGTCGGCGACGGGCCCCGCGGCCGCCGCGAGCGCGCGCACGCGCGCCGCGAGCTCGGGAGCGCCGGGCGCCGGGTAGCGGACCTCGGAGTAGCGGCGCGGGAAGCCGTAGAAGTCGTGGAGCAGCGGCACCGGGCGCGTCGCCCCCACGGTGAGCGGGGCGTCGAGCCAGTGCGCGGACAGGACGAGCACGGCGCGCGGCCGCGGCAACGCCCGCGCCCAGCCGGCGAGCTCGTCGACCCAGCGCGCGTCGTCGCGCAGGAGCGGCGAGCCGTGGGCGAGGAAGAGGACGGGCATCCGCCCGGCGCGTGACGCTGCGGTGGTCTGCATGGCCGTGCTCCCGGGCTCGCGCCCCGTGGCGTCGCGCCCACAACCCGCGAAGAGGGCCGCGCCCCCGGCGAGGGCAGACTGGAGGAGGGCGCGCCGACGCATGCTCCCAACATGCGTCCTCGCCGGGCGGTCCCGCACGGGTCGAATGCGCAACCCGGCGTTCCGCGATGGAAACGCCGCTCTGCCCTCGCTCACCCAAGCACGGGAAGTGCTGGCACGGCGCGGCGCGCTGGAGGAGCCTAGGACCCGTGCTCCGCATCGCGCACGTGTCGGATCTGCACGTCCTGTCGCCCCACGGCGTCGAGTGGCGGCAGATGCTGTTCAACAAGCGCCTCACCGGCTACGCGAACCTCGTCCGGCAGCGCGGTCGCGTGTACCGCCGCGCCTACCTCGCGGCCGTGCTCGCGGCGGCGGCGGCGCGGGCCGACCACCTCGTCGTGACGGGCGATATCACGAACCTCTCGCTCGAGCGGGAGTTCGAGGAGGCGCGCGCGCTGCTCGACGGCGCGGCGCGGACGGTCGAGGTGACGGTCGTGCCGGGGAACCACGACGTCTACCTGCCGCACATCCACGAGGCGCGGCGCTTCGCCCACCACTTCGGACCCTTCCTGAGGAGCGATCTGCCCGCGCTCGCGTGCGCCCTCCGCGCCGGCCCCTTCCCCTGCGTGAAGCTGCGCGGGCCCGCCGCGATCATCGCCCTGTCGAGCGCGGTGCCGCGACCACCGTTCATCGCGAGCGATCTCGTCGGCGACGCCGAGCTCGCGGCGCTCGAGGCGGTGCTCGCCCACCCCGAGGTCGCCCGGCGCACGCCGGTCGTGCTCATCCACCACCCGCCGGTCGACGACCGCCTCAGGCTCTTGCAGCTGCGCGACGGGCTCGTCGACGCCGCGCGCCTCTGCCGGGTGCTCGCGCCGCTCGCGCGCGGCCTCGTGCTCTTCGGGCACCTGCACCTGCGCGTGCGCCGCCGCCTCCGAACCGACGCGGGCTGGCTCGACGCCATCGGCGCGAGCGGCGCCGCGCTCGATCACCCCGCCCCCGCGGTGCGGGCTGGGTTCAACGCCTACACCATCGCCGACGACGGGAGCCTCGCCTCGGCCGAGGCGCACGTCCTCTCACCCGACGGACGCACCTTCGAGCGGATGCCGCTCCGCGCGAGCCCGAGCGGCGCATGAGGTACCGCCGGGTGCTGCTCGTGGCCGAGCTCGGCTCGGATCCGGGCGCGGCGCTCGCCGCCGCGCGCGGCCTCGCGCCCGAGGCCGAGCGGCTCGTCGTCGTGGCCTGCCCCCCCGCCCAGCCGTCCTCGTGGTGGTCGGGCGCGAGCCCGCCCGAGCCGCCCGAGCCGGCGAGCCCGTGGCTCGACCGCCTCCGCGACGCCGCGGCTCGCGTCGCGCCCGAGACCGAGGTCGGGCTCGTGCCGGCGCTCGACGCCGAGTCCCTCGGAGACGTCGTCGCCGCCTCGGGCGTCGAGCTCGTCGTCGCCGGTCCGGTGCCGCTCGCCGCCATCCCCGTCCTCGCGGAGCTGCGCAAGCGCCGTCCGGTGGCGGTGCTCTGGGTCCCCACGACCCACGCGCCCGAGGCCCGGCGGCCCGTCCGCGAGCTGTTCTGCGTCGCGCTCGGGGAGCGCGCGCAGGTCTCGGTGGCGCGCTTCCTGCGCGATCACGGCGACCCCGCGATGCACGCCACGATCTTCGCGTTCGCGCTGCCGTCGGGCATCGAGCTCACCTCGGCGCTGGAGGTCGCGGGCATCCGCGCGTCGGTGGAGCTCGCCGGGGCGGGCGTGCCGGCGCCGTGGCGCGCGCTCGACGAGCTGGCGCGCCTGCGCTCGGTCGATCTCGTCGTGCTCGCGCGCTACCCGGGCTCGCTCCTGCGGAGCGTGCCCGGCTCGACGCCCATCCTGGTCCTGCCGCCGCTCGTGCCAGGCAGACCCGCGATCGAGCGCCCGCTCGACGTGGCCGACCTCGTGGACGACGGCGGCGTCGTGCGCGTGCGTGTCGAGCACGCCTTCGGCGTGGGCCGCAATCCGCCCATCGCCGACCAGGAGATCGCCTTCGTGCACGAGGGGCGGGTGGCAGCGCTCGTGACGACGCACGGCGGCGAGGCCGAGCTCCCGCCCGGGCTCGGCGCCGAGTCGCTCGGGCTGTTCCGCGTCCGCGATCGCGCCTCCGAGGATCCGGTCGCCGCGATCGAGCGCTGGGTGACGATCGTCCGCCCCGGGCCGAGGCCGCTCGTGCTCTTCGACGTGGACCTGCCCGACGCCGAGCTGCCGGCGCTCGCGGCCGTCGACGGCGCGGAGCTGCTCGCCGTCCGCCTGCGCCCCTCGCGGAGCTGCCACCTCTTGCGCGACCGGCTGCGGGCGGCCGGGCTCGCGGCGCGCGTCGTCGACGCGCGCGCCGTGCTCGACGAGGGCGACGCGGCCGACGTGAGCGAGTCCATCGACGCCGTGCGGCTGGCGCGGGTCGCTACGCGCCTGCTGCGCACGGGCTTCCCGGTCGCCGCGATCGTCCACCACGGCCCGCGCGCGCCCGCGGCCGTGGGCTTCGTGGCGCTCTCGGCGGCCGAGCTCGCGGGCCGCACGTGGGAGCGGCCGACCCCGGCGCCGCGGCCGAGCTCGCTCGGCGCGCGGCTCGACGCCACGACCGGCGCCGCTCGGCTCGACGGCCATCGCGTGGAGCTCGAGCTCGACAACGCGACGGCGCGGCGCTGGCTCCTCGGCGCCATCGAGGGCGCAGCGCAGCGCCTGCACCTTCAGAGCTACATGGCCACGGACGACGACCTCGGTCGCCGGGTGGAGACCGCCCTCCGGGAGGCCGCGCGGCGCGGGGTCGCCGTGCGCGTGCTCGTCGACTCGCTCCACGGTCTGCACGGGTCCTTCGGGATGCGCAACCCGCTGCTCGAGCGGCTGGCGGCGTGCCCCGGCGTCGAGCTCCGCGTGTCGCGGCCGCTCGCGGGGGTGCCCTCGCTCGAGGATCTGAAGCAGCGGGATCACGGCAAGCTCGTGGTGGCCGACGGCCGGCTGGCGCTGCTCGGCGGCCGCAACCTCGCCGCCGAGTACTACACGGGCTTCGACGAGGTGAACGTCGTGCCGAGCACCCCGTGGCGCGACGTGCCGTGGCTCGACGCCGGGGCGCGCCTCCTCGGGCCGGCCGTCGCCACGCTGGAGCGCTCCTTCCTCGAGGCCTGGACCGGCGCGGGCGGCGCCCCCTTCGAGGTGGTGGAGCAGCCGCCGGCCGGTACGACGCCGGCCCGCGTCGTGGTCCATCGCGGGCTCTGCGACGCCGGCACGCTCGAGGCGTACCTCGCGCTCATCGAGACGGCCCGCACGCACGTCGTGGCGGTGAGCGGCTTCCCGCTGCTGCTCGAGATCCAGCACGCGCTGCTGCGCGCGCTCGCGCGCGGCGTCCGCGTGCGCACGCTCTTCGGCCGCGCCACGCCCACCCACGGCGGCGAGCCCTTCGAGGGTCAGTGGGCGACGGCGCGCACCGCCGCGACCTGGCTCGTCCACTCCCGCATGGACGCGCTCGTCGCGGCGGGGGCCGAGGGCTTCGAGCTCGCGGTGCGCGACGTGCCGGGGTGGGCTCCGGACCTCGGCCTCGTGCACCCGCACGTCCACGCCAAGATCATGAGCGTCGACGGTCGCGTGTGCGCCATCGGCAGCGCCAACCTGGACGTCACCGCGAGCTACTGGGAGAGCGAGCTCCTGCTCCTCGTCGAGGACGAGGCCGTCGCCGGAGCGCTCGAGGCACGGATCGACGCCTTCTGCGCCGGCTCCGTCCGCGTGGACCGCGAGGATCCCGCCTGGCAGCGGCTCGCCCGCCGGCGGGAGTGGTTGCGGCACTGGCCCGGCGTGCTGTCGGTCTGACCGGTCGCCGCCCCGTCGTCCCTACCCGCGCCCGGGCGCGAAGAGCCCGACCGCGCCCGACTGCGCGGCGCTGCCGCGCGCCGCCGCCGTGAGCTCTACGCGCGAGCGCTCTTCGTCGCCGAAATCCTCGTGCGGCTCGTCGTCGGCGAGCTCCGCCATGAGCCGCGCCCAGCTCTCGCCCGTGTCGATCTGGAGCGCGCGCGCGATGTCGCCGAGCGCGCGCTCCGAAGCCGGGGAGACGGACGCGGGGCCAGCCCCCATGGCTTCCGCGGTCGCCCGGGCGATGGCCTCGGCGTGGACGAGCAAGCCCTGCAGCTCGTCGAGGTCGAACTCCCACTCGTCCGGTGCGTGCGCGAGGACGAAGATCTCGTGCAGGCCGTCGAGGAACTGCGCCTTCGTGAGCGGGCGCTCGAGCCAGTGCCGCAGCACCGCCTCGCCTTGGGCCCCGATGGTGAAGTGGTCGTGGGCCAGAGCGACGATCCGTTCCTTCTGGACCCCGTCCATCTTCCCGTCCGCCCAGGCGACGTAGAGGAGGGGCAGAAGCTTGAGCACGCGGAAGTTGTTCCGGTTGATGCCCAGATGGTGGAGCGATTGGATGAGCTGGTCTCGGATCATGGCCGCTCCCTCCTGCGATGCGAGCCCGGCACGCCCGCCGTCCTCGGCGACGGCTGCCGCCCGTGTTCTCACCACGCGCCAGCCGCGACCACCGCGAGCGCGCGGGTGCAGTGCCCGAGGGTCTCCTGCTGATGGGTTAAGGCGTCGCGAAGCAGCGCGCTCGCGGGACAAAACCCGTCCGCGTGTAGGGGAGTACCCTACTCGAGCCGCCATGCCCCGATATCATTGGCTCGCCGCTCGGGTTCTGCCCGCGCGGCGCCGCCGCTATGCTGGTGGGCGATGCGCCGCCTCGCCTGCCTCGCGCTCCTGCTCTGCCCGGCCGGGTGCTCCGACGACGGGCTCGCGCCCCTGCCGCCCGGGGTCGAGGCGATCTACGCCGAGGCCCCGACGAGCGCGCTCACGCCGTACCC